>VGEN01000132.1 GCA_016869285.1 Alphaproteobacteria bacterium
GCGCTCATGGCTCAGCCCGATGCCCTGCTCGCGTAACCAGCCGCTGATCTGCTCGGGCGACCAGCGCATCTGGCGCAACTTCGCTTCGACCTTGCGCCGCACGGACGCCGTCAGCTTGCGGGGCTTATGTCGTATCGCCTGCCGCGCCTGAGCTTTTGTTTCTGCCTGCTTGAACCGATAGCCGCGTTGACCCCGATTGCGGCGCAGCTCTCGGCTGACCGTGCTTTGGCTGACACCCAAAACCTTGGCAATAGCTTCTTGGCAGGCACCGTCCTGGCTCAGCGCATAAATCTGGCAGCGGTCCTCATAGGTAACTCGCCGGTATAGGCTCATCAGTAACCTCTCGTGAGTGCAAGAGGTTACCCCTTCGCCCTTCCATAAAATTATGCACTGGTTACTTGAATCCGCGTCGACCAGCCCAAAGCCGATCTGCTGCCGGTCATGCGGCGGAACCCGGATCTGGTGGTCAAGGTCAACGATCCGCTCGGTTCGATGTTCATCATTCGTCCGAACCATCTGCACCCGCCCTTCAACAACCCGAAGGCACGCGAAGCGCTGGTGGCGCTGACCGACCAGACCGAATTCATGCAGGCGGTTGGCGGCGATCCGGAACTCTACAGGACTTGCGACTCCTTCCTGTTCTGCGGCACGCCCAGCTACTCGACCGCCGGCAGGGTCAGGGCCAATACCAAGCCTGATCTCGATAAGGCGAAGAAGCTGTTCGAGGAGGCAGGCTACAAGGGCGAGCCGATCATCATGCTGAACCCGGCTGAAACAGTGCACTCGCCGGCAGCCCAGCTGATGGCACAGAACCTCAAGAAAATCGGGCTCAACGTCACGCTCGACACGATGGATCCCGGCACGCATTCCCAGCGCCGAGAAAGCAAGGCGGTCCCAGGCCAGGGCGGCTGGAGCCTGATCGCGTCATACTGGGAGGGCACGCTGATCAACCCGATCGACTATCCGGTGATCAACGGCGCCTGCGAGAGAGCCTGGGTCGGCTGGCCCTGCAACCCCGAGGTCGAGCGCCTTCGCCTCGCCTGGGCGAAGGAAGCCGATCCGGCGAAGCAGAAGGTGATCCTGGATCAGCTCCACACCCAGATCGCCGACAACGTGATGATGGTGCCACTCGGTCAGCGCGCCACCGTCGTCGTGTTCCGCAAGAACGTCACCGGCGTGATCTCCTCGCCGGTGCTGCTGCTCTGGAACATCTCGAAGAGCTGATCGCGTTGCCGACGGCGGCTCCCGATCGGGAGCCGCCGCTTCATCCGAGGAGGGCGGCTTGTTCGATCTGGTGATCTCGGGCGGAACGGTCGTCGATGGCACCGGCCGCGCCGGCTACAGAGGCGACATCGGTATCAAGGGCGAGCGTATCGAGGCAGTCGGCGACCTCTCGAAGGCGGAGGCCAAGCGCCGCATCGATGCCATGGGCCTGACGGTCTCTCCGGGCTTCATCGACACGCACACGCATTCCGAGGGCGCGCTGCTTGTCGATCCGCAGCATGCCAACGGCGTCCGCCAGGGCATCACCACCGAGTTCCTCGGCATCGACGGCATGTCCTATGCGCCGCTCTCGGCCTACAACTTCAAGACCTATCGCCATTGGCTCGGTGGGCTTCTCGGCGATCCGCCGGAAGACCTCGACATGCAGAGCGTCGCCGCCTTCCGGCGCCACTATCACAAGAAGATCTCGATCAACACCGCCTACTTCGTGCCGCACGCAACCGTGCGCCTGCAGTCGCTGGGGTTCCACGACAAGCCGCTCCGCGGCGAGGCGCTGGAGACGGCGAAGAAGCTGACGCGCGAGGGGCTGGAGCAGGGCGCGATCGGTTTCACCACCGGCGGCAAGTACTATCCCGGCCCCTGGGGCGACACCGAGGAGATCGTCGAGCTCGTCAAGATCGTGCGCGAGGCCGGCAAGATCTACATGTGCGAGCCGCGAAAAAACGTCGTCGCACATGCCTTCGGTGGCGGCGGCGTGGTCGAGGGCATGGAGGTCGCGCGCCGCTCAGGCGCCAAGCTGCACTTCGCGCATTACCGTACTCAGCCTGAATCCGCCGGGAACATCCCGGCGATCATGGGACCGATTGACGCGGCCAGGACCAAGGACTCCGACGTCACTTTCGACATCTATCCCTATCCGTCGGGAAGCTCGATCGCCGTCAGCCTGCTGCCGGCCTTCGCGCAGGAGGGAGGCCCGGCGGAAATCCTGAAGCGTCTGCGCGATCCGTCCGAGCGGAAGAAGATCGTTGCCTATCTCGATAGGGACGAGAAGCCGATGCTCGCGATGATCATTCTCGGCTACATGCCGATGGCGCCGGAGATGGAGGGTACGCGGTTGACCGACCTCGCCGCGAAACGCGGTCGCACGCCCGGCGAGGCCCTTTGCGAGGTTCTGGTCGAGCAGAATCTCAAGGTCGGCCATGTCGGGGCACCGCCCGACAGCGCCGCCGTCCGCGGCCGCATGGATCGCGACTTCATGGAGCTGATCGCGCGCCCGGACTACATGGTGTGCAGCGACATCACGCCTGCCGGCCGCTTCCCGCACCCGCGCAGCTATGGCGCCTTCCCGCGCTTTCTGCGGCTCCGGCGCGAGATCGGTGGTATCAGCCTCGAGGACATGATCCACCGCATGACCGACCGCCCGGCGCGGCGCTTCGGCCTGAAGGATCGCGGGCGTATCGAGAGGAACGCCTTCGCCGATGTCGCCATCTTCGATGCGGCGACGGTCAGCGACACCTCAACCTACGAGAACCCGCGTTCCTTCCCGCTCGGCGTGCCCTACGTGATCGTCAACGGCCAGGTCGCTGTCGACAACGGCACCTGCACCGGCGTCTTTGCCGGGCAGGCGATCCCCTAGGCGTGCACCATCTTGAACGGCCGCGCCTGCTCGAAGGCGGCGGCGGCGCGTAGGATCAGATCCTCGCGGAACATCGGGCCGACGATGTGGAGCCCGATCGGCAGCCCGTCGACGAATCCGGCAGGGCATGTCGCCGCCGGCTGACGCGTCATGTTGAACGGCCAGGTGAAAGGCGACCAGTGGAGCCAGGTCGGGAACTTGGCCTTGTCCGGCGTGACCAGGCCGGCATCGAACGCGACGATCGGCATCGTCGGCGTCACCAGCAGGTCGTACTTGCTGTGGAAGGCCTTCATCGTCCGCGCCATGTCGAGGCGGACGTCCTGCGCGTCGAGGAAGTCGACGGCCGGAATCGATAGCCCGGAGACCGAGCATTCGAGCAGCGCCGGCTCCATCAGCTTGATCTGCTCGGGCGTCATCTTTGGCAGGCGTTTGGCGTTGGAGGCCCGCCAGATGATGTCGATGGCCCAGGCCGGGTCGGGGAAGCCGGGATCGACGGCCTCGACGATAGCGCCGGCATCGGCGAGCACCTTCACCGCCTTGGCGATCTCGTCGGCGATCCGCGGATCGACGACCTTGATGTAGCCGAGCGCCGGGCTGAAGCCGATTCTAAGGCCCTTCACGCCTTTCTTGAGCTCGGCGACATAGTCGATGTTCTGCGGCGGGATGGCGAAGGGATCGCGCTCGTCCGGCTCGGCGATCACGGTCAGCATCGCCGCGGTACAGGCGACCGTGCGGCCGAGCGGCCCGTGCACCGACATGTCGCCGACGCCGGCCGCGGTCGGGGTCGAGACGCGGCCATGGCTCGGCTTGATGCCGAAGACGCCGCAGAAGGCGCCGGGCATGCGAATGGAGCCGCCGCCATCGCCGCCGGTTGCGATCGGCCCGATGCCGGTGGAGACCGAGACCGCCGCGCCGCCGGAGGAGCCGCCGGCACCCTTGCCCTCGTTCCACGGATTACACGTGATGCCCGAAAGCGGGCTGTCGGTCATGCCTTTCCAGCCGAACTCCGGCGTCGTCGTCTTGCCGAAGAAGACGCCGCCGGCGGCGCGCAGCCCCGCCGTCATCGGCCCGTCATAGTCGACCGGCGTGTCCGGGATGGTCAGGCTGCCGAAGCGGAGGGGCCAGCCGGCGACCGCGTTGGTGTCCTTGATCGGGATCGGCACGCCGTCGAACGGGCCCTTCGGCATATCTCTCTGCCAGCGCGCCTCGGATTCCTTCGCCATGCGGCGGCCGGTCTCCTTGTCGATCCAGCAGAAGGGATTGAGGCGCGGCTGCACCTCGTCGAGGCGCTTCAGCGAGGCCTCCAGCGCCTCGACCGGCGAGAGCGTCTTGGCGCGGAAACCCGCGATCATCTCGGCGACGGTCATCTTGGTCGAGTCGGTGGCAGGCATGGCGTTCTCCTCGTCAGGCCGGCAGGATCTCTTTCAGCGCCTCGATCAGGCGGTCGACCTCGGCATCGTCATTGTAGTGCGCGAAGCTGATGCGGATCACGCCTTCGAGACCGAGCGCATCGACGCAGCGCTTGGCGTAGAAATGGCCGTGGCCGACGGCGACACGCTTGGCGAACAGCGCCTTGGCGACTTCCGCCGAGGTCTTGCCGGCGACGGCGAAGCAGACGATCGGCGCGCGCGCCCCGTCCTCGCCGATCAGGCGCACGCTTTTCCGGCTCTTGAGGAAGTCGACGATGCGCTTGCCAAGTCGCGCCTCATGCCCCTCGATCAGCTTGAACACGCGCGCATAACGGGCGCGGGCCGAGTTCTCGCCCGAGCCGAAATGGTGCCGGTAGAGCAGGTCGAGATAGTCGCCGGTGCCGCCGAGTCCGGCGACCAGCTCATAGGTGAGGCCGCCCGGGTTGAGCGTCGCCGGAGCGCTGTCGATAAAGTAGTGGTTCTGCGGCTTCGCCCTTGCAGCGAGCTCGGGCTTCACCCAGAGGATCCCGAGATGCGTGCCGAAGATCTTGTAGGCCGAGCAGGCATAGGCATCGACGCCGAGCCCGCGCGCATCGATCAGGTGGTGCGGCGCGTAGCCGACGCCGTCGACGACGGTGAGCGCCCCCACCTTCTTCGCTCGCGCCGCCACCGCCGCCACGTCGTTGACGCTGCCGACGACGTTCGAGCAATGCGTGACGCAGACGAGCTTCGTCTTCGGCGAGAGCAGCGTGTCGAGATCGGCGAGGCGGAGCTCGCCTGATTTCTTGTCGATCTGCCACTCGCGGATGACCAGGCCGAACTCCTCGAGCCGGCGCCAGGCGCCGACATTGGCTTCGTGGTCCTGGTTGGTGACGACGATTTCGTCGCCCGGCTGGAACAGAGGCCGGAGCGCCTGGGCGAGGACGTAGAAGTTCAGCGTGGTCGAAGGGCCGAGGACGATCTCCTGGGGCTCGACGCCGAGCAGGTCGGCGGCGAGCCGCTTGCCGTCGGCCATGCGCCGGCGCGAGATCAGCGACGGCTCGGAATCGTAGGAGGGCTGGGCGAAGCTCCTCTCGACGAAGTCGAGGAGGCGCTGCTTCACCGCCTCCGGCACCAGGCTGCCGCCGGCGTTCTCGAAGAACGCGGTGCCGTCGGCGAGCTGCGGAAACTGACGCCGCACGAAGGCGACGTCGAGAGAAGATTTGGTCATGCGGGACTAGGATTCCTCGGGCGGGACGGGGCGCCTGTCAGCCGTCCCGCCGCGAGCCGTCAATACGGGTGCTTGGCGTGGAAGGCTTGGACGCCCTTCTCGTACAGGCGATACACCATCGGTTCGAAGTGCTCCAGCGGAAGGTAATCGTACTTGCCGAAGCAGTTCATGTCGTAGTGCTCGCAGAACCGCATCGCCGCTTCGAAGTGGGGATGGCCGCGGAACTTCTCGCAGGCGGTTCTGTCGAACTTCGAATGGTCGCGGAAGGAGAGCTGGAAGACCTGGTGATTGGCGACCACCCAGTGCAGCTCGTCGGAGACGTAGTAGCGGAGCGCGTCGCCGGCAAGCTTGTCGTGGTTGTAGGGATTCAGGTCCTGGCAGAGGTCGTGCAGAAGGCAGGCGACGATGTATTCCTCGGTCTCGCCGTTGCGGAGCGCGCGGGTGGCGCATTGCAGCGAGTGCTCGTAGTTGTTCACCTGCCAGCCATGGTTCGGCACGTCCTTCTGCGAGCGCAGCAGGTCGATGACCGGACGCCCGGCATTCTTCTGGATCGCCTCGCGGCCGAGCCGGGTGACGTAGTCCCAGTCCTCCGCGGTGGCTTCGCGGAAGGTGGTGGCCTTGATCGCGGGATGGCCGACGATGGTGTCCATGGACCCTGAGCTCCCAGGAGGTTTCTTATAGGAAACTAGCGGGTCCGCGGGGTCTTGACTAGGCGGCGGCGTCCTCGACGGGATGGAAGCTCTCGATCCTGAGCTCCTGCAGGGTGATGTCCTCCGCAGTGCCGAGCGTGGCGATGGTCGAGAGCAGGCGCCGGGTCCCGGTCGGCGTGCGTATCTCGATCGGCACCACGAGGCCGAGCTGGGCCGAGTCCAGCTCGCGCGGATCGGGGCCGGGAACGCCGGGGAAAGCGCTGATCTCGGCGAGCAATGCGCGGCGGCCGGCATCGCCGTCGCGCAGCGCTTCTCGGCGGGCGCGGGCGAGCACGGCGCGTGTGGTCTCCTCCCAGTTCGCGACCAGCTTCCTCGCGCCTTCGGGGTGGCAGAGCATGCGCAGGATGTTCGGCCGCGGCTTCTCGACCAGCGTCAGCGCCGGCAGCGGCGTGTGACCCGGCAGCGTCAACGCATTGGCCACGCCGGCATAGGCGGTGTTGACCATGACGATGTCCCACCCCGCGTCGAAGGCGACCGCGGGGTAAGGCTCGTGGCGTCGCAGGATCAGGCGAACGGCCGAGAGGATTTCCGCCATCTCGGGCGCATCGAACGCGGTTTCGCGATAGACCGGGGCGAAGCCAGCTGCCAGCAGCAGGTTGTTGCGGTCGCGCAACGGCACTGCGAGCACGCCGCAGAGCCGCAGCACCATGTCGCGGCTGGGGCGCGTGCGACCGGTCTCGACGAAGCTCAGATGCCGGGCGGAGATGCCGCTTTCGAGGGCGAGGTCGAGCTGGCTCATGCGCCGGCTTTTGCGCCAGCGCTGGATCAGCCCGCCGACGGCCGGGGCGTGCGAGGCGGAGAGGGAGGTTCCGATCATGCGCCATAGGTAATCCCTGGCGCGCGGCGAAGCCACTACCTGGCGGGTAAGCGTGGCGCCTTGCCTCGTTGCCGGGCGGCGGCAGGCGGGGTATGAGGACGCCCGACCATGAGCCTCGACGAACCGAGCTTCGTGCGCCTCGCCGATGAGACGCTGAAATATCTCCTCGCGACGATCGAGGACGCGCTTGCCGATGATCTCGACATCGATCTCGAAGGCGGCATCCTGACCATCCGCCTCGAAGCGGGCGGGATCTACGTGATCAACAAGCAGGCACCGAACCGCCAGATCTGGCTTGCCTCGCCCGCCTCCGGCGCCTGGCATTTCGATTATCGCGAGGGTCCGGGCAAGGCGGCGCGCTGGATTGCGACAAAAGGAGGGGGCAGGCTCTCCGATCTGTTGTCGCGCGAGCTCTCGGCGGCGACCGAAACCCCCTTGGCCCTCGACTAGCACCGCGTGGCCGCCTCCACCGACCGACTGCCGAGCCGGAACCTGGGAGCGCTGAAGCCGCTCTGGCCGTTCCTCAGGCCCTATCGCTTCCGCCTCGCCGGTGCCGCCATCTTCCTGCTGATCGCGGCGGCGACTGTGCTCGGCCTCGGCTGGGCGCTCCGCCACCTGATCGACGACGGCCTGGCGAGCGGCAATGCCGAGCTGCTCGATCGCACCGTGATTGCCTTGCTCGGTGTCGTCGTCGTTGCCGCTTTCGCTACCTTCGGGCGCTTCTATCTGGTCACTTGGCTGGGTGAGCGGATCGTCGCCGATCTGCGTCGCGCCGTGTACGCACGCGTGCTCGAGCTCAGTCCCGGCTTCTACGAGGTGACGCGGACCGGCGAGATCATCACGCGCATCACCACCGACACGACGCTGGTGCAGACGGTGATCGGCTCTTCCGCCTCGGTCGCTCTGCGCAACACGTTGATCCTGATCGGCGCCACGGCGATGATGGCCATCACCTCGGCCAAGCTGATGCTGACGGCTCTCGCCATCATCCCGCTGGTGCTGGTGCCGATCCTCGCCTTCGGCCGGCGTGTGCGGCGCTTGAGCCGCGAGAGCCAGGACCGCATCGCCGATGTCGGCGCCTATGTCGACGAGAGCCTCGGCGGCGTCCGCACCGTGCAGGCCTTCACCCATGAGGAACTCGACCGCACCCGTTTCGCGCGGCGGGTCGAGGACGCCTTCGCCGTCGCGATCAGGCGGACGGCGATGCGCGCGATCCTGACCGCGATCGTGATCCTGCTGGTCTTCGGCGCGGTCGCGCTGGTGCTGTGGATCGGCGGGCACGACATGCTGGCCGGCAAGATCTCGCCGGGCGCGCTCTCCTCCTTCGTCTTCTACGCAATCCTGGCCGCCTCCTCGGCGGGCGCGATCAGCGAGGTGATCGGCGATCTGCAGCGCGCCGCCGGCGCAATGGAAAGGATCATCGAGCTGCTGGCGACCGAGCCCGCGGTCAAGGCGCCGCCCGCCCCGGTGCCGCTGCTGGCGCCGCCGCAGGGGCGCGTCGCCTTCGAGGCCGTGCGGTTTCACTACCCGTCGCGCCCCGACGTGGCTGCGCTCGAAGGCCTGTCGCTCGACGTCAGGCCGGGCGAACGCGTGGCTCTGGTCGGCCCTTCGGGCGCCGGCAAGACGACGGTCTTTCAGCTCCTGCTGCGCTTCTACGACCCGGATGCGGGCGTCGTTCGCCTCGACGGCGTGAACCTGGCCGAAGCCGATCCGCAGACGATCCGCCGGCGTATCGGCCTGGTGCCGCAGGAGCCGGTGATCTTCTCGGCCGATGCCTGGGAGAACATCCGTTACGGCCGACCCGAGGCAAGCGACGCGGAGGTGCGGGCGGCGGCGGTCGCCGCGCATGCGGCGGAGTTCCTCGATCGCCTGCCCGACGGCTTCAAGACCTTTCTCGGCGAGAAGGGTGTGCGCCTTTCCGGCGGCCAGCGCCAGCGGCTCGCGATCGCGCGCGCCATCCTGCGCGACGCGCCGGTGCTGCTGCTCGACGAAGCGACCAGCGCGCTCGATGCCGAGAGCGAGCGCGCCGTCCAGGAGGCGCTCGACAAGCTGATGGAGGGCCGCACGACGCTGGTGATCGCGCACCGGCTCGCCACCGTGCAGAAGGCGAGCCGCATCGTCGTCATCGACCAGGGCCGCGTCGCGGCCACCGGCACGCATGACGAGCTGGTGCGCCAAGGCGGACTCTATGCGCGCCTGGCCGCGTTGCAGTTCGACCGGCCGAAACGGGACGTGGCCGCGGCTGGCTAAAGGTTCGCGACCGTCTCCGCGGCCAGCCACTCGACCACGCGCTTCAGCGCTACGGCCGGCGCCGCTCCCGCGGCGATTGCCTCCTTGTAGACCTTGCGCTGGCGGTCGGCGGAGGTGCCGCGCTCGAGGATGGTCCGCGCATGCGCGACCTCGGCCTCGCAGCCGAAATGCGCGGCGTCCGGTGCGACCAGCTCGAGAATCTCCTCGAGGAGATCGCGATAGGGCACGACGGTTCCCTTGCCGAAATCGACCAGCCCTTCCTCGGTGCCGTAGCGCTGCGCGCGCCATCGATTCTCGTCGATCAGCATATGCGCGTAGAGTCGCCAGCTCTGGTTGGAGCGGCGTAACCGCCAGAGCATGCGCAGGAGACAGCGATAGAGCGCGGCAATGGCGATACCGTCATCGAGGCTGGTGCAGACATCGGTGATGCGCATCTCGAGGGTAGGGAAACGGGACGAGGGCCGGATGTCCCACCAGAATTTGGAGGCATCGTCGATCAGGCCGGCGGAGACCAGGATCTGCACATGGCGCTGATACTCGCCCCAGCTGGCAAAGCCCTGCGGCAGGCCGGTGCGCGGCAGCTCGTTGAAGACGCTGATGCGGTACGACTTAAGCCCTGTGTCCTCGCCGCGCCAGAAGGGCGAAGAGGTCGAGAGCGCCAGCAGGTGCGGCAGGAAATAGGCCATCTGGTTCATCAGATCGATGCGCAGATGCTCGTCCTCGATGCCGACATGCACATGCATGCCGCAGATGACCAGGCGGCGTGCGACGCCCTGAAGATCGCGGGCAAGCTGGACATAACGCACGCGGTCGCTGTGCTTGAGGTTGCCCCAGTCGGCGAAGGGATGGGTCGAGGCGGCGATCGGGGCAAGCCCGTGCCCGCCGGCCAGCTCGGCCACGGTCCGGCGGAGCTCGACCAGCTCGCGCCTGGCCTCGGCTAGGCTGGCGCATTTGCGGGTCGCGACCTCGATCTGCGACTTCAGGAACTCGGGCATCGCCCGCTCGCCGAGGCGATCTTGCGCGGCCTGAAGCATGGCCGGCGGCGGCTCGGCGGCCAGCGACCCGCTCGCGCGCTCGATCAGGTGGTATTCTTCCTCGATGCCGAGGGTGAAGCTCGGTTCGGCGGGCATCCCGGCGACGCTATCAGATGGCCGCCGGGCCCTGCCATTGCTGTCCGGCTCCCGCGCTAATCCTCTATAACCATACCCGACCACCCTTGTTGCCGAGATAGGGGCGACCCCGACCTGTGCGAATCGCTGAGTGGATCGACCGCCGGATGGCCAGCCGACAGCGCACAGCGCTGAGCGTCGTGGGCCTTGCCCTTGTTCTGGCGATACTGGCTGCGGCTGTCCTGGTCGCTTCATGGCTCCGCTATGGCGCGGTTGCCGACCAGCGCGCTCGTCTCGATGACGTCGCGGCGGTTCTCGCCGAGCATGCGGCGCGAACGGTCGACAGCATCGACGTCGTTCTCGGCGTTCTCGCCGAGCGGATCGCTATCGTCTCCGCAGGCGGAACCCCGACAGCCGAAGAGCTTCGGGATCTCCTTCGCGACCGCATCGCAGCGCAGCCTCATGTCCGCGGCGTTCTTTATGTCGACGCGCGAGGCGTTGGGCGCGGTGACTCAGACGTCGCTCCGCCACGACCGCTGGACGCATCCGACCGCGGATACTTCCGCCATCACCAGCAGGGAGCCGGAGGCGGCCTCTTCATCGACGCTCCCGTCGCCAGCCGCGTCTCCGGCCAGTGGCGGATCGTCTTGAGCCGGCGCGTGCAGTCGGCCGACGGCGAGTTCCTCGGCGTCGTCGTCGCCGGCATCGACCCGGCGACCTTCGCCGATGTCTATCGCGGGCTCGCGATCGGCGGCACCGGCACGATCTCTCTCCTACGCGCCGACGGTCGCCTGATGGCGCGTCACCCGCCGGACGATCAGGCGATGGGCGAGCCTGTCGTCTCCGTCCGGGCGGAAGATAGCCGCTTCCTGACGGCGATGCGGACGCTCGACCGTCACCCATTGACGGTGCTGATCGTAGTGCCGATCAGGGAGGCGCTGGCAAGCTGGGAGCGCCAAGTCACCGTTATCGTCGCCGCTACCATCGTCGCCCTGCTGGTCCTGGGCCTGATCGGCTTCGTCCTGATCGACCAGGCCGGTCGCCTCGAATCGACTTTCGTAGCGCTTGCAGGAGCGCGCGACGAGGCGGTGCGCGCGCGGTTGCGCGAAGAGGATGCCAGCCGGGCCAAGTCGAGCTTCCTCGCCAATACCAGCCACGAGCTGAGAACGCCGCTCAACGCGATCCTCGGCTTTTCTGAAATGTTCCGCGACGGCCATGCCGGTACGCTCGAGCCGAAGCAGCGCGGATACGCCGCGAGCATTCACGACGCCGGCTCGCACCTGCTCGGCCTGATCAGCGATCTACTCGACATGGCCAAGATCGAGGCGCGCGAGCTGCAGCTTCGCGAGACAATCGTCGACATGGCAGGCATCATCGCCGATGGCGTCAAGCTTACCGGCAGCCGCGCCACAGAGCGCGGCGTTGTCGTCATTCCGCGGGTCGAGGGCGAGTCGATCCGCATCCGCGGCGGCGCCCAGAGGCTTCGCCAGATCATCCTCAACCTGCTTACCAACGCGATCAAATTTACCCCCGCCGGCGGGCGCGTATGGGTCGATGCCTCGGTCGATGCCGGCCGGCGGCCGACTTTGACGGTCAGCGACACCGGCATCGGCATGACCGAGGAGGAGATCCAGATCGCGTTGACGCCGTTCCAGCAGGTCGAAAGCCCCTTTACGCGCGAGCACGAGGGCACCGGCCTCGGCCTCCCGATCGTCAAGGCCCTGGTCGAGCTGCACGGCGGCTATCTCAAGATCGAGAGCGAGCGCGACGGCGGCACGCGTGTGACCGTGAGTCTGCCCGCCGCGCGGCTCGTCATCAGACCCTTGGCCGGCACCGAGGCGGCAGCAAGCTAGGAGCAACATTGCAGGCGGTGCTTGTCAAAGCCGCCGCCGGCCCTCACTCTCGACCCCAATATCCGGAGGCCGCATGTTTCAGCCCGATCTCTTGAGCGGAAAGCGCATCCTGGTCACCGGCGGCGGAACCGGGCTCGGCAAGAGCATGGGAAAGCGCTTTGTCGAGCTCGGCGCC
>VGEN01000133.1 GCA_016869285.1 Alphaproteobacteria bacterium
TACCCGCTTCAGCAGCTCGTAGTCGGCATGGGCGTATTCGGCGGCATTCAGCGACCCGTGCAGCGACAGGAACACCGCGTCCCATTTCCGTCTTGAGAGTCCGCTCGTGATATCGGCGAGGATGGTGTCGAAGACGCCGGGCGCCAGCACGCCGGAAGACGGAGCGCCGGCGCAGCGGAGGAAGGTCGGCCTCCACTCCGGGTGTCGGTCCAGCCAGGCCAGCGTTCCGCCGATCTCGGTCTTGGTGCCGCGGTAGAATTTCGGCACGCCGTCGCCGATCTGCCACTCGTCGTGCTTGAAGCACTCGATCGGCGTCGGGATCGGCGAGAAGCTGTTTCCTTCATGAGCGAAGCGGGCAATGGCGATGTCGGGCATGACGTTCCATCTCGAACGGAAGGAGGCAGAGAGTGCGCCCGAAGGCGTCGAGAGCGAGAGCGGCCGCTAGCGGGCGAGCCAGCGCGCCATTCCCTGCTGGGTAAGATCACCCCCGGTCGGCGGCGCCACGGGCTTCGAGTCCGCCGGCACCGTCGCGAGAATCTCGCGGATCCGCGCGACCACCAGATCGAGCTCGGCATCGTCGATACGCCGCACATCCAGCAACAGATAGCCACGATCGGTGTGGAGCGACCTCAAGACGATCTTCGGCTTGCCGGCCGCGAGCTGCTGCCCCAGCTGGAAGGCCGATATCCGCGCGACCCGAGGATCGACATGGAGCATCAGCCGGTCGAAAGGATTGCCCGGCGGATCCGGCTCGCGCTCAAGCCTGAGCCCCTTGATGTTCTGCAGCAGCGACTCGGCCCGATCGAGACGGGCAGCCTCGGCCTTCCGCACGGCCTTGTGGTCGGTCTGGAGCTCGGCCCGATCGAGACGGGCAGCCTCGGCCTTCCGCACGGCCTTGTGGTCGGTCTGGAGCCACTGATCGAGAGCGGTGATGGCACCGACGACGTTCTCCTTGCCTGCCTTCATCGGCCGACCGATGCCGCGCTCCTGATAGAAGCAGGCACGGATGAAGTCGCGGCTGCCGGCGATGACGCCGGCCGTCGTACCGGCCGCCGCCTTTTGCGCGCTGAACACGACGGCGGTGGCACCGTCGCGAAGCATGCCCGGCCAGTCGTACTCCGCCGCTGCATCGACAATGACGGGAATGCCCTTCGCCTTGCAGACGGCGGCGAAGGTCTTCAGGTCCATCAGCCCGCTCTGTACCGTGTGGTGAGAGAGGACGAACACGGCCGCCGCCGTGCGCTCGTCGATCGCCGCCTCCAGCTGGAAGGCGGCGCAGCCGGTAGCCGTGCCGATCTCGACCGGGGTGGCGCCGGCGATCCGGATCATCTGCGTGACGGTGGCGCCGAAATTGACCTCGTGCCCTTTCTGCAGGACCACCCGGTTCCTGAACCCGCTCGCATCGGGCAGCCGCTCGACCTTGCCGAGGTCGGCGCCGGTCATCGCCGCGGCGACGCCGACGGCAATGCCGGCGGCCGAGCACCCGGTGACGAAGCCGGCCTCGGCTCCGGTCACCTTGGCAATCACCTCGCTCGCTGCCCGTTGCAGTTCCGCCATCTCGATCCAGTACGGCAGGACGGCCGAAACCGCGTTCGCCACCCGGTTCGATGCGCGGCTTGCGCCATGAACCGTCTCGGTGCCCGACGCGTTGATGACATGGCGGATGCCGAAACGCTCGAACAGCTCGGATCCTGGACGGCTGCCGTGGTCCATCAGTTCTGCACCCACACGTTCCACATCCGGGCCGTCCGGAACTTGTCGAAGCCCTTGATCTTGCTCGACAGCATCTGCGAATGCCCCATGTCGCCGAGCTTGAGCATCAGCACCTGATCGATGATCCGATCCTGGGCCTTGAACCATGCCTGCAGGCGGCCCTCGGCGGTCGTCAGGTTCTCCATGTCCCGGGCGAAAGCGTAGAGAGGCTCATCCTTGAAATTGTTTCCCGGCGTCGGGCCGATCAGGCTGGCGATCGAGATCAGCGGATCGCCCAGCCAAGGCCCCGTGCCGAAGAAGCCAGGATTGAGGTGCCATCCGTCGGGACGCGAACGCAGCGCCACGATCGCTGGCCAGTCCATCGACCTCAGCTGGACGTTCATTCCGATGGCCTTCAGCTGCTCGGAAATGACCAGAGCCGTGGCGGCGTGCCAGTCGAAGGTGACCGCCGAAAGGATGATGACGGGCTCGCCCTTGTAGCCCGCCTCGGCCAGGAGCCTCTTCGCCTGGGCCTGATCCTTCTTGTTGTAGCGCTCCTTGCCGCGATCGCCGGGATAGGTCGGGTAACCCGGATACTGCACGGAATGATTGAGTACGTAGTTGCCGTCCCGCGCAGCCTCCATGATCTCGTCGATGTCGAGCGCGACTTGGATGGCACGCCGCACTGCGAGGTTATTCGTGGGAGCCTGCCCCAGGTTCAGCACCAGGCTCTGCATGCCCGCCGGCATGATGTTGACGTGCGTAAGCTTCGGATTCCTCTTCAGCGTCGGAACAGCCTTGTCCGGCACCCACTCCGCCATGTCGATCTCGCCCGCCTCAAGCGCCGCGATCATCGATGAGCTCTCGGGAATGATGCGGAAGTTGAGCGTGTCCAGAAAGGCCTGCTTGTTGCCGACATAACCGTCACGGCCCGGGCTCCGGGTGTCCGGCACATAGCCGTCGTGGCGGACCAGGCGTACGTGGCTGTCCGGCTTGTATTCCTGCAGCTTGTAGGGGCCGGTGCCGATGCTCTCGATCTTGTTCGCGTCTTTCGCCGCCTCCTCGGAGGGAAGCATCGCCACGATGACCTCGGGCTGGCTGAAGTTGTTCATGAACAGCGGGCGCGCGCTTTTCAGCTTCAGCGCCACGGTGTCGGCGTCGGGGGCCGATACCTCGGCCAAGTCTTCGAGATAGCGCCGGCGGACGCTCATCCGCATGTAGCGCTCGATCGAAGCCTTGGCGTCCGCCGATGTCAGGGTCTTGCCATTATGGAAGACGATGCCCTTGCGGATCTTGAAGGTATAGGTCAGGCCGTCGGCCGACATGGTCCAGCTTTCGGCCAGCATCGGCGCGGCCTCCAGCTTCTCGTTCCGTCCGATCAGCGGCTCGTACATATGCAGGTGGATGACGCGGCCGGTATCGTCGGTCGATGCCATGACATCGAAAGTCGGGATGCCATTGGGAACGCCGATGGTCAGCGAGCCGCCCCTCTGGGGCGTCTGGGCGTCGGCGGTCGGGGTGGCACTCGCCAGCAATGCGGCGATGATTGCGGTCGCAGTGCGCAGGATCATGACAGTTTCCCCCAAGTGAGGCGTGCTCTTGTTCTATCGGCGCATAGCCTAGCTGACAATGCACCGGCCGAGTGCGCGAAACGGGCCCTGAAGTCCGTCAGATCGTCGTCGTGTTGGCGCCCGGGCGCTGGCGGTCGAAAAGCAGCAGATCGCGCCCGAGCTCGGAAAGCGTCTGGCAGCCCATATAGCCCTGCACGCGGTCGACCTCGTCCTTCATCGTCGCCAGCATATGCGCGACGCCGTCCTTGCCGCCGCCGGCGACCGCATAGGCGGCGGGGCGGCCGAGCATCACCGCCTTGGCGCCGATGGCGAGCGCCTTGACGATATCGCTGCCGCGGCGAAAGCCGGAGTCGAGCAGCACCGGAATCCGGCCGCCGACTCCGTCAACGATCTCCGGCAAGACCTCGAAGGGCGCGGCCGAGCCTTCCAGATTACGGCCGCCATGGTTGGAGAGGATGATGCCATCGCAGCCGACCTCGATGGCGCGATAGGCGTCCTCGACATTGAGAATACCCTTGACCATCAGCTTGCCCTTCCACTGATCGCGGAGCCGCTTCAGGTCTTCGAGATCGAAGCCGTTATAGCGCTGCGTGAGGAAGTAGTTGGCCAGAGCCTCGTAGGTCGTCGGGCCGGAAACCTCGCTCTCGAGGTTCGCGAGCTTTGGCATCGGGCGCGAGAGAACGACATCCCAGAGCCATTTCGGCCGCGCCATTACCGCGGCAATGTTGGCCGGCGTCTTCTTGAGATTGAGGCCGATGCCGTTGCGGCGATCGCGCTCGCGCTTGGGGAACATATGCGTGTCAGTCGTCACCATCAGCGCCTCGTAGCCGGCTTGGGCGGCGCGGTCGACCAGCGAGCGGTTCACCTTCTGGTCCTTGAAGACATAGAGCTGGAACCAGAGACGCCCGCCCGGCGCGCTCTCGGCGACCTTCTCCATCGACACGGCCGAAGCGGTCGAGAGCACGAAGGGAATGCCGGCGGCGACCGCGGCCTGCGCGATCTCCTCCTCGGCGTTCGGCCAGAAGAGGCTGAGATTGCCCATCGGCGCGATGCAGAAAGGCGAGGCCATGCGCCTGCCGAACAGCTCGACCGTCTGGTCGCGCCTGGTCACGTCGACGATGGTGCGCGGCTTGAAGCGCACGCGCTCGAATGCCTGGCGGTTGTTGGCGAGCGAGACCTCGTCCTCCGCCCCGCCCTCGATCCAGTCGAAGATCGGCCGCGGCAGGTATCCCCGCGCCAGACGCTTGAAGTCATCGACGTTATGGACTTGGCTGAAATCGGCCATGATCGATCCGGTTGGGGGTAAGGTCGCGGCCATGCTAGCCGTGCGCGCCGGATGCGCCAATTCTCACGCTGTCGGGGTGAAACATGCCTCTCGATCCGAGCCTGATCGACACGCTGCGCGGAGTCTCGACGGCGACCCTGACCATGCAGCTCCTGAACCGCGGCATCCGTCGGAGCGCGATGGAGGGTGTCCGGCCACTCGTGCCGATGGCACAGCGGATGGTCGGCGAGGCCTTTACGCTCGCCTATGTGCCGTTGCGCGAGGATCTGTCCGGCTACGCGGTCCTGGGGCGCCCGGACTACGCGCCACGCGTCGCGATCGAGCAGGCGCCAGCCGGCTCCGTCCTGGTCATCGACGCGCGCGGCGAGTCATCCACCGGCATCGTCGGCGATATCCTGGTGGCGCGGCTTCGTGCGCGCGGCGTCGCCGGCATCGTCACCGACGGAGGGCTCCGCGACGTCGAGGCGACGGTGCCGCTGGGCCTCCCGGTCTTCGCCGCCGGCCCTGCCGCGCCGCCCAGCATCTCCGGCCTCTCCGGCGCCGGCATGCAGGGACCGATCGGCTGCGGCCGTGTCGCCGTCATTCCGGGCGATGTCATCGTCGGCGACCAGGACGGTGTCGTCGTCGTGCCGAGGGCGCTCGCCCAGGAGGTCGCAACATCCGGCGCCGAACAGGAACGGCTCGAGCGTTTCATCCAGATCAAGGTGCTGGCCGGCGCCGCGACGCCCGGCGTCTACCCTGCCAACAATCTGACCAAGGCAGAATACAAAGAATGGCTCGCCGCCGGCGAGCCGAAGGAGTGGCGCCGCTAGATGTCCTTGCCCGCCTACATCGATCCGCATACCGGCAAGACCTATCCGCTGACTGATCCGCGCTGGCGCTCCGACGACGGCAATCCGCTGATGACGACCGACCTGCCCGGGATCGGCCGCGGCGAGATCGACGGCTCGGTGCGTTCGCTCTGGCGCTACGCCAAGGCGCTGCCGCTTGCGGTCAAGGACCCGATCACCATGGGCGAGGGCCGGACGCCGCTGATCGAGCGGCGCTGGAACGGGGCGCGGGCGCTGATGAAGCTGGAATGGTTCGCGCCCACCGGCAGCTTCAAGGACCGAGGCGCCTCGGTCATGCTCTCGGTGCTGCGCCAGCAAGGCGTCCGCCACGTTCTCGAAGACTCATCGGGCAATGGCGGTGCCGCGGTCGCAGCCTATGCGGTCGCCGGCGGGCTCAAGGTCAAGATCCTGGTGCCGGCCTATACCCAGCCGGCGAAGATCGTGCAGATGCGCGCGGTCGGCGCCGAGGTCGAACTCGTTCCCGGCACGCGCCAGGACTGCGCCGACGAGGCCGAACGCCAAGCCGCGAAAATCTTCTATGCCAGCCACAACTGGCAGGCGCTGTTCCTGCAAGGCACCAAGACGCTGGCTTATGAGCTTTGGGAAGACCTGGGCTACGAGGCGCCGGACAACGTCATCGCGCCGATGGGCGCCGGCTCGAACATCCTCGGATGCTGGATCGGCTTCAACGAGCTCAAGCGCAGGGGCGAGATCGGCAGGCTGCCGCGCATCTTCGGCAGCCAGCCGGCGAATTGCGCGCCGATCGCCGCGAGCTTCAAGGCGGGCGTCGATACGCCGGTCGAGACCAAGGTCGAGCCGACCGTCGCCGAAGGCACGGCGATCGCCAAGCCGATCCGCCTCAAGGAAGTCTTGGGCGCGATCCGTGGTTCCGGCGGCGCCGCCATCGCCGTGCCGGAGGAAGAGATCATCGCCGCGCTCAAGGGCCTCGCGGCAATGGGCCTCTATGCCGAGCCGACCAGCGCGCAGACGGCGGCAGCCCTCTCCCGCCTCCTCGCCTCCGGCGCGATCAAGCCTGAAGAGCGGACGGTGCTGGTACTGACCGGCTCCGGCCTCAAAGCGACGCAGAAGATCGGGGAGATCCTGGGCTAACTCCGCTTCGCCTCGGCGACGAAGCGCGAGCCCTTCTTCGCATGGCCGCCGCCGAGGCCGATCGCGGTGCCGTCGGCACGCCAGCAGGCCGAGCCGGTCATCTCGCCGTCGGCAGCGAAACGGATGGCGCACATACCGCCGCCGACGCTAGCGACCGATCCGGCCGGATGGCCCATCGCGCTGACGCCCTCGCGCACCGAGTCGGAAATCTTCGACTCGAGCTCGACCGCCTGGCCTTGCGTCCAGACGCGCGGGGCTTCAACCGCCTCTTGCAACTCCATGCCGTGGTCGACGAGGTTGAGCACGGCCTGCATCGCCGAGCCGAAGATGCGCACGCCGCCCGGAAGCCCGAGCGCAAACTGAGGCTTGCCGTCCTTGAGCGCCATGATCGGCGACATCGAGGTGGCGATGCGCTTGCCGGGCGCGATCGACAGCGCCTGCCCCGGATGCGGATCGAATGTGTACATATAATTGTTTGGAATGATCCCGGTTCCTGGGATCATCACGCGCGCGCCGAACAGGCTGTTGATGGTCTGGGTGGCGGCAACGACGTTGCCCTTGCCGTCGGCGACCGTTAGATGAGTGGTGTTCGCCGACTCCGTTGCATAGGCTTTGGCCTTGTGCGTGCCGGCGCGAGCGATGTCGATCTCGGCGCGGCGCATGTCGCCGTACTTCTTCGACAGCAGCGTATCGACCGGAACCTTGACGAAGGCCGGATCGCCGGTCGAAGCGAAACGGTCAGCGAAGGCGATCTTCAGCGCTTCCAGGATCAGGTGAATGGTCTTCGGCGAGCCGAAGCCGAGGCCTGCAATATCGTAGCCCTCCAGCAGGTTCAGCATCTGGATCACATGGATGCCGCCCGAAGACGGCGGCGGCGGGCCGACGATTTCGACGCCGCGATAGAGCCCGCGCACCGGCTGACGCTCGATCGTCTTGTAGTCGCGGAGATCGCCGAAGCCGAGAAAAGCGCCGGACTTCTGCAGGTGATCGGAGACGGAACGGCCGAGCGCGCCTTCGTAGAGGAGACTCGGTCCTTCCTTGGCGATCGCGCGAAGCGTGTCGGCGAGCTCGGCTTGCACTACACGCGCGCCTTCCTCGACCGGCTGGCCGCCCGGCAGGAAGATCCGGGCGATCGGCGCATCGTTAACCATGTCGGCCGCGCCCTGCTCGACGCAGTCGTTCAGAAACGGCGTCGCTCGGAAGCCGCGCGAGGCGTGCCGGATCGCCGGTTCCATGACGTCGGCGAGGCTGAAGGTGCCCCAGCGCCCGAGCGCCTCGCACCAGGCCTTGAGGTTTCCGGGCGTCGCGATCGACTTCACGCCGACCGCGTTCTCCTTGCCGACGGTTTCGAGATAGTCGGGCCAGGTGTCGGAAGCCGGCTTGTAGCAGGTCGGCCCCGAGGCGGCCGGCGCCGTCGACATGCCGTCCAGCACCAGGTGCCGACCCTCGGCGAGGCGGATGTGCATCATGCCGCCGCCGAAGAGGCCGACCATCATCGGTTCAACGACATTCAAGGCAAACAGCGCGGCGATGGTCGCGTCGATCGCATTTCCGCCGGCCGCCAGCATCTCTGCGCCTGCGGCCGAGGCCAACGGGTGGTTGGAGACGACCATGCCGCGGTGTCCGGACGCCGGCCGCTTCTCGCACTCGAAGACGGTGCCGGCGCGGCTTCGCCAGCTGCCGGGTGCCGTGTAATCGCCCATGACCCTTCCCCTTGCTGAAGGCCGCTACCATGGCAGAGGCCGGCGACCGCGAACAGAGGTAGCAAACCCGGATCGAAGGCACTAACTTGCCCAGCCTTGAGCTATTCCAGAGCGCAAGGGGTGGGAGCCGTGGAACAGCGAACGCTAGGGAAGTCGGGGCTTCTCGTCTCTGTCGTCGGCCTCGGCTGCAACAATTTCGGCGGCCGCACCGACTTCGACGGATCGAAGAAGGTCATCCACAAGGCCTTCGACCTCGGCATCAACCTTCTTGATACCGCCGACATCTATGCCAACAAGGGCGGCTCGGAAGAAGTCATCGGCAAGGTCCTCGGTGACCGCCGCAAGGACATCGTGCTCGCGACCAAGTTCTGCGGGCAGATGGATGAGGCCGGCAAGCTCAAGGGTGCCTCGCGCCGCTACATCATGGGCGCGGTCGAGGCGAGCCTGAAGCGGCTTCGGACCGACTGGATCGATCTCTACCAGATCCATATGCCGGACCCGCTGACGCCGATGGAAGAGACGCTCCGCGCCCTCGACGACCTCGTGACTGCCGGCAAGGTGCGCTATGTCGGCTGCTCCAACCACAAGGCCTGGCAGGTGACCGAGGCGGAGTGGATCTCGCGCCGCGACGGCATCGAGCGCTTCGTCTCGTGCCAGGACGAGTACAGCCTGATCGTCCGCGACGCCGAGAAGGAGCTGATTCCGGCGATGCAGTCCTACGGCATCGGGCTCCTCCCCTACTTCCCGCTGGCCGGCGGCATGCTCACCGGCAAGTACAAGCGCAACGCGCCGATGCCCGAGAAGTCGCGGCTCAGCTACATGCAGCCGCTCGCCGACCGCTACATGACCGAGGGCAACTGGCAGATCGTCGAGAAGCTTACCGACTTCGCCGCCAAGCGCGGCAGGACGATGCTCGAGCTCGCCTTCAGCTGGCTTGCCTGCCGCCCGACCGTCGCCAGCGTCATCGCCGGCGCGACCAAGCCCGAGCAGCTCGAGCAGAATGCCGCCGCCGCCGGCTGGGCGCTGATGCCGGCCGACATGGCCGAGATCGACAAGCTGTCAGGCCGCTGAGGCCGGTCGGCGCCGTGCTCTCCGTCGCCGCTCTGCCGGGCCGTGGTCGCCTGATCGTCCTGATCGGCGGCATCCTGCTGCTGGGCTTCCTCACCACCAACCTGATCAGCTTCCGCGTCTCGACCGCCGCGCTGAAGGCGACCATCCTCCAGAACGAGCTGCCGCTCACATCGAGCAACATCTACTCCGAGATCCAGACCGACCTCCTCAGGCCGATCTTCGTCTCATCGTTGATGTCCAACGACACTTTCGTCAAGGACTGGCTCGTTGGCGGCGAGCAGGACTCGCGACAGGTCACCCGCTATCTCGACGAAATCCGCGCCAAGTACGACGTCTTCACCAGCTTCCTGATCTCTGACCGGACCAGGCAGTACTACCACTTCAGCGGGCCAACCAAGATCGTGCGCGCCGGCGAGCCAAACGACGGCTGGTTCTTCCGCGTCCGCGAGATGACGCAGCCCTACGAGGTCAACATCGACTTCAACGCGGCGCAGGGGATGGAGATCACGATCTTCATCAACTACCGCGTCCTCGACTATGAAGGCCGCTTCATCGGCGCGACCAGCGTCGGGCTCAAGCTCGATACGGTCTCGCGCATCCTCTCGCACTACAAGTCGAGCTATCGGCGCGGCATCTACTTCGTCGCCGGCGACGGCGAGGTGACCGTCCGCTCCGAAGGTGCCGTAATCCAGGAAGACAACATCAGGACCGCGCGCGGCATCTCGACGATCGCGAACGAGATTCTCACCAGGTCGGACGGCTACTTCGAGTATGTCCGCGACGGCGAGGTCATGCTACTGACCAGCCGCTACATCCCCGATCTCGGCTGGCGCGTGATCGTCGAGCAACGCGAGTCGGAGGCGCTGTCGGCGCTGTGGCGCAGCTTCATCACCAACCTCGCGATCGGCGTCGGCATCATCCTGCTGACCATCGGCACGATCGCCTATGCGATAAACCTCTACCAGAGGCGACTCGAGGACATGGCGGTCACCGACAAGCTGACCGGCATCGGCAACCGCCAGCTCTTCGACATAACCCTCGATCAGGCACTCAAGCTCCGCAAACGTGTGTCGCTGCCGCTGTCGGTGTTGCTGATCGACATCGACCGCTTCAAGTCGGTCAACGACACACGCGGTCACCTGAAAGGCGACGAGGTGATCCGCGCGGTCGCCTCGATCCTGAAGGACCGGGTGCGCGAGGCCGACCTGCTGGCGCGCTGGGGTGGCGAGGAATTCATCCTGCTTGCCAACAACTGCCGGCTCGAGAACGCGCGCGAGCTGGGAGAGACGCTTCGCGAAGCCGTCGCGTCCGCAGCCGTCCTCGCTCCCGACGACGGGCTTCGCGTCTCGGTGAGCTGCGGTGTCGCCGAGTGCGCCGATGACGACGACGCCGAGACGCTTGCCGGACGCGCCGACCGCGCGCTCTACCGGGCCAAGGACGAAGGGCGCAACCGGGTCGAGGCCGAGTACGCCTGATCAGCCGCCGATCTCGTCGAGGGGATAGACCGGCCGCCTGATCTTCTTGTAGGGGAACTTGGTCAGGTCGCTCATGCCGGGGCCCGGTGTCTCCACGGTGTGGCTCGCCTTGGCGATGGGGTTGTAGGCGGCGCGATGTGCGACCGCCGCCTTGACGCCGATGACCTTGAGCCTGGTCGGCTCTATCCCCTGGCTCCGAAGCTGTGCCAGATCCCAGGGCGGAATTTTTCTGCTGGTCAGCAGGATCTGCACGCCCTCATGCTCGACGACGGCGCAAGGCCCCATCTCGATGGTCTGGCCGAAAGCGGCGAGATGGCTCTTCGGATCTTCGAGGGTGAAGCGTCCGTCGCTCCTGGACCTGAGCGTGACCGAGAGCTCGACCGGGCCTTCGTCGAAGGGATTGCGCTTGCCGCCGATCGCCAGCTTCGTTCGGTCGCCAAGCTTCACTGCGGCAAGCGCGGCGACCGACTCGGCATCGGCGATGATCACGGCGGAGTCGCGCACCCTGTAGCGGAGCAGCGCCCGCAGGATTCCGGTGCCGTCGCCAGCAGTGCCGCCGCCAATATTGTCGGGGGGCTCGACCAGCAGCACCGGCCCCTCCTCGACCGGCAGGATGGACTTCAGGACATCGTCGACCGATCGGTCGCGCGGCGTGCCGGCCTTGCGCAGGCGGATCGCCTCGGCCTCAAGCCTGTCAAGCGCCGCCTCGGCCGCCCTTGGATCGCCCTCCGAGACGATGCTGAAGGAGACACCGACATCGGGCGCGTCGGCGAAAGCAAAACCGGAGATGACGTTCGCAACCCAGACGCCTGGTACTTCTGCCTCGATCTTGCGCGCCATCGCCTCAAGATCTTCCATCGGCGTGTCGGCGGTGCCGAGGCCCGTCGGCGGCCACATCAGCGGCGGGCGGCGCCAGTAATGCTTGGGAACCGTCTTTGTCTTCAAGCAGCGATCGAGCAGATCCGCGGCGCTCATTGTCGCCTCACGCGCATCGACATGGGGGTTCTCTCGATAGGCGACGAGGCAGTCCGACAGATCGACGATGCGCTTGGTGAAGTTGGCGTGAAGATCAAAGACGCCGAAGATCGGCGTGCCCTCTGGCAACAGCGGTTTCAGACGTTCGAGGAATTCGCCCTCGGGGTCGACCTCGCGGTCTGTGACCATGGCGCCATGCAAGAGGAGAAAGACCGCGTCGATGGGCGATCCTCTGAGCTTCGTCATCTCGCGCTCGACATCGAGCCAGAAGGCTTCAAAGACCTCATGCTCGACCGTCCCCGACGGCATGGCCTGATAGTCGGCGGTCGGCAGCACCGTCCAGCCATGTGCCTCGGCCCGGTTCAGGAAACCGTCGAAGTTCGAGCCATCCCCTTTCCTCCGGAGCATCTCCTCGCCCTTCAGCGCCTCGAAGGCGGAGAGCGGCGTCGTCTCCGGCAGAAAGGTGTGGGTCTCATGGAACAGACCGGCGAACAGGACGCGAGTCATGGCGACCTCCACCCCTGACCCTATCCGGCCGGCGACGAGATCCGAGGGAAAACAGCGGGTTCCGGAACGGGGCCGTTCCGCTTTCCCAACAGAAATCTTTGATCGGAAGCGGAAACTGTGCACCATCGAGTCGGGTGAC
>VGEN01000134.1 GCA_016869285.1 Alphaproteobacteria bacterium
CACGAACCAAGGACGCCCTATGGCAGGCCATCGCTGACGCTCTCGACGCCTTCACACCACACGAATGCGCCAACTACTTTCGAAACTCAGGCTATGAACCAGAATGATCGGAAAATGCTCTAGTACAAATTCGCGGTTGCGGTGGTTGTCGTCGGCATTGACCTTGCCGACGTGGTGAGGAGTTTAGGATTGCTGGAGGTCGTTAGAAGAGGGCCCGCCTGTCTCTCCGCTAAGGACCCTGTATCGGCCTATTTGCGCAGATCCCCGCAGGACCGCGCGCCCTCCTGCTTCCACGTTGCTTCCACGGACGGGATCTGGGATTGGGTCTATAAGCGGAGACGCCCGCTAACCATTTGGGTTAGCAGCCGAATTTGGTTGCGGGGGCCCGCAACTGGCTTGATCTACTCACCCGCTCCGTTGCCGTGTGAGGGATGGTTTCGGGAGAAGCGACTCTTGCCGAACGGTCATCGCTGCGCAAGAAACGGGCCGGCATCATCATTTGCAGCAATTCGTTAGCCTCTCAAACAGGTCAGGAGCGGCAGCTGACCCGGTTGCTCCCCATACTTCCTGCCGCCAGGGTCGCCTTGGCTGCCGAAAGGGGGCGTCATTCAATGCCGGTCCAGAGAGTCGGCGCCGGTCGGGCCCTTGAGCCCGCCCTTCCCGGCGCCCGGCGCGGCCGGCATGCCGTCCGGATCGAGGCGGGCGATCCGGTCCTCATCCGTGCAGGATCGAAAGCCCCCCTACGATCACCGCCCACAGGCCAACGCCCAGGATCCAGCTCGCAACGACGGCTCGATCGATTGTCAGGGTTTGGGTGAATGTCGAGGACGATGTGGTCATCGGTGATCCTCCCTGGAAAACAATGACATTCTATCGGAACCCTGGGGTCAGGCCTGTGAGCGGTGTCACAGGGCCGGGCAGGTTGTGAACCGGCATTGAATTTTGCCCCCGTTCGGCGTCCAAACGTGACCCCAGTGGCGGGGAGAATTGGCGAAACACCAGAACGGCTTAAGGCACTACGCGCGGGGTCAACCCTCGACGCCGATCCGGGGTCAAAGGCCATGCCGTTTCACACACACGGAACGGGAGACCCGACGGTATCTGGATTCCGCGCTCCAAAACACGCCCAGAAAAATGCTAACACTCACCTTAACAAGTCAGTCATCCGGGGATTACCGGTCAAGGGGAGGAAAGCATGAAGTTCGTCACTGGCCGGCGCGCGCCGGTCGCCGCCGCGCTGCTCGGAGCCGTTGCCCTGCTTGCGTCATCGAGCCTCGGCGCCGCCTGGGCGCAGGGCCGCTACAAGGAAGCGCCGCAGCTCGCCGAGGAGGTGAAGGCCGGTCGCCTTCCCGCCGTCGACAAGCGCCTGCCGGAAAACCCGCTGGTCGTGCCGGTGGCCGAGCGCACCGGGCAGTATGGGGGCGTCTGGCGCCGCGCCTTCCTCGGGCCGGCCGACGCGAACAACTACGTGCGTGTGGTTTTCGACTCGCTGTTCCGCCACTCGCCGGACGGCGGCAGGATCGAGCCGAAGATCGCGGCAGGCGCCGACTCCTCGGCGGACTTCAGGACGTGGACGATCAGGCTGCGCAAGGGCGCGCGCTGGTCCGACGGCGCGCCCTTCGGCGCCGACGACATCCTGTTCTGGTACAAGGACGTCCTGCTCAACAAGGACCTGACTCCCTCGCTGCCCGGCTGGATGCGCAACAAGGACGGCTCGCCCGCGCTCGTCGAGAAGGTCGACGACGCGACCGTGCGCTTCATCTTCGCGGAGCCGGCGACGCTGTTCCTCACCGCGCTTGTCGCGGCGGATGGCGGCGACCGGACCTACGCGGCCTTCCTGCCGGCGCACTACCTCAAGAGGTTCCACCCCTCCTACACGGGGAAGGAGGAGGTCGACAGGGCCGCGCAGGCCGCGGGCTTCAAGACCTGGACCGAGCTCTTCGCCGCGCGTAACGCGCCGCCGGAGAACCCGGAGCGCCCGACCATGGCGGCCTGGGTCCCGACGAGCCGCGTCAGCGACCCCGTCCTGACCCTGAAGCGCAATCCCTACTACGTGGGCGTCGATCCCGACGGCAACCAGCTACCCTACATCGACGAGGTGCGCTTCACCTATTTCGCGGACGTACAGGCGCTCAACCTCGCCGCGATCGCCGGCCAGTTCGACATGCAGGCCCGCCACATCCAGATGACCAACTACCCGGTCTTCAAGGACGAGGAGAAGAAGGGGCGCTATCGCATCCTGACTTGGTCGACCTTCGGCGGCGCTGACGCGGCGATCACCTTCAACCAGACCTACAGGGCCGACCCGGAGATGAGCAAGCTGATGGCGACGCGGGACTTCCGCATCGCGATGTCGCACGCCATCAACCGC
This sequence comes from Alphaproteobacteria bacterium, assembly GCA_016869285.1. Classification (GTDB taxonomy): domain Bacteria; phylum Pseudomonadota; class Alphaproteobacteria; order SHVZ01; family SHVZ01; genus SHVZ01. Next base: position 2,372 of record VGEN01000134.1, read on the forward strand.
GACCAGATCAGGGAATCGGCCTTCCTCGGGCTGGGCGAGGCACGCCAGGGCGTGCCCGCGCCGTGGCACCCGTACTTCCCGGGCGACGAGCACGCGAAGAAGTTCACGTCCCACGACCCGGCGCGCGCCAACCGCATGCTCGACGCGCTCGGCCTCGACAAGAAGGACGCGCAGGGCATCCGCCTGCTGCCGAACGGCAAGCCGGCGACGATAGAGATCGCGATCGTGCCCGCCTTCGGCGCGTGGCCGGATGTCGGGCAGCTCGTCGCCAAGGACTGGGAGAAGGTCGGCATCAAGACCATCGTCCAGATCCGCGAGCGCGCGCTGCATTTCAAGATGCGCGACGCGAACGAGCTGATGGCCGAGATTTGGAACCAGGACACGACCGGCTTCCCCTTTACGGGCAACACGAAGTTCGACATCCGCATCCCGGCGATCCAGATCGGCAATTTCGGCCCCCTGCATGGCCAGTGGTACCGCTCCAACGGCCGCGAGGGCGCGGAGCCGACGGCTGAGATCAGGAAGATCGTCGAGCTGATCGACACCGCGAAGACCGTCGGCGGGGACGCACAGGTCAAGGTCGCGCAGGACCTGTTCAGGATCTGGGCCGACCAGGTCTACGAGGTCGGCATCGTCGGCCTGACGCCGATGATCCAAGGCGTCGTGGTGCTAAACAGCCGCATGCGCAATGTGCCGGCGCAGGTTGGAAACGACTGGCCGCTGCGCACCCCGGGCAACGCGCGCCCGGAGCAGTTCTACTACCAGCGCTGAACGGAAGGCCGGGGACGCGCGCCAGCGAGCGGCGCGCGTCCCTGGCGCCCGGCCCCGGCCGGACAAACTCCCCGCGCCCACACGCATGATCCGCTTCGTCCTGCAGCGCCTGCTGCTCCTGCCGCTGCTCATGGCGATCTTCTCGATCCTCGTCTTCGTGATCGTGGAGGCGCCACCCGGCGACTTCTTGACATCCTACATCGCGACGCTCGCCTCGTCCGGATCCTCGATCGGCGCGGAGCACGTCGAGGCGCTGCGCCGCCAGTACGGGCTCGACCAGCCCATCTGGGTCCAGTACCTGAAATGGATGGGCAACCTGCTACAGGGCGACCTCGGCCTGTCGCTCGAGTACCAGCGCCCGAACGCCGAGCTGATCGGCGAGCAGCTCTTCCTCACCGTCGTGCTGGCGCTGTTCTCCTTCGTGCTGACCTGGATCATCGCCGTGCCAGCGGGCATCTACTCCGCCATCCGCCAGCGCTCGGTGATCGACTACATCCTCACTGTCGTGAACTACATCGGCGTCGCGACGCCGAACTTCATGCTCGCGCTCGTGCTGATGTGGGTGGCCTTCGCCTATTTCGGCATCAGCGTGACCGGGCTTTTCTCGCCCGAGTACCAGGGCGCGGAGTGGAGCCTCGCGAAGCTCCTCGACCTTCTGGCGCATGCCTGGCTGCCCTCTCTGGTGCTGGGCATCGCGGGCACCGCGCGGCTCACGCGCGTGATGCGCGCCAACCTGCTAGACGAGCTCAACAAGCCCTACGTCGTCACCGCGCGCGCCAAGGGCCTCCCCGAATGGACACTGGTGCTGCGCTATCCCGTGCGCCTGGCCTTCAACCCGCTGGTCAGCACGATCGGCTGGTACCTGCCGCAGCTCTTCTCCGGTAGCCTGATCGTGGCGACGGTGATGAACCTCCCGAACATCGGGCCGCTGCTGCTGCGCGCGCTCGTGAATCAGGACATGTACCTTGCCGGCAGCATCCTGCTGATCTACTGCATGCTGACGATCGTCGGCACGCTGCTCTCCGACATCCTGCTGGCCTGGCTCGACCCGCGCATCAGGATGGAGGGCTGACATGGCTGGCGCCGCCGCCGACATGTCCGCCGCCGAGGAACGGATCTCGGTCGCCTCCAACTGGACGCTGGTCTGGTGGCGCTTCCGCAAGCACAAGCTCGCGCTGGCGAGCGCAGCGATCCTCGCCGTGCTCTACGCGATCGTCCTCTGCCCCGACTTCTTCAGCACCCAGCACCCCGAGCGCACCGACGCGCGCCAGGCCTTCATCCCGATCCAGTCGATCCACTTTCTCGACGACGGCAAGTGGTCGCCCTGGGTCCCCGTCGCGGTCGGCAAGCGCGACCCCGTGACGCTACGTATGGAATGGGGCACCGATCCCTCCCGCAAGATCCGCATCGGCTTCTTCGTCGATGGCCCGGAGTACCGCTTCCTCGGCCTGGTCCGCGCCAAGGTGCGGCTGGTCGGGCCGCTCGACCCGGAGCAGCGGATCTTCCTGCTGGGCTCCGACCGCATGGGACGCGACCAGTGGTCGCGCATCATGCACGGCACGCAGACCTCGATGACGATCGGCCTCGTGGCCGTGACGCTCAGCGTCGTGCTCGGGATCGTGCTCGGCGGCATCTCCGGCTATTTCGGCGGCTGGATCGACCAGGTGATCCAGCGCCTGATCGAGATCCTGCAATCGGTACCCACGATCCCGATCTGGCTGGCGCTCAGCGCGGCGCTGCCGCGCGACTGGACGCCGACGCAGGTCTTCTTCGCGATCACGGTGATCCTGTCGCTCATCGGTTGGACGACGCTGGGCCGCGAGGTGCGCGGCCGGTTCCTCGCACTGCGCGAGGAGGACTTCGTGCTGGCAGCGGAACTCGCGGGCTGCAGCCGCTGGCGCATCATCGTGCGGCACATGGTGCCGACCTTCCTCAGCCACATCATTGCGACGAGCTCGCTCGCCATCCCCGTGATGATCATCAACGAGACGTCGCTCTCCTTCCTCGGCCTCGGCATCAGGCCACCGGCGATCAGCTGGGGCGTCCTGCTGCAGGAGGCGCAGAACATCCAGACGCTGGCGCTGGCGCCGTGGCTGCTGCTGCCCGGCCTGCTCGTGATCGTCTCCGTGCTCGCCTTCAACCTTATCGGGGACGGCCTGCGCGACGCCTCCGACCCGTACTCTAAGTGAGGCGTGGGTGACCGGCGAACCGCTGCTCTCCGTGCGCGACCTCAAGGTCGTCTTCGGCCTCGACGAGGGCAGCGTGCGCGCCGTCGACGGCGTCAGCTTCGACGTCATGCCCGGCAAGGTCGTCGGCATCGTCGGCGAGAGCGGCTGCGGCAAGAGCGTGACGACGAAGGCGATGCTGCAGCTCGTCGATCCGCCCGGCCGCATCGCCGCGGGCGAGATGTTCTTCCGCCGCGCCGGCGGCGAGGCAGTCGACCTCGCGCGGCTCGACCCGCGCGGGCGCGAGATCCGCGAGATCCGCGGCGCCGAGATCGCGCTGATCCCGCAGGAGCCGATGGCGTCTTTCAGCCCGGTGCACACGGTGGGCGAGCAGATCGTCGAGGCGATCCGGCTGCACGCTCGGCAATGGCGGCCCGAGGGCGGCGCGGTGAGCCGGTCCGACGCGCGCGCGATCGTCGTCGAGCTGTTCCGCGATGTCGGCATCTCGATGCCGGAGCAGCGGCTCGATTCCTATTCCTGGCAGCTCTCCGGCGGGCTGCGCCAGCGCGCGATGATCGCCATGGCGCTGTCCTGCAAGCCGCGCCTGCTGATCGCCGACGAGCCGACGACCGCGATCGACGTCACGACTCAAGCGCAGGTGCTCGCCCTGCTGCGCGACCTTCAGAAGCGCCACGGCACCGCGATCGTCTTCATCACCCACGACCTCGGCGTCATCGCCCAGATGGCGAGCCACGTCGTCGTCATGTATCTCGGCCGCGTGATGGAGGAGGGGGCGGTCGACGCGATCTTCCATTCCCCGCGCCATCCCTACACGCGCGCGCTGCTTCGCTCGATGCCCGGCATGCATGGCGAGACGCGCGTCGCACTGCCCACGATCTCGGGCACGCTGCCGCATCCCTTCAACCGGCCGACGGGCTGCCCCTTCCACCCGCGCTGCGAGGAGGCGATTGCCGGTCGCTGCCACGCGCGCGTGCCAGTCCTCAGGCCGGTCGGCGGCGGGCAGTCCGCGAGTTGCTTCCTGCACCACGACGAGGCGGAGGCGACATGAGCAGTCCCGTCGGCGCGCAGCCGCTGCTGCGGGTGCGCAACCTCCGCAAATTCTTCCCGATCGTGAAGGGCGTGTTCCGCCGTACGGTCGGCCACGTGCGCGCCGTCGACGACGTCGGCTTCGACGTCCAAGAGGGAGAGACGCTGGGCCTCGTCGGCGAGAGCGGCTGCGGCAAGACGACGACGTCGCGCTGCATCCTGCGCGCCATGGCGCCGACCTCGGGCGAGATGCTCTACAGGCGGCGCGACGGCTCGACGGTCGACCTCGCGCCACTCTCGCGCCGCGAGCTGCGGCCGCTGCGCGCCGAGATCCAGATGATCTTCCAGGACCCGTTCGGGTCTCTCAACCCGCGCATGACGCTGTTCGATAACGTGGGCGAGCCGCTGCTCGTCAACGGCATGTTGAACCGCGGCGAGCGCATGGACCGCGTCGCGGAGCTGCTCAGGCTGGTCGGGTTGCGCCCGGAGTTCATGCACCGCTTCCCGCACGCCTTCAGCGGCGGCCAGCGTCAGCGCATCGGCATCGCGCGCGCGCTGTCGACCAACCCGCGCTTGGTCGTCGCCGACGAGCCGGTCTCCGCGCTCGACGTCTCGGTGCAGGCGCAGGTGCTGAACCTGCTGCTGGAGCTGCAGGAGCGCCTGCGCCTCACCTTCCTGTTCGTGGCGCACGACCTGTCGGTGGTCCGCCACATCTCGGACCGCGTCGCCGTCATGTATGTCGGGCAGATCGTCGAGCTGGCGCCGACGAAGTCGATCTTCGAGCGCCCGCGCCATCCCTACACCGCGGCGCTGCTCAAGGCGGTGCCCGTCGCCGACCCGCGCGTGTCGGCGGGAGACGTGCTGCTGAAGGGCGAGGTGCCCAGCCCGGCGAACCCGCCCGCGGGCTGCTACTTCAACCCGCGCTGTCCCTTCGCCGACGAGCGCTGCCGGCGCGAGGCGCCGGTCCTGCGCGAGCTCGCTAGCGGCCATTCCGTGCGCTGCTACCACGCCGAGCGGCTCGAGCTGGCGGTGCCGCAGGAGCGAATCGACCTTTAGTCCGCACTAGATGCTCGATCCCGCCATTCACCACCAGCGCTTCGCCGAAATCAGCTTGAGCATGACCAGGATCGTGGTGCAGCGGGACAAACATCTCTCGCACCCGGCGCTGCTGCTCGCGCACGTAGTACTTGATGATGGTGTAGCCGCCGGTAGACCCGTACTCCTCCGCAGACGATCAAAAACCCGCTTGGCCGTGTGACGCTGCCTGCGGTGCTGGCCGACGCCCGCGCCCAGCCACCGGTCGATGGTCTCGGTGAACCCGTCCAGCTTCGGACGCTTGATCGGCGCCGTCCGCCGATACCCCGGGGGCACCGAAAAGCTCACCATCTTCTTCACGCTCTCGCGTGAAATCCCAAAGTGACGTGCCGCCTCGCGCCCACTCATCCCGTCCCGCAACGCAAGGCGCACCTTCAGATACAGTTCCACGGTGAAAAAGCCCCTACCCTCCCTGATGCCAGAAAGGGCATAAGTGGCAGAGTTTTACCCCACCGGCAGCGGGACTATCCCGCCGCTACCGTGGTAGACTTTCATACCGCCGTTCTCAGTTTTCCCAAGACCAGTCAGATCCTTGGCGGGCGGCACAAAGAGCAGGAAGGAGCCATGGCCGACATACGTTACTCCGCACCCAGTACCATTGACGAAGCCGTCAGGCTGTTCGCCGCCAGCGGCGGCGCCAAGATCCTCGCCGGCGGCACCGACCTCTTGGTCCAGATGCGTTCGGGGGCGGTTTCTCCGGGCCATATCATCGACGTGAAGCGGATTGCCGAGATGACCTCAATTGCCGAGCAGAACGGCTCGTTCCGCATTGGCGCTGCTGCGTCCGCCGCGGTCATCGGCGAACATGCGGCACTCCGCAAGGTTTGGCCGGGGGTCGTGGAGGCGATCAATCTTATCGGCTCAAAGCAGGTCCAGGGTCGAGCCTCCGCGGGCGGGAATCTGTGCAATGCCTCGCCCGCGGCAGACAGCGTACCTGCCATGGTCGCCGCCGGCGCGACGGTCACTCTTCAGGGACCCGGGGGCCGCCGGGAACTTCCGGTCGAGCAGCTGGCATCCGGTCCCGGCCGAACCACGCTCGCTCCAGGCGAGATCGCCGTCGCCATTACCCTCCCCGCCCGTCCGAAAGGTTCCGGTGACGCCTATCTTCGCCTGATCCCGCGGACAGAGATGGATATCGCCGTGGTCGGTTGCGGAGTCAGCCTCACCATCGCCAACGGGGCCTGCACTACGGCCCGCGTTAGCCTTGGCGCCGTTGCTCCGACCGTACTACTGGTCGATGGCGCGGCGAAGGCGTTGATCGGCTCGAAGCTCGACGAGGCCGCCCTAGAAGCCGCAGCCGCCGCGTGCCGCGCGGTGTGCAAGCCGATCGACGACAAGCGCGGCACCATCGCCTATCGCACCAAGATTGCCGGCGTGCTCCTCAAGCGCGCCACCGCGATCGCCGCAGAACGTGCCCGGAGCCATTGACTCATGTCGAAACTACACGTCACCACCACGATCAACGGCGAGCCGACCGAGTTCCTTTGCGATGCGCGCGAGACCATGCTCGACGTGCTGCGCGACCGTCTTGGCCTGACCGGTACCAAGGAAGGCTGCGGCTCGGGCGATTGCGGAGCCTGCAGCATCACCGTCGACGGCCGGTTGGTCTGCGCCTGCCTGATGTTCGGCGCCGAAGCCGAAGGCAGCCAGATTGGGACCATCGAAGGCCTCGCCGAAGGCGAGAAACTTCACCCCCTTCAGAAGCGCTTCATCGAACTCGCAGCACTCCAGTGCGGAATCTGCACGCCGGGCTTCCTGGTCGCCGCGAAGGCGCTTCTGGACCGCAACAAGAATCCGACCGAAACCGAGGTACGCTATTGGCTCGCCGGCAACCTCTGCCGGTGTACCGGTTACGACAAGATCATCCGCGCAGTCATGGACGTGGCCGCTGAGTTGAGAGGAGCAACGCGATGAGCAGCCAGCACTACAAGTGGATCGGAACTCGCCCCAACCGCCCGGACGGCGCCGACAAGGTGACGGGCCGTGCGCGGTTCGGCGCCGACTTCAACATGCCGGGCCAACTCGTCGGCAAGGTCCTCCGCAGCCCGCACGCGCACGCTCGGATCAAGTCGATTGACACGTCGAAGGCCGAGGCCTTGCATGGGGTCAAGGCGGTCGTCACCGCCAAGGACTTCCCCGAGCAGCCCAACCAGATCGTGCCCGCCGGCGAGATGCAGGCGAACCTGCGCGACGTGACGCGCAACGTGATGGCACGCGAGAAAGCGCTCTATGACGGCCATGCCGTCGCCGCGGTGGCCGCGACCACCTCGGAGATCGCCTCCGAGGCGCTTGCGCTGATCAAGGTCGACTACGAAGTCCTGCCGCACGTGATCGATGTTGACGATGCGATGAAGGACGGCGCGCCGATCCTTCACGATCACCTGAGGACCGACGGCCTCACGCCGCCGTCGGACAAGCCGACCAACATCGCCAAGCGGCTCGAATTCGTGAAGGGCGACATCGCTGCCGGCCTTGCCAAGGCCGATGTGGTGATCGAGCGAGAATACAAGACCGCCGCCGTTCACCAGGGCTACATCGAGCCGCATGCCACGCTCGCCAGCGCGACCGAGGACGGCCAGGTCCAGGTGTGGTCGACGACCCAGGGCCACTTCCAGGTACGTGGCTTCTGCAGCCGTCTTCTCAATATCGAGACCTCGCAGATCCGCGTCACGGCGACTGAAATCGGCGGCGGTTTCGGCGGCAAGACCGTGGTCTATCTCGAACCGGTGGCGATCCGCCTGTCGCAGAAGTCGGGCAAGCCCGTAAAAATGGTGATGGAGCGCTCCGAGGTCTTCCGCGCCTCCGGGCCGACCTCGGGCGGCACGCTCAGGGTCAAGATCGGCGCTACGCGCGACGGGAGAATCGTGGCTGCGGATACCACCATCGCGCTCCAGTCCGGCGCCTTCCCCGGTTCCCCGGTCGGCCCCGCCTGCATGTGCAGCTTCGCCTGCTACGACATCGACAACATCAAGGTCATTGGCTTCGACGTAGTCAGCAATCGCCCGAAGGTCGCCGCCTATCGCGCTCCTGGGGCCCCGATCGCCGCTTGGGCGGTCGAGTCAACGATTGATCTGGTGGCCGAGGCGCTTCGCATGGATCCGATCGATCTGCGCCTGAAGAATGCCGCGAGAAAGGGAACCAAGACCCACTACGGCCCAACCTTCAACACTATCGGCATGGTCGAGACTCTCGAGGCGGCGAAGAACTCACCCCACTACAAGACCCCGGTGAAGCCCGGCCACGCCCGTGGCGTCGCCGCCGGCTTCTGGTTCAATGTTGGCGCCGACTCGAGCGCGGCCGCCCACGTCGGCGAAGACGGCACGGTCACCGTGATCTCGGGCAACCCGGACATCGGCGGCTCCCGCGCCTCACTTGCGCTGATGGCGGCGGAGACGCTCGGCGTCGACTACGACAAGGTACGCCCGGTGATCGCCGACACCAGCTCGATCGGCTTCAACTTCGTGACCGGCGGCAGCCGCGTCACCTTCGCGACCGGACTCGCCGTGGTGAACGCCGTCCGCGACATGATCGAGAACCTGAAGGGCCGCGCCGCCAAGATCTGGGAGGTCGAGCCCGATGCCGTCATCTGGGAGAACGGCTACGCCAAGCCGGCCAGCTCCAATGTCGGCAAGTTCGAGCCTCTGTCCCTGGCGCAGCTTGCCGCCCAGGCCGGCAAGACAGGCGGTCCGATCAACGGCCACGCCCAGCTCAACGCGCAGGGTGCGGGTCCCGGATTCGGCGTTCACATCGTCGATCTCTCGGTCGACCGCGACACCGGCATCGTGACCGTCGAGCGCTATACGGCCGCGCAGGACGTAGGCACGGCGATCCACCCCTCCTATGTCGAGGGACAGCTCCAGGGCGGCGTCGCCCAGGGTGTCGGCTGGGCGCTTAACGAGGAATACATCTACGACGCCAAGGGTCGGCTGCAGAACGCCGGCTTTCTCGACTACCGCATGCCCGTTGCATCCGACCTGCCGATGATCGAGACCGTCCTGGTCGAGGTACCGAACCCGAGCCACCCCTACGGCGTACGCGGCGTCGGCGAGGTGCCGATCGTGCCGCCGATGGCGGCCATCGGAAACGCGATCGCCCGCGCGACGGAAGTTCGTATGCTCGACCTGCCGATGTCGCCGCCGCGGCTGTCGGCGGCGCTCGACGCGATGGCCCCGAAGCGTGCCGCTGAGTAGCGGGCGACCAGACGCACTGCCATGGCCAAGGTGGTGCTGACCTATTCCTTCGCCAGGCAATTCGCGGGCGGGAAGACGGAGCACGAGGTGTCGGGCCAGTCCATCAGGCACCTCGTCCGCGCGCTTGACGAGCGTTTTCCCGGCATTGGCGACCGGCTCAACGAAGACATGGCGGTCGCGATTGACGGGGTCATCCACCAGAACGCTTTCCTGGAGAAGATCGCCCCCGACAGCGAGGTCTGCTTCATTCCCGCTCTTCAGGGTGGATGAAGGCCTCTCGGGTTTGCCGAAGTGCCAGTCGACATCCAGCTAGGCGCAGACGGCTCCCGTTGAGGCAGCAGGTGGGCGACCTCCGGGTGAAGGAGGCACGCCCGCTCGACCGGCTGATCCACCACGTCAGCGTCCTCGAGATGAACGCCGCGGCTGGATGGGGATGTCCCTGTTGATGTTGAAATAGGAGGACAGGCGTTGCCCGCCTTGAGCCTTTAGGCTCGGGGTGCTGAATCCACGAAGGAGAGCAACGCCATGATGAACACTACCACACGCTCACCGATCTCGCTGGCGCCAGGCCTTGAAGCGGCTTGGCAAGACATGAACGGATCGTTCGAACGCTTCTGTCTGTCGGC
>VGEN01000135.1 GCA_016869285.1 Alphaproteobacteria bacterium
CACCGGAAGATCTGTGCCGGCGTCAGTCCATGAAGTCGCGCTATCGCGCTCACGCTCGCGCCAGGCGCCAGGCTCTCGGCTACGATCCGCGCCTTGTCCTCAGCGCTCCAACGGCGCCGTCGCCCGGCTCCCGTGAAGATCTCGACCCGCCGCGCCGGCGCGCCCTTGGTCCTAGGATCGTCACCCCTATCCGTCATAGTCCCAAGGCCCCACCCGCAAAGAGCCAGAGACTCTCACAGCACCACCGTCAGATCACCGGTGGGGAATAAGCACCGCTTACGGACGATCTACGAGGCGATGCAGAAGTCCTGGACGATCTGGGAAGACAAGGTGAAGTGGTTCGCCGAGGACTCACCCTGGGCGATGCGCGAGATGGAATATCTCTGCAACGAGTTTGCGGGCGACGCCGCCTTCGGCATGACACCGGCGAACCGGAAGATGGTCGAGACGATCTGCCGCGAGCAGCACACCCAGGGCCTGGTGCCGAAGGCCGCCGACCCCAAGCGGCTGTTCGCGGATTTCGAGGCGATCGCCCGACCCTAAGGCACCTGCACGTCGAACAGGGGTGCGTATTGCTGCGAGCCGAAGACGTCGCGCTCGCCTGGGCTGCCGCTGGGCTTGAGACGGCGGATCGTGAACTTGATCGCGTTCGCCGGCTCGAACACGCAGTAATGCGTGATCCGCTTCGGATCGAGGTTGAACAAGCCGGGGATCTTCGCCTCGGCCAGCACGCCCGAGTCGCGTACGCGCTCGAAATTTGCGCGCTCGCGGAAGATCACGTCGAAGGTGATGTGGTCGACGCCGGCGTTCTTGGACCGGATGGTCGACGCCAGCTCACGCAGACGGGTCGTGGCCATCACGCGGCCTCCTTCGCAGCGCCGCCCTCGACGACGAGATGTCGGATACGGAACAGCTCCATCGCGGACTTGACCTCGATCACGTGGTTGAGGGTCCATTCGTAGCCGGGCTCGCCGATCAGGATCTCGTCGGACATCAGCGCGGCGGTGCCGGCCGTGCCCTTCACTTCGGGCAGGCGGGCGTAGAACAGGTTGCGGGCCGCGAGCGCGCAGATCTCCTGGGCGCGGGCTGGATCCTTGTCGATCGCCTCGACGACGATGCCGAGCTCGTGCGGCTTCAGGTCCGGCGCCGGGTCGAGCTCCTCCATGACCGCGTTTCGTCCGTAGAGATGATAGAAGACGTCGTAGCCCTGGCCGACCGGGCCGAAGCGCTCGGCGAGCTTGCCCTTGGCCCAGTCGATCGCCTTGTCGATCAGGCTGATGGTCTGCGGGTCGCGGATGCCGACGACCGCGAGCCGGCGATGGCCGACCAGGCCGGCGCCTTCGAGCTTCACCTTGATGGACGGGTCCGCGACGAAGGTGGCACCGGTCGCCCGCGTCGTCTTCGGATCGACCTGAGTGTAGACGCACTGGCTCATGTCGACATAGCCGCCGGCCACGTACTCCCGGTACGGATTGGTGCGCTCGTACATCGCGTGGCTTGCGATCGAGGCCGGCGTGCAGCGCTGGCCCGGATGCATCGCCGTGACGTAGACCTCCTCGCCCTCGATGCGGCCGAGGATCGACTCCTTGCCCATGAACGGCTCGGCGCAGAAGGAGGCGCACTCCATCAGCTTTCCGGCATAGTAGGAGACCGCCGGCGAGAGGCCTGCCTCAAGCAAAGGTGCGGCAAAGAGAGCGCAGTCGCTGCTGCGGCCGGCGATCACCACGTCGGCACCGGCGCGGAGTGCCGCCCGGATCGGCTCGGCGTTCATGACCGCGACCGCGCGCGTGGTGCGGTCGAGCACCAACGGATCGGCATCGGCGCGGCCGTCGAGGCCGTAGATCACGGTGCCGCCCGCCTGCCGGCGCTTGAGGTCTGCAACCGGGATCTCGGCATAGATCGCCGCCAGCTTGAACGGCTTGAGCTTGTGCTGGCGGGCAATGTCGGCAATCAATCCCACGAACTGGTCGACGCCGCGGTCGGTGCCGGTATCGGAGGCGGATCCGACGATCATCGGCACGCCGAGCTCGCGCGACTTCAGCAGCATGATCTCGAGGTCCTGGCGCTGCCAGGCCTCCATGCTGACATGCTGGTCGGCGCCGAGCGGGCGCGGCCCCATGTCGCAGCTGCCGGCATCGGCGATGATGAAGTCGGGCTTCTGCTCGCAGCCGAGAAGGAAGCTGCCCTTCTCGAGCGGCGTGAAGCTGAGATGTCCGGTGGGACAGAGAATCTTGACCGAAGGCATGGATGGCTCCGTTAGGACGCGAGACGGGTGGAAGCGTTGGTGGAGAAATCGAACAGCCGCCAGTCGGCCTCGCAGGGATTGCCGGCGGTGAAGGTGAGCGTGCGCGGACGGGTGGCATAGAGGGCGCAGGAGATCGTGTTGCCGAGGTCCTTCGCACCATGGCGGCAGAAGCCCTCGCCGCCCTCCTCACCATGATAGGAGGCGAGGCGCGCGGCATCGGCGATGCCGAAGGATGTCGGGGCGTCGGCCAGGCGCTTCTGCAGAGTCGGGTGACGGCGATCGGAGTGGCAGGACTGCGCCTCGCTGTCGGGCGTGCGCAGGTTGACCCTGTCCATGCCATCGGTGACGAAGTGGTTGGCGCGGCCGACGTGGCCATCGACCTTCTTCTCGTAGCCCACTTTCTTATGACCCAGCTCGACCGCGGCGACGGTGCCGGCGGCATCGCCGAGGATCAGCAGCCCGCCGCCGACATGCGGCATGCCGAGGATGCGGTCCAGCGCCTCCTCGGTCGAGCCGCAATGGACCAAGAGCCAGGTCAGCAGGAAATATCGGTGCATGCCGACGCCGTGGTCGGTCGTGCGGCTGTTGGTGTCGGTGACCGCGAGCCCGTCGGAGTTCATGCCGCTGGAGAAGTTTCCGGGACTGCCGAGCGATCCCAGGCACAGCACCTCGCGCCGGCCCCAGGCGGGATCGCGGTGATGGAAGGCACGCTGGATCGGGATGTGCTCGGGCCGGTAGTCGCGGTTCTTGGCGACCACGGCGCCGAGCTCGGGGTTGGCGACGGCGAAGGAGGTGCAGCCTTCCGGCAGCCGCTCGCCCATCTGGCCCAGGTCGGAGGCGACCGCGCAGTGCATGTAGTCGAACAGCGTGTCGAGCTCGAGCCCGAAACCCTCGCAGATGCCCTGCATCTCCTCGAGGATCTCGGGATAGTGCTTCTCGGTATAGGCCCTGTTGCCGCGGATCAGCGCCTTGGTCTCGGGCAGCGCCAATGCCACGCGGGTCTCTTCCATCCGCGCGGCGACCGCGGTGCGGACGAAGCCGATCATGTCGGGGCAGAGCGTCGCCTGCATCCGACCGCGCTGGAACGGCGTGCCGGAGAGATGCAGCGGCCGCGCCGCCCGGGCGTTCAGGGGAGACATCAGACCTCCTCGACGAGGTGGCAGGAAACCTGGTGACCGTCGGCCGCCCGGCGCGGCGCCGGCGCCGTCTCGCGGCAGACCGGCATCGCGTGCGGGCAACGCGTGTGGAAAGCACAGCCGGCCGGCGGCGACAGCGAGGACGGCGGTTCGCCGGCAAGACGCGGCCGCTTCTCGCCCGGTGCGCGGTCGGTGCGCGGCACGGCGGCCAGAAGGGCCTGCGTATAGGGGTGCCGGGGCGCGGAGACGATCTCGCGTGCCGGCCCGATCTCGACGATCCGGCCGAGATACATGACCGCGATCCGGTCGCTCAGATGCGCCACCACGGCGAGGTCGTGGGAGATGAAGAGGTAGGTCAGGCCGAGGTCGCGCTTGAGCTCGCCCAGGAGCCGGATGATCTGCGCCTGCACCGAAACGTCGAGGGCGGAGACCGGCTCGTCGCAGACGACGAAGGACGGGTGGAGCACCAGGGCGCGGGCGATGCCGATTCTTTGCCGCTGACCGCCGGAGAACTGATGCGGATAGCGGCGGAGGTGCGCCGGACCGAGACCCACCCGCTCCAGCATGTCGACGACGCGGCCGCGGATCTGGTCCGAGGTCAGGTCCTCATGCACGCGGAGGCCCAATCCCACGATCTCCTCGACCGTGTGGCGCGGGTTCAGCGAGGCATAGGGATCCTGGAAGATGATCTGCATCCGCCGCCTGAGCTGCGTCAGCTCGGCCGCCGGGATCGCCACCAGATCGACCCCGTCGAAGCGGACGGAGCCTTCGGTCAGGGTCTGCAGCTTGAGCACGAGGCGGCCCAAGGTCGACTTGCCGCTGCCGCTCTCACCGATCAGGCCGAGGGTCTCGCCCTTCTCGATGTCGAGGTCGATGCCGTCGACGGCCCGGACCGAGCTGCCCGGCTTCGGCGCCATGAAGCGCTGCAGCCCGCGGCGGAGATTGAAGGTCTTGCCGACCGAGCGGGCTTCGACGAGCGCGGTCATTGCGCCACCTCGACGAGGACGCAGCGGGCGGCGCGGTCTGGCGAGACCGCATGGAGCGCGATCGGCCGGGCGCACGCCTCGACCGCATGCGGGCAGCGCGGCAGGAAGCGGCAGCCGTCGGAAAGTCGGGTCGGATCTGGCACCGTGCCGTCGATCGGCACCAGCGGCGCGTCGAGATGGGCAAGGCTCGGCATCGAGCGCAGCAGGCCCTGGGTGTACGGGTGGATCGGCGAGGCCACGACCTCGGCGGTCGGGCCGGTCTCCACCACCTGCCCCGCATACATGACCGCGACCCGGTCGCAGCGCTCGGCGACGATGCCGAGGTCGTGGGTGATCAGCACGACGCTCATGCCGAGCTCCGATCGCATGTCGTCGATCAGGTCGAGCACCTGGCTCTGGATCGTGACGTCGAGCGCCGTTGTCGGCTCGTCGGCAATCAACAGCTTCGGCCGGCAGGCGAGCGCGATCGCGACCATGACCCGCTGGCGCATGCCGCCGGAGAACTGGTGCGGATAGGCGGCGAGCCGCCGCTCGGCATCGGGAATGCCGACGAGCCGCAGCATCTCGATCGCCCGCGCCCTCGCCTCGCCCTTGGCGATGCCGGGCTCGTGCGCCTCTATCGTCTCGACGATCTGGGTCTCGACCGTGAAGGCCGGGTTCAGCGCGGTCAGCGCGTCCTGCATCGTGACCGCAATGTCGCGTCCGCGGATCGCACGGATCTCGGTCGGGGCGAGGCTCAGCAGGTTCCGGCCCAGGAAGGTAATCGCCTCGGCCTCGACGCGGCCGGGCGGACGCACCAGGCCGAGCACGCTGAGGAAGGTCACGCTCTTGCCGGAGCCGGACTCGCCGACGACGCCGAGGCACTCGCCGGGCCGCACGTCGAGGTCGACGCCGTCGACCGCGCGCACCAGGCCATGCCGGGTCGGGAAGGTGGTGCGGAGCCCGCGGATGCCGAGAAGCTCGCTCACCGCGAGAGCCTCGGATCGAAGGCGTCGCGGAGGCCCTGGCTCGCGACGTTGATTGCCAGCACCAGCGCCAGGATCGCCAGGCCGGGAAAAGTCGAGACCCACCAGGCGTCGAGCAGGAAGGCGCGGCCGTCGGCGACCAGCGAGCCCCATGAGGCTGTAGGCGGCTGAACGCCGAGGCCGAGGAACGACAGGCTCGCCTCGGCGATGATGATGTAGGCCATCCGGAACGTGGCGACGACGATCACCGGCGACAGGATGTTGGGCAGGATCTCACGGCGCATGATGTGCCAGCGGGACGCGCCCAACGCGCGGGCCGCCTCGACATAGTCCTGCTCGCGTGCCGCCAGGGTCTCGGCGCGCACCACGCGGCACGGCAGCACCCACTCCTTGTAGCAGAGCGCCAGGATGATGTTCTGGAGCCCCGGCCCCATCATCGCCATCAGGCCGATCGCGAAGATCAGGTATGGGAAGCCCAGCAGGATGTCACAGACCCGGGCGATCACGATGTCGACGGGCCCGCGCAGGTAGCCCGCGAGCAGCCCGAGCGTCGTGCCGATCACCGTCGCCAGCAGCACGACGGCGACGCCGATCATGATCGAGACCCGCGTGCCGTAGATCATCCGGGACAGCACGTCGCGGCCGAGCGCATCGCAGCCGAGCCAGAAGCCGCGCTCGCCGCCATCCATCCAGGCGGGCGGCTGCAAGCGGCGCAGCAGGTCGGTCTCGTAGGGGTTCTGCGGCGCCAGCATCGGCGCGAAGATCGCGATCAGGCAGAAGGCCAGGCAGATCAGCGAGGCCGCCACCGACATCCGGTTCGCCAGGAAGTCGCGCAGGTTGCCTGCGAGGATCGATTCCTCTCGGCTCCTTGCAGCCGGAAGGGCAGCGTCGACCGAGCTCACAGCCGGACCTTCGGGTTGAGCACGGTGTACAGAAGGTCGGCGAGGAAGTTCAGCAGGACGTAGGTGGTGGCGTAGATCAGCACCGCCGCCTGCACCAACGGGTAGTTGCGCGAGAAGATCGCCTCGACCACGAGGCGTCCGAGACCCGGCCAGCCGAACACGGTCTCGATGATCATGTTGCCGCCGAGCAGCGACCCGGTCTCGATCGCGGCGACCGTCACGGTCGGGATCAACGCGTTCTTGAGCGCGTGACGACCGACGACACGAAGCCGGCTGAGGCCTTTGGCCTCGGCGAAGGTCACGTAGTCCTGCGACAGCGCCTCCAGCATCGAGGTTCGGGTGACCCGCATCAGGAGGGCCGACATCGCGAGCCCGAGCGTCACCGCCGGCAGCAGCATGTGACGAAGCGCATCGAGGAAGCTGTCGAGGCGGCCGGCCATGAGCGTGTCGATCAGCACGAAGCCGGTCGCCATCTTAACCTCGTAGCCGAAGCCGATGCGGCCCGAGACCGGCAGGATGTGCAGGTTCACCGCGAACAGAAGGATCAGCAGGATGCCGAACCAGAAGCCCGGCATCGAGACGCCGAGCATCGATCCGACCGTGGCGATGCGATCGAGCAGCGAGTTGCGCTTGACCGCGGCAATCACGCCAAGCGGCACCGCGACCGCGATCGCGATGAGCATGGCGACCAGGGTCAGCTCGATCGTCGCCGGCAGGCGCTCCAGGATCACGTCCATGACCGGCCGGCGATGGAAGAAGCTGAGCCCGAAATTGCCGGTCAGCGCGTTTCCGAGGAAACGGAAGAAGCGCTCGACCACCGGCAGGTCGAGGCCCATGTCGCGGCGAAGGGAATCCCGCTGCGCCTGGTCGGCGAGCGAGTCGCCGAGCATGATCTGCACCGGATCGCCCGGCGTCAGCGCCATCATCGCGAAGACGATGACGCTGATGCCGAGCAGTACCGGGATCAGCTGAAGCAGCCTCTCGGCGAGGCGAAGCGGGCTCAAGGAAGCGCGACTCTCAGTCGACGCGGGCGTCGTGGAGCTTGATCACGCCACGGGGCGACGGCTTCCAGTTCTTGAGTCTGGCGCTGGCGCCGTAGACGTCCTGCGGCAGCCACAGGAATATCAGCGGCGACTCCCTGGCGACGATCGCCTGGGCGTCCTGATACATCTTCGAGCGCTTGGCGACGTCCACCTCGGTGTCGGCAGAGGTCAGCAGCGCATCGATCTCCTTGTTGGCGAAGCCCGAGTAGTTTCCACGGTCCTTCCCCTTCAGCACCGGCACAAAGATGCCGACCGGGTCGAGCGCGCCGTCACCCCAGGACTGGAACACCATGTCGCGGTTATTGCTCTCGGGCTTGGCCCAGGTCTGGCTCAAGGTCGTCTGCTCCCAGAGCTGGACCTTGGTGCGGATGCCGGCGCGGGTGAGCTGGGAGGCCACCGCCTCGGCCACGTCCTTGAAGGCGTTAGCGACATCTAAAGTCACGTCGATGCCGTTCGGATGGCCGGCCTCGGCCAGCAGCCTCTTTGCCCTGTCGACGTCGAGCGTCAGCTTCGGCAGGCTCGCATTGAAGCCGTAGGACTCCGGGCTGAGCAGCCCATCCAGCGGCGTCGCAAGGCCCGAGAGCACCCGGTCGATGATCAGCTTGCGGTCGACCGAGAGGTTGGCCGCCTGGCGCACGCGCACGTCGTTGAATGGCGGCCGCGTGTTGTTCATCGGGATGAAGAAGCTGCGGGTGCCATTGGTCGACAGCACCTTGGTGCGCGGGTTGGCCTCGACCTGCTTGATCGCATGCACCGGCAGCTCGTCGACGATGTCGGCCTCGCCGGCCAGAAGCGCCGCGACGCGGGAGGCGCTTTCCGGGATCACCTTGAAGATGACCCGGTCGACGCCGGCCTTGCCGACCGGCGGAAGGTCGGGCGAGCCGCCGTAATAGCCGTCGAAGCGCTCGAGGATCACCGAGTCGCCGCGGCGCCACTCGACCAGCTTGAACGGACCGGTGCCGTCGGCCTGGGTCGCCATGCCCGGGGTCCCGACCTTCTCGACGAAGGCCTTGCTGACCACCTGCTGGAACGGCAGGTAGGCAGCGAGGATCGGCCACGGCTCGGCAAGGTGGAAGCGCACCGTCGTCGGGTTGACGATGCTGGTGTCCTTGAGGGGACCGAGCAGGCTCTTGCGCGGGCTGGTCTGGCCACCCATCGCGTTGTCCTTCACCAGCCGGTCGAAGCTGTACTTCACGTCCTCGGCGGTCATCTCGGCGCCGGAGTGGAACTTGACGCCTTTGCGGAGCGAGAACTCCCAGGTGGTCGCGTCGATCTGCTTCCAGGACTCGGCCAGCTCCGGAACGACCTTCATATCGTCCGTGCGAGCCAACAAGGCGTCGTACATGTTGAGGATCACGCCCTCGGTCACGCGGCTGCGGTGGTTGGCCGGATCCAAGGTGGTCACGTCGGCGGAGTAGCCGACGCGGAGATCGGCGGCGACGGCGGCCTCGACGGCCAGTGTCACGACGCCGGCGAGAAGCGTGCTCAAGAGTGCTTTCTTCATCGTGTGCTCCCTTTCAACGGATCAATGCGGGCGCTTCCGCCGCGTGGCGGGCGCCTTTTGCTCGGGCTTTCCGGGTTGGCGGCGGAACTCGACGGTCTGGCGGTAACGATCTGACCGGCAGAAGACGCGGGCGAACTGCAGAACCCTTCCGTCCCGGCTGGTATATGTGCGCTCCAGCAGAAGCAGCGGCGAACCTTCCGGCAGGTCGAGGGCTCGCGCGGCCTCGGGTCCGGCGGGGGCCGCCGAGGCGACCTGGAGGGCGCGCACCGCGGGTGCGCCGCCATGCGCCTCGATCATCCGGATGATTGCGCCGGAGAGGATGCCGGTCAGGCTGCGCACCGGCAGCTTCGATGCGAGCTCGAGCGGGATGAAGATCTCGGAATAGGTGTAGGGCGCGCCATTGCCTTCGCGGACGACGACGAGGCGGAAGACTTCCTCGCCCGGGGCGACCCTGAGCGCCTTCGCCGCCTCCGGCGCCTCGCCCGCGGCGACGAGGCCCTTGCCGCGGACGCGCACCTTATGCGCGAAGCTGTGCTCGATCAGGTCTTCGAGCGTATTGAGCGCCCATTGCCCCGAGGTCTCGGGGGTCGCCACCACGAAACTGCCGCGGCGGCGGAATCGGCGGACGACGTCGTCGTCGACCAGGACCTGCACCGCCGCCCGCGCGGTCTGGCGGGAGACGCCGAACTCGCTCATCAGCGCCTCGTCGGTCGGCATGCGGGCGCCGACCGGATAGTCGCCGTTGGCGATACGGGCACGAAGCGTGTCGAGGATCTGCCGATAGGCCGGCTGACCGCCCTTCCCCGCCGCGATCCTCTCGATCTTCGCCATGCGCGGACGCTATCCAATTGTCCGGACAATTGTCAAATCGGCGCGCGAAAGTACGGCATGCGGCGCACCCGCACTCGAAAATCGACGGGAAATTCAAGGCTTAGGTGATCGGCGGAGCGGCCGAGGCGGTGTCGATCAGCGGCTCAAGGGTCTCGCGCGACTGCGGGCGGCGGCCGTCCTCGATATCGTGGATCAGCTCGACCAGCTTGCGCAGCGCCGGCGTATCGATGCCGGCCTCGCGGCCGAGCTCGGCAACCGCCGCAATCTGCGGGTCGACCGCGGTCCTCCGCTTGTGAACCGCGAGGTCGCGATAGACGCCGGAATGGGTCTTGGCCGAGGCCCGGTTGAACCCGACCAGCCACTCGATCGATGCGCGTGCGCCTGCCTCGCTCGCGCCGGGCGCGAAGGCTGCCGGATCGAAGCCGCCGAAGCCGAGGGGCTTCACCCCGCGGGCCATGGCGACTGCGACCACTTCCCGGCCCAGGCGATCGAAGGCGGGAAAGCGTGCCGGATCGGCGAAGTTGTCGGCCATGGAGTCGTGATTCAAGGAGGTCGCGAACAGCATGGCGCTGTAGGCGATCTTGCCCCAGAGCTGTCCCCAGATATTGTTCGTCAGCTTGGCGTCCGGCTCGAAGACCTTGAGCAGCGCGTGCATGGCGCGCGTGCGCTCGCGGATCGATCCGTCGATCTCGCCCACCACCACCGAGCCGCGGCTGCCGAGCATGATGCGGCCTGGCCCATGCAGGTCGCCCGAATAGTTGACGAAGCACCCCATGGTGCGCTCGGCCCCGAGCTTCCTCGCGATCACCACCTCGTTGAGGCCGTTCTGCGCCGAGAGCACGAAGCCATCATGCGCCACGTGCTTCGCCAGCGCGTCCACGGCGCTCTCGGTCTGCTGCGCCTTCACCGCCAGCACGACGCGGCGATAGACCCCGGTCACTTCATCCGGCGTCTTCGCGGGCACCGCCTGGGTGAAGGCGTCGACCGGGCCCTCGATCGTGAGGCCAGTGGTCCGCAAGGCCTCGACATGGTCGCGCTGGATGTCGACCGCGAGCACCGGCACCCCGGCCCGCGCCCACCAAGCCGCGAGCGTGCCGCCGATCGCGCCCGCGCCCCAGATGAGGACCGGCTCGTCGCTCACGCGGCGCCCATCTCGTGGACGTCCTGATGGGTCGCGACATAGACCTTGCCGTCCGCCTCGATCCAGCCGCGCGCCATGCCGAGCGTGTTGAACGGCGCATAGACCTTGCCTCCGGCATCGACCGACACCAGCCCGGCGCCGATCTTGTGCGAGCCGACCGCGGCGATCACCGCATCGGCCGCCTCGCGCAGCCCCTTGCCGGCATAGCGCATCCTGGCCGAGACGTCGTAGGCCGCGACCCGGCGGATGAAGATCTCGCCCATGCCGGTGCAGGAGACCGCGCAGCTGCCGTTGGCCGCATAGGTGCCGGCGCCGATGATCGGCGAGTCGCCGACGCGCCCGACCGGCTTGTTGTTGAATCCGCCGGTCGAGGTTCCCGCAGCGAGGTTGCCCTTCGCATCGAGCGCGACCGCGCCGACGGTGCCGTGGCGCTCCGCCTCGCTCGCCATGGCGATCTCCTGGCGCTCCGCCTTCGCCTTGAGGGACGCCAATGCGTCGACGCGGCGCTGGGTGGTGAAGTAGCTGTTGGGAACGATATCGAGCCCGACGCGCCTGGCGAAGTCGTCGGCAGGCTGCCCGGTGATCAGCAGAAGATCCGACTTCTCCATGACCGCGCGGGCCGCCTTGATCGGGTTGCGGATCGTGCGCACGGCGCAGATCGCACCGGCGCCGAGCGTGGCACCGTCCATGATCGAGGCGTCGAGCTCGTGGTCGGCGTTCTCGGTCAATGCCGCGCCGTGGCCCGCGTTGAAGTGCGGGCTGTTCTCCATGACGACGATGGCGGCCTCGACCGCCTCGACCGACCGGCCGCCCTTTTTCACGATCGTCCAGCCGGCGCGAAGCGAATCCGCCAGGTGCTGACGGGTCTCAGCCCAGTCCTTCTCGCTCAAGAGATCCTTCGCCAGCGTGCCGCAGCCGCCGTGAATGCCGATCGCGATGTCTGCCATCTTCAAAAAAACGGTGGCGCCGTCGCCGGCGCCACCGCTCTCCCTTGGGTCTGGAACCGGCCTACTTCGCCGGCTTGATGTTCATGGCCAGCGTGTCCTCGTCGACACGGGCCTTGATCGTCACCTTGTCCTTCTGCATCGCCCAGGCCGAGCCGACGGCGACCAGCGGCAGGCGCGGCCGGTCGACCGCCACCAGCTCGTTGGCCTGCTCGAGGAGCATGCGGCGCTTGTTCTCGTCCATCTCGACCGCGGCGTCCTGGATCAGCTTGTCCATGACCGGGTTCTTGTAGTGATGCACGTTGAACGCGCCGAACTTCTTTGCCGGATCGTTCGACTGCGCGATCGACGACAGCGTGTAGTGCGCCTCGCCGGTCAGCGTGCCCCAGCCCGACATCGACATCGAGAACTCGGCGCGCGAGCGGGCCGGGAAGAACACGGGCGCCGTGGTCTCGTCGACGAAGATGGCGGCAGAGGCGAGCAGGATCTGGCGCAACCGCTGCTGCAAGGGCGCGAGCTCGGCTGCGGCGTATCCGACCCAGAACGCGAGCGTC
>VGEN01000136.1 GCA_016869285.1 Alphaproteobacteria bacterium
CAGCCCCTAAGACTTTACTCGTGAAACAGGTCCTAGATGCTTATAACCACTATATTTGGTATAAGCTTCTCACTCTCTACACGACCTCTTCGGCCGGGCGGAATGGCAGGACATAGTCAATTCAAGAATATCATGTACCGCAAGGGCGCCCAGGACGCCAAGCGGGGCAAGCTCTTTACCAAGCTGATCCGGGAGCTCACCACGGCCGCCCGGGTGGGGTCCCCCGACCCCTCGGCCAATCCGCGCTTGAAGGCCGCGATCACCGCGGCGCGCGGCGCCAACATGCCGAAAGATACGCTCGAACGCGCCATCAAGCGCGGCGCCGGAGGGGGCGATGACGCCAACTACGAGGAGGTCCGCTACGAGGGCTACGGACCCGGCGGCGTCGCCCTCATCGTCGAGGCGCTGACCGACAACCGCAACCGCACCGCCTCCGAGATCCGCGCCGCCTTCTCGAAGGGCGGCGGCGCCCTCGGGGAGACCAACTCGGTATCCTTCATGTTCGAGCGCGTCGGCGACATAGGCTACGGGGCTAAGGTTGCGAGCGACGAGGCGATGTTCGAAGCGGCGCTCGAAGCGGGCGCATCGAACGTCGAAACCGCCGAGGAATTTCACGAGATCGTGACCACAGTCGACGACTTCGCTCAGGTTCGCGACGCCCTTGAGGCGAAGTTTGGCGCGGCGGAGCGCGCGAAGCTCGCATGGCGGCCGACCACGACGGTCGCCGTCGACGACGCCACGGCCGAATCGCTTCTGAAGCTGATCGACACGCTCGAAGACAATGACGACGTCCAGACCGTGTGGGGCAACTACGAGGTCGCCGACGCCGTCCTCCAGAAGCTGGCCGGGTGAGGCCGCGCGGATGCGCCTCCTCGGCCTCGACCCCGGGCTGCGTCACACCGGCTGGGGCATCGTCGATGCGGAGGGCAACCGGCTTCATCATGTCGCTTCGGGCCGCATCGACTCCGGCGAAGGCACGATCGCCGAGCGCCTGGTGCGCCTGCATGACGGGGTCACCGCCGTGATCGGCAGATATCAACCCGATGAGGCGGCGGTCGAGGAGACCTACGTCAACAAGAACCCGAGCTCCACCCTGAAGCTGGGTCTCGCGCGCGGCGCCGTGATCCTGGCGCCCGCCAAGGCAGGTATTGCGGTTGCCGAATACGCGCCGAAGGCCATCAAGAAGGCGGTGGTCGGCGCCGGTGCGGCCGAGAAGGAGCAGGTCGAGCGCATGGTGCGCATGCTGCTTCCGGGCGCGGAGCCCGCGAGCGCCGATGCCGCCGACGCGCTCGCGATCGCCATCTGCCACGCGCACCACGCCGCGACCCGACAGGCGATCTTTGCCGGAGCGCGCGCATGATCGCGAAGCTGACGGGACGCTTGGACTCGACCGGCGAAGACTGGGCCATCATCGATTGCGCCGGCGTGGGCTATCTCGTGCATTGCGCTTCGCGGACTTTGGCACGCCTGCCCGCGGTCGGCGGACAGGTCAGCCTCGTGGTCGAGACGCTGATGCGCGAGGACAGCCTCCGCCTGATCGGCTTCGCTTCGGCGGCCGAGCGCGACTGGTTCCGGCTGCTTACGCAGGTGCAGGGCGTCGGCGCCCGCATCGCGCTGGCAATCCTCTCGGCGCTCGAAGTCGACGATCTCGTTCGTGCCATCGCCGCGCAGGACAAGGCGCTGCTCACGCGCGCCGACGGCGTCGGCCCGAAGCTGGCCCAGCGGATTGCGACCGAGCTCAAGGACAAGGCCGCCGGGCTGATGCTGGGCCATGCCGCGCGAGCGCAAGCCCAGGCTCCCGCTGCCGGCGTCAAGCTCGATCCGTCCGTGGGTCTCGCCGCCGATGCCGTCTCGGCGCTGGTCAATCTCGGCTATGGCCGTTCGGAAGCCTTCGGCGCCGTCGCAACCGCAAGCCAGGTAGTCGGCGCCAAGGCCAAGCTCGAGGATCTGATCCGCGCCGGGCTTAGGGAGCTTTCGAAATGACCGGCGGGG
This sequence comes from Alphaproteobacteria bacterium, assembly GCA_016869285.1. Classification (GTDB taxonomy): domain Bacteria; phylum Pseudomonadota; class Alphaproteobacteria; order SHVZ01; family SHVZ01; genus SHVZ01. The sequence continues at coordinate 1,993 of VGEN01000136.1, forward strand.
CCGGCGCAGATCGCCTGGTCTCCGGCGTCCCGGCCGAGAGCGACGCGATCGAATCCTCGATCCGGCCGCAGCGCCTCGACGACTTCGTCGGCCAGCGTCAGGCGCGCGAGAACCTCAAGGTCTTCATCACGGCCGCCAAGGCGCGCAACGAAGCGCTCGATCATGTGCTGCTGCATGGGCCGCCCGGACTCGGCAAGACGACGCTGGCGCAGATCGTCGCGCGCGAGCTCGGTGCGTCCTTCCGCGCGACGTCCGGCCCCATCGTCGCGAGAGCCGGCGACCTCGCGGCGATCCTGACCAACCTCCAGGCGCGAGACGTCCTCTTCATCGACGAGATCCACCGGCTCAATCCGGCGGTCGAGGAGATGCTCTATTCGGCGATGGAGGATTTCCAGCTCGACCTCATGATCGGCGAAGGCCCGGCAGCGCGCTCGGTCCGCATCGACCTTCCGCCCTTCACCCTCGTCGGCGCAACGACGCGCTCGGGCCTGCTGACGACGCCGCTGCGCGAACGCTTCGGCATCCCGCTCCGCCTCAACTTCTACGAGGTCGAGGAGCTGGTCGCGATCGTCAGCCGCGCCGCCGGCATCCACGGCATCAAGATGACGGAGGATGGCGCGCTCGAGGTCGCGCGCCGCGCCCGCGGCACGCCGCGTATTGCCGGCCGCCTGCTCCGCCGCGTGCGCGACTTTGCCGCCGTCGCCGGCCGCGAGGTGATCGACAAGGTTGCCGCCGACGGGGCGCTGACGCGGCTCGAGGTCGACCGCAGCGGTCTCGACGCTATGGATCGCCGCTACCTCGCCTGCATCCTCGAGAACTACGGCGGCGGCCCGGTCGGGGTCGAGACCCTGGCGGCTGCCCTCTCCGAGCAACGCGACGTGATCGAGGATGTGATCGAGCCATATCTGATGCTGCAGGGGCTCGTGCAACGCACGCCGCGGGGGCGCATGCTGGCGGCTCAGGGCTACCGCCACCTCGGCTTGCCGGTGCCGGCAACGGCGGCCCAGTACGACCTTCTGCCGACGGGCACGGACGATGTCTGAGCCGTCCAGCCATTGTTTTGCCATACGCGTCTACTACGAAGACACCGACGCGGCCGGGATGGTCTATCATAGCAACTACCTTAAGTATGCGGAAAGAGCCCGGACCGAGTGGCTGCGCGACTTAGGCGTGCAGCAAAGGCAGTGGCGTGAGGATACCGGTCTCGGCTTTGCCGTGACGCGGTGCGAGATCGATTTCCGGCGACCCGCCCGGCTCGACGACGTCCTGAACGTCGCCACCCGGGTCATCGAGGTGGGCGGCGCGTCGCTGGTGGCCGAACAGATCATCCGGCGCGAGGCGGATGAAGTCGCAAGGTTGAGGCTGATTGTCGCCTGCATCGACGGGCATGGCAGGCCGGCGCGACTGCCCAAGAATTTGCGGACCGCCATGTCGGCGGCAACCGCCCGAGGAGTGATCGACTAGATGGAACCCAAGCTCGTGAACGCCGTCACCCTGGCAGGATCGGTCGGCCCGACCGACATGTCGATCATCGGCCTGTTCCTCCAGGCCGATCTCGTCGTGAAGGCGGTGATGGTGTCGCTCGTCCTCGCCTCTTTCTGGTGCTGGGCTATCATCTTCGACAAGATCATGCGGCTCCGCCGGCTGCAGGCGCAGGCCAGCGAGTTCGAGGAGCAGTTCTGGTCGGGCGCGGCGCTCGAGGACCTTTACGATCGGCTCGGGAGCAGGCCGGAAGAGCCGATGAGCGCGATCTTCTCCTCGGCGATGCGCGAGTGGCGGCGCTCGGCAGCCAAGGGCCTCGTCGGCTCCGGTCCGATGCGCGCGAGCCTGAGGCAGCGCATCGAGCAGGTGATGCAGATCACCCTTCAGCGCGAGATGGGCCAGGTCGAGCGCTACATGACCTTCCTGGCATCCGTCGGCTCGACCGCGCCGTTCATCGGATTGTTCGGCACCGTCTGGGGCATCATGAACAGCTTCAAGTCGATCGCGCTGACCAAGAACACCTCGCTCGCCGTCGTCGCTCCCGGCATCGCCGAAGCGCTGTTCGCGACCGCGCTCGGTCTGGTCGCGGCGATCCCGGCGGTCATCGCCTACAACAAGATCTCATCCGATATCGGGCGCTACACCGCGCGGCTCGAAGGCTTCGCCGCCGAGTTCGCCGCGATCATCTCGCGCCAGCTCGACGAGGCGGAGTAGACCTAAGATGGCAGCCACGCTACTGAGGAAGGGCAGCGGCCGCACGCGCTACACGCCGATGGCCGAGATCAACGTGACGCCACTGGTCGACGTCATGCTGGTGCTCCTGATCATTTTCATGATCGCCGCACCGCTCCTTACCGTCGGCGTGCCGGTGGACCTGCCGAAGACGCAGGCGGCAACGATCAACGAGCAGGTCGAGCCGCTGACGATCACCGTCAACGGCCAGGGCCAGATCTACATTCAGGAATCGCAGGTCGCCGAGGATCAGCTGGTGCCGCGCCTGCAGGCGATCGTCCGCAACAAGGCCGACCAGCGCATCTTCGTGCGCGGCGACAAGGCCATTCAGTATGGCCGCGTCATGGAAGTCATGGGGCTGGTCTCCGCTGCCGGCTTCGACAAGGTGGCTCTGATCGCCGAAATGCCGCAGTCGGCTCAGCCGCCGGCTCCGGCGCGCGCCCAGCAACGGCGAGGCAACTGAGCCTATGACCAAGGGCGCCACCTTCTCGCTGGTGCTCCACGCGCTCGTCGCGGTGCTGGCCTTTTTCGGCCTGCCGGTTCTGGCGAAGCCGGACCCGGTCCTGGAAAAGCCGCTGCTTGTCGACATCGTCACCATCGCCAAGGTGACGAACCTGCCGCCGCCGACGCCCAGGATCGAGCCGAAGCCCGAGCCACCCAAGGTGGCTGAGCCGCCGCCGGAACCGCCCAAGCCCGAGCCGCCGAAGGTCGTCGAGGCTCCGCCTCCGCCTCCTCCTCCGCCGCCAACGCCGAAGGTTGCTGAGCCGAAGCCGGAACCGCCCAAGCCGGACCCTCCAAAGCCCGAGCCGCCCAAGCCAGCCGAGGTGAAGCCGGAGCCCGCACCGAAGATCGCCGAGCCCAAGCCCGAGCCGAAGCCGGAACCCAAGCCGGAGCCACCGAAGCAGGTCGCCAAGGTCGAGCCGCCGAAACCGGAACCGCCCAAGCCGGCGCCGCCCAAGCCCGAGCCGCCCAAGCCGCAGGTGAAGAAGGACGATACATTCGACCGCCTGCTCAAGGATCTGGCCAATCGCAAGCCGTCGGCCGAACCGCCGCAGACCGAGGCGAAGAAGCCGGAGCCGCCGAAGCCGCCACCACCTCAGCAGCAGGCGGCGTTGCAGCCGACGCCGAATCGTTCGCCGCCGCCGCGACCGATGACCGACGGCCAGCTCTCCTTGAGCGAGCTTGACGCTATCCGTTCGCAGATCGCCCAATGCTGGAATGTGCCCGCAGGCGCGCGCGACGCACGCAACCTTGTCGTCGAGATCCAGGTCGAGATGAATCCGGACGCCAGCGTGCGCAACGCCCGGATCGTCGACCAGAGCCGGATGACGACGGACTCGTTCTTCCGCGCGGCCGCCGAGAGCGCCATGCGTGCGGTGCTCAACCCGCGCTGCAATCCCTTGCGACTGCCGCAGGAAAAATACGACGTGTGGAAGTCCTTCATACTCAACTTCAATCCGAAAGAAATGCTGTGATGAGCGTGCTGCCTGATCGCGCCCGCCCGTGGATGCCGACGCGCCGCGACGCCCTTCTCGGGCTCACCGTCGCGCCGTTGCTGTGGAGCGCATCCACCCCGGCCTGGGGCGAGCTCCGCATCGACATCACCCGCGGCAGGGTCGAGCCGATGCCGATCGCCATCGTGCCGTTCAGCGGCAGCGGCGAGCAGGCGCGCGTCGGCAACGATATCTCGAGCGTCGTCTCTGCCGACCTCGAACGCTCAGGACTTTTCCGCCCGCTCGATCCGAAGTCCTTCATTCAACAGGCAGACCAAATTCGCCTGCAGCCGCGCTTCGAGGACTGGAAGCTGATCAACGCCCAGGCGCTCGTGCATGGCAGCGTCGAGACCCAGGCCGATGGCCGCCTCAAGGTCGAGTTCAGGCTATGGGACGTCTTCGCCGGCCAGCAGATGACTGGCCTCGCCTATTTCACCATCCCCAATAACTGGCGGCGCGTCGCGCACATCATCGCGGATGCGATCTACAAGCGGATCACCGGCGAGGACGGCTACTTCGATACGCGCATCGTCTACATCGCCGAATCCGGCCCGCAGAACCGGCGCATCAAGCGGCTCGCCATCATGGACCAGGATGGAGCGAACCACCGTTTCCTGACCGACGGCCGCGTGCTCGTGCTGACGCCGCGCTTCTCGCCGACGGCGCAGGAGATCACCTACCTCTCCTACTTCCGAGATCAGCCGCGCGTCTATCTCTTCAACATCGATACCGGCCAGCAGGAAGTCGTCGGCGACTTCCCGGGCATGACCTTCGCGCCGCGCTTCTCGCCTGACGGCAAGAAGGTCATCATGAGCCTCTCGGCCGAAGGCAATTCGCAGATCTATGCGCTCGATCTGCGTACGCGCGCGGTCAAGCGGCTCACCAACCACGCTTCGATCAACACTTCGCCCTGTTACTCGCCGGACGGGAACTGGATCTGCTTCAACTCCGATCGCTCGGGCGGCCAGCAGCTCTACACCATGGATGCCGAAGGCGGCGGGGTGAAGCGCATCAGCTTCGGCCAAGGCCGCTACGCGACCCCGGTGTGGTCGCCGCGCGGCGATCTGCTCGCCTTCACCAAGTTCACGGCAACCGGCTTCGCTATCGGCGTCATGCGTCCGGACGGCTCTGGCGAGCGGATCCTGACCGAGAGCTTCCTGGTCGAGGGGCCGACTTGGGCCCCAAACGGGCGGGTGCTCATGTACTTCCGCCAGCAGCCGACCGACGACCAGGGTCGGGGTGGATCCGTGAAGCTCTTCTCGATCGACTTGACGGGCTTCAACGAGCGCGAAATTATCACCCCCGTCGACGGGTCCGACCCCGCGTGGTCCCCCTTGATTCCTTGAAATTCCACGCTTATATTGCCCTTGTTCCTGCCGGCTCGTGCCGACGGGCGGGTTATGTCGTACCGGCTCGGCCACCTTTTGACCATCAAGGGGTTGGGACCAGCAGGCGCCGCCGTCAGCCCAGGTAAGAATAGAAACAACGTGACAATCTCGATCTCTCCCCCGGGAAGGAGTTAACAAAAATGCGAACGAAGCTTCTGAGTCTCTTCGCGGCGTCGCTGCTACTGGCCGCGTGCGCGTCGGAGACCACGACGACGGCTGGCTCTGCCGGTGGCGGCGCCGCCGCTGCCCCCGCTCCGGCGACTGCTCCGCGGACCGGTCCGGTTCCGGGCTCGCAGCAGGACCTCGTCGTCAATGTCGGCGACCGCGTCTTCTTCGATCTCGACAAGTCCGATCTGAAGCCGGAAGCGCGCCGCACGCTGGAGCGTCAGGCTGCGTGGCTGAAGCAGTACGGCAACGTCGCCGTCACCATCGAAGGCCATTGCGACGAGCGTGGCACCCGCGAGTACAACCTTGCTCTCGGTGACCGTCGCGCCAAGGCTGCCGCCAACTACCTGGCGTCGCTCGGCATCGCCGCGAATCGCGTCCGCACCATCTCCTACGGCAAGGAGCGGCCCGCCGTCCTCGGCTCGAACGAGGCCGCCTGGTCGCAGAACCGCCGCAGCGTGACCGTCGTCAACTGACGGCAGCTTAGCGGTGCTCGTTTAGGCGTCGGCCTCGGCAGCGAGGCCGACGCCTTATTTTTGCCCTATAGCGGGCCCATAGCTTCGGCGAGGATGGACGCCTGAGAGCCATGCGTAGAGCACTCCCCTTTCTATCCCTCCTCGCTTTCCTGCTGCCGGCAGCGGCCGAAGCCCAAGACGTTCGGGCGCTGGTCGACCGTATCGACCGGCTCCAGCGCGACATCGACACGCTGCAGCGGCAGGTCTATCGCGGCCAAGTGCCGCAGACCTCGGCCGGTGCCGCGCCGCCTGGATCGCCGGCGAGCTCACCACCGCCGGTGACGACGGCCGGCGCCGGCGACCTGCCGGCGGCCGCGGTCAGCCGTTTCGAGGCTCGCATCACTCAGCTCGAAGAGACGATGCGCGACCTGACCGGCAAGATGGAGGAAATCTCCTACGCCAACGAGCAGACGCGCCGGCAGCTCGACAAGCTCTCGAGCGATCTCGACGTCCGCTTCCAGCAGCTTGAGCAGGCTCGCGGCACGGCGCAGGCACAGGCCGCGCCTCAGGGACAACAACAGTCCGGTCCCGCGCCGGCAAGCCAATCGGGAACGCTGGGGAGCATGACGCAAGGGCAGCTTCAGGCGAACGTGCCCGCGGTGCCGCCGCAGGCGACGCCGGGTCGCCCGGCCGCACCGCCGCCGGCGCAGCAAGCAGCCCGCTCCCCGGCGCCCGCCGCCTCGATCCTTCCCGACGGATCGCCCGAGGATCAGTACAAATTCGCCTTCAACATCCTGCTGCAGAACGACTACGACCAGGCCGAGCGCGCTTTCCGCGCCTATATCGACAAGCACCCGAGCGACTCGCGTACCGAAAATGCGCGTTATTGGCTCGCCGAGACCTTCTATGTGCGCGACAAGTTCGAGCCGGCATCGGCGGCCTTTGCCGAGGCTTATCAGAAGGCGCCGAACGGCCAGAAGGCGCCGGACAATCTGCTGAAGCTCGGCATGTCGCTCGGCCGCCTCAACAAGCCGCGCGAGGCTTGCGCCACCTTCGATCGCCTCGGGCAGCAGTTCCCGAATGCGCCCGGCACGATCAAGAGCCGCGCCGCGGCGGAGAAGACGCGCCTCAACTGCAAGTGACGGCTGCAGCGTCATGACGGAGGCGATCGACGCCGATGTCATGGCGCGTCTGATGGCGCGCTTCGAGCCCTTCGAGCCGTCGCCGGTCGTTGCCGTCGGTGTCTCGGGCGGCGCTGACTCTCTCGCCCTCGCGATCCTTGCCGCCGCATGGGCCAAGGCTTGCAGCGGCCGGGCTCTCGCGCTCACCGTCGATCATGGCCTCAGGCCCGAATCCGCCGACGAAGCCCGGCGGGTCGGCACTTGGCTTGCCTCGTACGGCATCTCGCACGAGGTTCTGACTTGGAGCGGGACGAAGCCGTCGAGCGGCATTCAGGCCGCCGCGCGGGCCGCGCGGCGCGCCCTGCTCGCCGAACGCTGCCGGGCCGACGGCATCCTGCATCTGCTGCTCGCGCATCACCGGGGCGATCAGGCCGAGACCGTCGCTCTGCGAGCCGAGGATGCGAGCGGGCCGGACGGCCTCGCCGCCATGCCGGCCGAGACGGCGACGGGCTGGGGCCGCATCCTGCGCCCGCTGATCACGCAGCCTAAATCGTCGCTGATGGGCTTCCTGGCCGCGCTCGGCCAATCCTGGATCGAGGACCCGACCAATCGCGATGAGCGCTACGCACGCGTGAGGCTTCGGCGCCGGATCGCCGCCGAGGCGAACGAAGGCGAGCTGGCCGCGTCTGCCCGGCAATACGGACGCGCCCGCGTCGAACATGAACGCGCGATCGCCGATGCCTTGGCGCGACATGCCGTGCTGCATCGAGGAGGATGGGCTTCCCTGATGCGGCAATTCGTTTCGCTGCCGGACGCGCTCGCGCGTGCCGTGCTCGGCCGCGTGATCGTCTCGATCGGGAACCTCGGCTATCCACCGCGCGGGGAACGCCTGACGCGGCTGCTGTCCCATCTTCACGATGGCGCGTCGGAGGCGCGGACTCTCGGAGGGTGCCGCATCCTCCCGGCCAGGGATGGCTGGGTGGTCGCCCGCGAGTCCCGATCGCTTCCGCCTGACGCAGCCTTCGCGCGGAACACGGCCGCCTGGGATCGCTTCCTCGTCGTGCTCCCGGAAGGCATCCCGGCGGAGCGCCTGCGCCTCGGTGCCCTGGGTCCGGGTCCGCGGCCGCCTGGACTTGGGCCGGTGCCCGGGGCCGCACGCCCGTCCCTACCGGCGATCCGCGATCTTGACGGGGTCGTTGCAATCCCCCATCTCGGGTGGGTGCGCCCAGGCGCAGATGTGAGACTAAGGGGCGCGTCGACCTGGGATTTTCCCCGCCAGGCGCTTGCCTCCACCGAATTCGCAGTGGCCTGACGCGGCCGCCCGGGTGTGATAGGGTTAAAGTTTCTCGGCGAGGCGTAGGAATCCTGTGAACAATTTCGGTCGCAATCTCGCGCTCTGGATCATCATCGGCGTCCTCCTGGTCGCCTTGTTCAATCTCTTCCAGAACTCCTCGACCCGCGGGCCGCAGTCAAGCCTCGCCTTCTCGGACTTCCTGCACGAGGTCGAGAGGGGTTCGATTGCCGACGTCACGATCCAGGGCCCGAAAATCTCCGGCCATTTCTCCGACGGCCGCGGCTTCTCTACATACGCCCCGCAGGACCCGCAGCTCGTCAGCCGCCTGACCGAGAAGAACGTCCGCATCATCGCAGCCCCGATGGAAGACAACATGTCGGGGCTGCTCGGCGTGCTGATCTCCTGGTTCCCGATGCTGCTGTTCATCGGCGTCTGGATCTTCTTCATGCGCCAGATGCAGTCGGGCGGCGGCAAGGCCATGGGCTTCGGCAAGTCGCGGGCGCGGCTCCTGACCGAGAAGGTCGGCCGCGTCACTTTCGACGACGTCGCCGGCATCGAGGAAGCCAAGCTCGAGCTCGAGGAGATCGTCGAGTTCCTCAAGGACCCGCAGAAGTTCCAGCGCCTCGGCGGCAAGATTCCGAAAGGCTGCCTCCTGGTCGGTCCGCCCGGCACCGGCAAGACGCTGCTCGCCCGCGCCATCGCCGGGGAAGCCAACGTGCCGTTCTTCACCATCTCGGGCTCGGACTTCGTCGAGATGTTCGTCGGCGTCGGCGCCAGCCGCGTGCGCGACATGTTCGAGCAGGGCAAGAAGAACGCGCCCTGCATCATCTTCATCGACGAGATCGACGCCGTCGGCCGCCACCGCGGTGCCGGCCTCGGCGGCGGCAACGACGAGCGCGAGCAGACGCTCAACCAGCTTCTGGTCGAGATGGACGGCTTCGAGGCGAACGAGGGCGTGATCCTGATCGCCGCGACCAACCGCCCCGACGTGCTCGATCCGGCCCTGCTTCGTCCCGGCCGCTTCGATCGCCAGATCGTCGTGCCGAACCCGGACATCGCCGGCCGCGAGCAGATCCTGAAGGTGCATATGCGGAAGGTGCCGCTGGCGCCCGACGTCGATGCGCGCGTGATCGCCCGCGGGACGCCCGGCTTTTCCGGCGCCGATCTCGCCAACCTCGTCAACGAGGCAGCGCTGATGGCCGCACGCCGCGGTAAGCGCGTCGTCTCGATGAGCGAGTTCGAGTCCGCCAAGGACAAGGTCATGATGGGCGCGGAGCGGCGTTCCATGGTCATGACCGAGGAAGAGAAGAAGCTGACCGCCTATCACGAGTCGGGCCACGCCGTGGTGGCGCTGCACTCGCCGGCCTCGGACCCGATCCACAAGGCGACGATCATCCCGCGAGGCCGCGCGCTCGGCATGGTCATGCGGTTGCCCGAGACCGACCGGATCTCGCACTCGAAAGAGAAGCTGATGGCGGACCTCTCGGTCGCCGCCGGCGGCCGGCTCGCGGAAGAAATGATCTTCGGCGAGGAGAAGGTCACCACCGGTGCCTCCTCCGACATCAAGATGGTGACGGATGTGGCACGCCGGATGGTCACCGAGTGGGGCATGAGCGAGAAACTCGGATTCCTCGCCTATGGTGCGCCCGAGCAGGAGGTCTTCCTGGGCCATTCGGTTACGCAGCGGAAGGACATCTCGGATGCCACCGCCAAGGTGATCGACGAGGAGATCCGCCTGATCGTCGATCGCGCCTATACCACTGCGCGCGAGATCCTGACCAAGCACCTGGATCAGCTCCATCGCCTGGCCAAGGGCCTGCTCGAGTTCGAGACGCTCTCGGGCGACGAGGTGAAGGCGATCTGCAACGGCGAACCGATCAACCGAGACAAGGTCGAGGACGACCCGGCCAAGACCGGCGGGCGCCGCGCCTCGGTGCCGAACACCGGGCCGGGCACCGACGCCGGCGGCATCGCGCCGGAACCGCAGCCCGGCATCTAGAGCATTTTCCGATCTGTCTGAATCGTCAGGGATTCCCAATCCTGTCGCGATGTGATTCAAGATGCCTGCTGGAGGAGGAGGCCAGCGGGCATGGGAGTTCCCCTATCAGAG
>VGEN01000137.1 GCA_016869285.1 Alphaproteobacteria bacterium
TTCCACGCCCTTCATCCCTCCGCCCTCTGCCAAAACCGCAAAGAGCTATCTGCTGCCGGATTTTTACTCCGGCGCAACCGGACAATCCGGCCGCTTCAGTGAGGGATTTTTGCTCCGGCGCTTACAACCAGATCCGGTACTTCCTGGCGGTCGCCGAGCATCTGAACTTCACGCGCGCCGCCGAAGCCTGCAACGTCTCCCAGCCCTCGCTCACCCGGGCGATCAAGGCGCTCGAGGACGAGCTCGGCGGCGCGCTGTTCCATCGCGAAAGAAACCAGACGCACCTCACCGACCTCGGCCGCTCGGTTCATCCGAACCTTTCGCAGGTCTTCGCCCAAACCGAGGCCGCCAAGTCGCTGGCCAAGGACATGCGGACCCTGAAGGCTGCTCCCCTCAGCCTCGGCGTCATGTGCACGATCGGCCCGGTGCGCCTGGTGGAAATGATCCGCGGCTTCCATCAACGCCACCCGGGCATCGATCTCAGTCTCCGCGACGGAACCGGCGTCGTGCTGCAGAAGATGCTTCTCGAAGGAGAGCTGGACGCGGCGATATACGGCCTGCCCGGCGAGCTCGACGAGCGTCTCCACGCGCGCCCGCTTTTCACCGAAAGGTTCATGGTCACCGTGGCGCCCGGCCACCGCTTCGAGCGCCTGAACGCCGTGCCGATGCGCGAGCTGGCCGGCGAGCGGTACCTCAACCGTGCGAACTGCGAGTTCATCGCCCATATCCGCGCTCTACTCGACGAACGGGGGATCGATATCGTCCGTTCCTGCCGAAGCGAACGCGACGACTGGATTCAATCGCTGACCCTGGCGGGGTTCGGGTTCGGGCTCACGCCCGAGTTCGCGCTCGCCGCACCGGGGATCGTTGCGCGCCCCCTGGTCGACCCGGACGTCTCGCGTACCATCAACCTGGTCACGGTTCGCGGCCGGCCCCACTCGCCCGCGATCGCGGCGTTGGTCCAGGACGCCACCGGTTTCCGCTGGTCCCCGTAGCGAGAGGGAACGATGAGCAAGGAACCCTTCGCCGTCCTGGATCGGCGGGTCTATCCTCCCGGGCGCGTGCTCTACCAGAAGGATGATCTCGGTGCCTCCGCGCTGTTCCTGAAGCGCGGTACGGTGGAGATTTTCAAGACCGAGAACGACCGAGACATCGTCATCGCCAGGCTCGGTCCGGGCGAGCTCTTCGGCGAGATGGCACTGCTCGGCTCCGGCCGGCGCAGCACCAGTGCCCGCACCACGAGCGAATGCGAATGCATCTTCGTTTCCGCCAGGGACCTGGAACAGCTGATCGCCAATGCCGAGCCCGGTATCGAGGCACTACTTCGCGTGCTGGTCCAGCGCCTCAGCGACCTCAACGGCCGGATCGAGGACTGCCCTGAAACCGGCAAACTCAGAATTAAAGATCTGACCCCGAGCAACTGAGGTCCGCCATGAGTCATCCTCTGCCTCTCGACCCGGCACCCTCCCAGGTCCGCTTTCAACGACTAAGCCGACCTCCTTCGCGCCGACGCGAGCGCCGTGAAGTCCTTGAGCTCCGCATGCGTCCGGAGTCCGGCATTTTGCCCCGCGGCTGACTGGCCGGGCTCCGCACCCGGCACGAGGGGTTTGTCGCGATCGACCGCGACTGCCAACGGGTGGAGAACGCGGCCGGACATTAGTCGGGATCACCGCGATGATCTTGGGCCGGATCACCCCCACCGCTGAAATGGTGAGGTGCGCGCAAACTGCGTGTAATGGCGAGATTTTCAATAGTCGAGACTGGGTCCCAAACTCTTGAAAACAAATGGTGGGCCGGGCAGGAATCGAACCTGCGACAACACCGTTATGAGCGGCGCGTTCTAACCACTGAACTACCGGCCCCGCAACCCAGAATGCCAGAAAATCAGAAGGCCAGAAGTCGGAACTTTCTGGCCTTCCGGCATTCCGATTTCCGCCTTCCGATCAGGTGTCGAGGAAGCTTCGGAGCTTTCTCGACCGGCTCGGATGCTTGAGCTTGCGGAGCGCTTTGGCCTCGATCTGGCGTATGCGCTCACGGGTGACGGAGAATTGCTGGCCGACCTCCTCGAGGGTGTGGTCGGTGTTCATGCCGATGCCGAATCGCATGCGCAGCACGCGCTCCTCGCGCGGCGTCAGCGTGGCCAGTATGCGGGTCGTGGTCTCGCGCAGGTTCCCCTGGATTGCCGCATCGAGCGGCAGCACCGCGTTCTTGTCCTCGATGAAGTCGCCGAGATGACTGTCCTCCTCGTCGCCGATCGGCGTCTCGAGGCTGATCGGCTCCTTGGCGATCTTGAGGACCTTGCGCACCTTCTCGAGCGGCATCGCCAGCTTCTCGGCCAGCTCCTCCGGCGTCGGCTCGCGGCCGATCTCGTGCAGCATCTGGCGCGAGGTGCGCACCAGCTTGTTGATCGTCTCGATCATGTGCACGGGGATGCGGATGGTGCGCGCCTGGTCGGCGATCGAGCGGGTGATCGCCTGCCGAATCCACCAAGTCGCGTAGGTGGAGAACTTGTAGCCGCGGCGATACTCGAACTTGTCGACTGCCTTCATCAGGCCGATGTTGCCTTCCTGGATCAGGTCCAGGAACTGCAGCCCACGGTTCGTGTACTTCTTCGCGATCGAGATGACGAGGCGGAGATTGGCTTCGACCATCTCTTTTTTCGCCCGGCCCGCCTCGCGCTCGCCCTTCTGCACGGTCTGCACGACGCGGCGGAACTCGGAGATATTGAGACCGGCCTCGTCGGCGATGCGCGCGATGCCGGTACGGATGTCGTCGATATCGCTCGGATGCTTGGTGCAGAAGCGTGCCCAGCCCTTGCCCGGCAGCTTGCCGACGCGCTCCATCCAGTTCGGATCGAGCTCATGCTCGAAATACTCGGCGAGGAAATCCTCGCGCTTGACGCTGCAGCTCTCGGCAAGCCTGAGCAGGCGGCCTTCCGACTGGGTCAGCTGGCGGTTGAGGCCGTAGAGGCTCTCGACCAGCTGCTCGATGCTCGCGTTGTTTAGGCGGACACCCTTGATCTGGTTGACCATCTCGTCGCGCTGGGATTCGTAGCGACGCTCGGTCGCCCGCGCCAGTTCCTCGCCCGACTGCAACGCCGAGAGCCGGCGCTCCTGCATGCGGTGCAGCTTCTTGTAGGCGCCGGCGATCTGGTCGAGGGCTTCAAGGATCTTCGGCTTGAGCTCCAGCTCCATCGCCGAGAGCGACACGGCATTCTCGGCGTCGCCTTCCTCGCCTTCGGCCTGGCCTTCCGGCGCACCTTCGGCCGTCTCCTCGCCCTCTTCCTCGCTCTCGACCGCCGCCATCTGCCGGGCGTTGGGGCCGCCGCCATAGGTGGCATCGAGATCGATGACGTCGCGGAGCAGGATCTTTCCGTCATTGAGCGCGTCGCGCCAGGCGATCAGCGCCCTGATGGTGAGCGGGCTTTCGCAGATGCCGCCGATCATCATCTCGCGTCCGGCCTCGATACGCTTGGCGATCGCGATCTCGCCCTCGCGCGAGAGCAGCTCGACCGAGCCCATCTCGCGGAGATACATGCGGACCGGGTCGTCGGTACGGCCGACATCGTCGCCGACATTGCCGGCCGCCGCCGGGCCTTCGCCCTCGGGCTCTTCCTCCGCCTGCGCCGGCTCCGCCGCCGTCGCCTCTTCCGACTCCTCGCTTTCGATGACGTTGACCCCCATCTCGGAGAGCGAGGTCATCACGTCCTCGATCTGCTCGGAGGTCATCTGGTCGGACGGCAGAGCCTGATTCAGCTCGCCATAGGTAATGTAGCCCCGTTCCTTGCCTTTCTGGATCAGGCGCTTGACCGCAATGCCCACCTTGTCCATCAGGGGGCCATCGGCGCCGTCAGGTGCCTGGGTCTCTTCGCTGGCGGAGGCCGCGGCTGCGGCAGCGGGCTTGGTGGCCATCGGCTTGGACGTCCTCAAACTACGATCCTCTTCATCAGGCGTCGGCGGCTTCGGCGCCGGCGACCCGCGGCTTAATACGCGATAGCGACTGGCGTAAGCTGTCGACTTTGGCCCAGGCCTCGTCAGTCATATGCACAAGCAATTCCCTCTCGGCTTCCGCGAGTTGAGCCTCGATCTCAGGGATCGCGGCTCGATCGAGAAACCGTTGGACGCGCTCCCGTGCAACCTCGATGGATGCCCCCGGACGAGCGAAGGGGGCACTTTGAAGTACCTCATCGCTCAACAGCCTGTCCACGGTCTCGGCAAAGCCTAACTGGTTGAGGTGGAGACGCACGGTCCGGGCGTCAAGGGCAAGATCCTGCGGAATCATGGCTAACGCCACCTTAAGCCGCTCCTCGGCCGCGCCGGGAAAGATGACGTATCCGAGCGATTCCGCGACCTCGGACAGAAGCCCAGGATGGGTCAGCAGAGTGGCCAAGACCTTGGCTCCTTCCCGACGGGCGGCCTGCTCCTGGTCCCAGCTGACCATTGCGGCGCGACCGCCGGGCGGGGGCCGTAGAACGGGCGGGCCCTGCCGGAAGCCCCGGAATCCGCCCTCTCTTAGTGCCCATGGCCGCGATGGTTCCGGCTGCGGGAAGGTCTGGCGCTTCGCCTCATCGAAGCCCTGACGGTAGAAATCGCGGATCGACTGGTCGGCGATCCGGCCCAGGCGCTGGCGAAGCCGCTCGTAGAAATCGGCGCGCCGCTCGGGCGTGTCGATCGGCCGCGCCGCCAGCTCGATCTCCCAGATCTGCCGGATCAGCGGCTGCGCCGTCGCCAAGACTTCGCGCAGCGCCTGCCCGCCCCGCTTGCGGACCAGGGAGTCCGGGTCTTCGCCGGCCGGGAGCTGGACGAAGCGGACCGATCGGCCCGGCGCCAGCAGCGGCAGCGCTCTGTCGGCGGCGCGGGCGGCGGCACGCTGGCCGGCGGCATCACCGTCGAAGCAGAGGATCGGTTCCGGCGCCAGCTTCCACAGCTCCTGGATCTGGTCCTCTGTAAGCGCTGTGCCCAGGGGCGCGACCGCATGCGCGAACCCCGCCTCGGCCAGGGCAATCACGTCCATGTAGCCCTCCACCACGATGACCTCGCCGGTCTTGTGCGCGGCTTCGCGCGCGAGATGAAGGCCATAGAGGCCACGGCCTTTGTGGAAGAGTTCGGTCTCGGGCGAATTGAGATATTTGGGCCCGCCATCGGCGCTCATCGTGCGCCCGCCGAAGGCGATCGGACGGCCGCGCCGATCGAAGATCGGAAAGACGACGCGGTCGCGGAGATAGTCGAAGGCGTCCCGACCATCCTCGGGCTTCTTGAGGAGGCCGGCAGCAATCATCCGCTCTTCCGGGACATCGGCCTTGGCCAGCGCCGCCTTCAGCGCACCCGACGAGGCGGGCGCATAGCCGAGCCGGAAGCGCGCGATCGTTGCCTCTGCGACCCCTCGTCCCTTCAGATAGTCGAGCGCGGCACGGCCGCTCGGCTGACGGAGCTGCTGCTCGTAGAACTTGGTCGCGAGCTCGACGACCTCGCCCAGCGTCGCCTGCCGCTGCTCGCGCTCACGCTCTTCCGGCCGCTCGACCGGCATCTGCAGGCCGGCTTCCGCGGCGAGGCGCTCGACGGTCTCGCGGAAGCCGAGGCCCTCGCTCTTCATGACGAAGCCGATCACGTCGCCATGCGCGCCACAGCCGAAGCAGTGGAAGAAGCCCTTGTCGTCGCTGACGGTGAAGGACGGCGTCTTCTCGTTGTGGAAGGGGCAGAGACCGGAATGCTCGCGCCCCTTGCGGATAAGGCGGACACGACGGCCGACGACCGAGGACAGGCTCACCCGGTCGCGGATCTCGTCGAGGAATTCCGGCTTGAGGCTCACGGCAGCCTGGGCGTCAGCCGATCGACTGGCGGACGATCCCGCTCGCTTTGGAGAAGTCCATGCGGCCGGAGTAGCGCTCCTTCAGCGCCGCCATCGCCTTGCCCATGTCCTTGATGCTGGCGATGCCGAGCTCGACGACGACCGCCTTGATCGCCTGCTTCATTTCGTCCTCGCTCATCTGCTGGGGCAGGAAGCGCTCGATCACGACGATCTCACCCTCTTCCTTCTCGACCAGATCGGCGCGGCCGCCCTTCTTGAACATCTCGACCGACTCGCGCCGTTGCTTGATCATCCCCTGCATCAGGTTCTGGATATCGGCGTCGGCAAGCCCCTCGGCCTTGCCGGCGCCGCGCGCAGCGATGTCCTTGTCCTTGAGCGCCGCCAGAATCAGGCGGACGGTCGCGGTCGTCCTCTCGTCACGCGCTTTCAGCGCTTCCTTCAGGGCCTCGGAAAGGCGCTGCCGGAGCATGGACGACCTCATCGGGTTGAGCTTCGGCAAAGTCGTTACCTTAACCCATGCAGGACCGTTTGGCAAAACCACCGTATCCACTTAACAAATTGAAATGGCTATTCTTTTTCGGCCGCCGCCGACTTGACGCCAAGCCTGCCTTCCCGTAAGAAGTCGCGGCTTCGCCGAAGCCCCGACATTGCCGCCGCCTTGCCTCTCGATGCCGCTCATGCAGCATCGGGAAGCCGAGGTGCGACCCGCAGGACGACCGAGATGAACGATCCCAGCTCGACCCCGCCCACCGGCGCCACCGCCTGCCTCGTGCTCGCCTCGGGCCGGACGGTCTGGGGCCGCGGGCTCGGCGCGGCCGGTCGGACCATCGGCGAGGTCTGCTTCAACACCTCGATGACGGGCTATCAGGAGATCCTGACCGACCCCTCCTATGCCGGCCAGATCATCACCTTCACCTTTCCCCACATCGGCAACGTCGGCACCAACGACGCCGACATCGAGACGACGACGATTGCCGCGCGCGGTCTGATCGTGCGCGAGGACATCGCCGAGCCGTCGAACTACCGCGCCACGCGTCATCTCGATGCCTGGCTCAAGTCGCGCGGGCTTATCGGCATCGCCGGCGTCGACACACGCCAGCTGACCCGCCTGATCCGCGACGAGGGCGCTCCGATCGGCGTGCTCGCGCATGCGCCGGACGGCAATTTCGACGTCGCCGCGATGAAGGCCGAGGCCGAGGCTTGGCCGGGCCTCGAAGGTATGGATCTCGCCAAGGACGTCTCCTGCCGCCAGAGCTATGGCTGGGACGAGACCACCTGGAGCTTTGCGCCCGACCGCTACGGCAAGCAGGAGAAGCCGGTCTACAACGTCGTCGCCGTCGATTACGGCGCCAAGCGCAACATCCTCCGCTGCCTCGCCGCCTCAGGGTGCAAGGTGACGGTGCTGCCGGCCACCGCGACCGCCGAGGACGTGCTGCGACACAAGCCGGACGGCGTCTTTCTTTCCAACGGCCCCGGCGACCCGGCAGCGACCGGCGTCTACGCCGTGCCGATGATCCGGGACGTGATCAAGCGCGAGGTGCCGCTGTTCGGCATCTGCCTCGGCCACCAGATGCTGGCACTGGCGATCGGCGGCAAGACCAGGAAGATGGGCAAGGGCCATCGCGGCGCCAATCACCCGGTCAAGGACCTCGAGACCGGCAAGGTCGAGATCACCAGCCAGAATCACGGCTTCGAGGTGATCGCCGAAAGCTTGCTGGCCGATGCCGAGGTCACGCATGTCTCGCTGTTCGACGGCTCGAACGAAGGCCTGAGGCTCAAGTCAAAGCCGGTCTTCAGCGTGCAGTACCACCCGGAGGCCTCGCCCGGCCCCTCCGACAGTCACTACCTCTTCGAACGCTTCGTCGACCTGATGGCGGCGAAGAAGAAGAAATCCGCCGCCTGATGCCGATGTCAGCCGCCTTGTACCCCCTCCCCCCTTGCGGGGGAGGGGGCATGACAGAGCCGGTCCCCTCTTGCCGTCTCGGACTTGAGAATGCCCAAACGCACTGACATCACGTCGATCCTGATCATCGGCGCCGGTCCGATCGTCATCGGCCAGGCCTGCGAGTTCGACTATTCAGGCACCCAGGCCTGCAAGGCGCTCAAGGACGAGGGCTATCGCATCGTCCTCGTCAACTCGAACCCGGCGACGATCATGACCGATCCGGGCTTGGCGGACGCCACCTATGTCGAGCCGATCACGCCGGCCATGGTGGCGAAGGTGATCGAGAAGGAGCGCCCGGATGCGCTGCTGCCGACCATGGGCGGACAGACCGCGCTCAACACCGCGATGGCGCTCGCTGAAGATGGCACGCTTGAGAAGTTCGGCGTCAAGCTGATCGGCGCCAACCGCGACGCGATCGCCAAGGCCGAGGATCGGCTCAAGTTTCGCGAGGCGATGGACAAGATCGGGCTCGAAAGCCCGCGCTCGCGGCTGGTGCGCTCGGTCGAGGAAGGCCGCACCGCGGTCGAAGCGATCGGGCTTCCGATCATCGTGCGCCCGTCCTTCACCCTCGGCGGCCAGGGCGGCGGCGTCGCCTACAACGCCGAGGAGGCCGAGGCGATCATCACCGGTGCGCTCCGCCTCTCGCCGGTGCACGAGACGCTGGTCGAGGAGTCCGTTCTTGGCTGGAAGGAATACGAGATGGAGGTGGTCCGCGACCGCGCGGACAACTGCATCATCATCTGCTCGATCGAGAACGTCGATCCGATGGGCGTGCATACCGGCGACTCGATCACGGTGGCGCCGGCGCTGACCCTGACCGACAAGGAATACCAGCGCATGCGCGACGCCTCGATCGCGGTCCTGCGCGAGATCGGCGTCGACACCGGCGGCTCCAATGTGCAGTTCGCGGTCAATCCCGCCGACGGGCGGCTGGTCATCATCGAGATGAACCCGCGCGTGTCGCGCTCTTCGGCGCTGGCCTCCAAGGCTACCGGCTTCCCGATCGCCAAGGTCGCAGCCAAGCTCGCCATCGGCTACACGCTGGATGAGATCCAAAACGACATCACCAAGGTGACGCCGGCCTCCTTCGAGCCGACGATCGACTACGTCGTCACCAAGATGCCGCGCTTTACTTTCGAGAAGTTTCCGGGCGCGGTGCCGCTGCTCACCACCTCGATGAAGTCGGTCGGCGAAGCGATGGCGATCGGCCGCAATTTCCAGGAGTCGCTGCAGAAAGCGCTGCGCTCGATGGAGACAGGCCTCAACGGCCTCAACCCGGTCGAGCTTCCCGGCGTCGACAGGGAGAATGTCGATCCGCAGGCCGTCCGTCGCGTGCTGGCCGAGCCGACGCCGGACCGGCTCCTTCGCATCGCGCAGGCCTTCCGCCTGGGCCTCTCCGTCGAGGACATCCATGCCGCCTGTCATTACGACCCGTGGTTCCTGCGCCAGGTGAAGGCGATCGTCGATGCCGAAGCCGAGGTTGCGAGGTCCGGGCTGCCGGAGAGCACCGACGGCATGCGCAAGCTCAAGCGCTTGGGTTTCTCCGATGCCAGGCTCGCCGAGCTCGCGAGAATCGAGGAGGACGACGCGACGGCCCGCCGCCGCAAGCTCGGCGTGCTGCCGGTCTACAAGCGCATCGACACCTGCGCTGCCGAGTTCGCCTCGCCGACGCCCTATATGTACTCGGCCTATGACGGCGAGAGCGAAGCCGACCCCAGCGACCGCAGGAAGGTCGTGATCCTCGGCGGCGGCCCCAACCGCATCGGCCAGGGTATCGAGTTCGATTACTGCTGCGTCCACGCCGCCTATGCCTTGAAGGAGGCCGGGTACGAGACGCTGATGGTCAACTGCAATCCCGAGACCGTCTCGACCGACTACGACACCTCCGACCGCCTCTATTTCGAGCCGCTGACGGTGGAGGACGTGATCGAGCTCGTGCGCGCCGAGCAGGCAAACGGGACGCTGCACGGCGTCATCGTCCAGTTCGGCGGCCAGACGCCGCTGAAGCTCGCCGGTGCGCTGGAAGCCGCGGGTATTCCCATTCTCGGAACCTCGCCGGATGCGATCGATCTTGCCGAAGACCGCAAGCGCTTCCAGCAGCTCTTGAAGAAGCTCGGGCTCCGCCAGCCGGAGAACGGCACCGCGACCTCGATCGAGGAGGCCGAGGAGGTGGCGCAGCGCATCGGCTATCCGGTGGTGATCCGCCCCTCCTACGTGCTCGGCGGCCGCGCCATGGAGATCGTGCACGAGGTGGGCCAGCTTCGCCGCTACATGAAGGAGGCAATCCGCGCCTGGGGCCGCAACCCGGTGCTGATCGATCGCTTCCTCCGCAATGCCGCCGAAGTCGACGTCGATGCGCTTGCCGACGGCACCGACGTCTACATCGCCGGCGTCATGGAGCATATCGAGGAAGCCGGCATCCACTCCGGCGACTCGGCCTGCTCGCTGCCGCCGCAGACCTTGCCGCGCGAGGTCGTCGAGGACATCCGCCGCCAGACGACGATGCTGGCGAAGGCACTCAACGTCATCGGCCTCATGAACATGCAGTTCGCGGTCAAGGATCGCGACGTCTATATCCTGGAGGTCAATCCGCGCGCCTCGCGCACCGTGCCCTTCGTCGCCAAGGCAACGGGCGTCGCCATCGCCAAGATCGCCGCCCGCGTCGTGGCCGGCGAGAAGCTCGGCCAGTTCAAGCTTCCGTCGGAGGATCCGAAGCACGTCGCGGTCAAGGAGGCGGTGTTCCCCTTCGCGCGCTTCCCCGGCGTCGACATCATTCTCGGCCCCGAGATGAAGTCGACCGGCGAGGTCATGGGCATCGACACGAACTTCGAGAAAGCCTTTCTCAAGTCGCAGATAGCCGCCGGTACGCTGCTGCCCGACTTCGGCACCGTCTTCGTCTCGGTCAAGGATGCCGACAAGGACGCAAGCGTGCCGATGTGCCGCGAGCTCGTCTCAATGGGCTTCAAGCTGCTCGCGACGCGAGGCACCGCCGACGTCCTGAGGGCGGCCGGGCTACCGGTATCGCGCGTCAACAAGGTGGCGGAGGGGCGTCCTCATATCGTCGACAACATGAAGTCCGGCCACGTCGCCCTGGTCTTCAACACCACCGAGGGGGCTCAGGCGATCAAGGACAGTTTCGACTTGCGCCAGGCCGCGCTGACTTACAATATTCCCTACTATACGACGGTTGAGGGGGCACGCGCTGCGGTGCGTGGAATCAACGCCCTCAAACGCGGTAAGCTTGAAGTAGCCCCCTTGCAATCCTACGTGAGCGGCTCGTTTTGAACTCCGTCTCGCTCCGGGCAAGGCGGGGCGAGGAGGTTGCGTGACGGGCATGACTGGCATCGACAAGGTTCCGATGACGCTTTCCGGCTATGAGCGGCTGGTGGAGGAGCTGAAGCAGCTCAAGACGGTCGAGCGGCCGGCGATCATCAAAGCCATCGCCGAAGCGCGCGATCATGGCGATCTCTCGGAGAATGCCGAGTACCATGCTGCACGAGAGCGCCAGAGCTTCATCGAGGGCCGCGTCATGGAGCTCGAGGCCAAGATCAGCCTGGCCGAGATCATCGACGTCAAGAAGCTATCGGGAAAGACCGTCACCTTCGGCGCGACGGTGACGCTCGCCGACGAGGACACCGACGAGGAGGTCAAGTACCAGATCGTCGGCGCCGACGAGAGCGACATCGCCAAGGGCCTGCTCTCGGTCACGGCGCCGTTGGCGCGCGCCCTGATCGGCAAGTCGGTTGGCGACTCCGTCGAGGTGGTGACGCCGCGCGGCTCCAAGTCCTACGAGATCGTCAAGATCCGCTTCGTGTGAGCGGCAATGTTCGCCCGCACCATGGCCGCTGCCGTGGTCGCCGCCTTGGCGATGGCTGCCGACGCTTCTGCGCAAGTGGCGTGGCCTGAAATCATCCTGAGTGTCGCTCCGACGCCGCTGGCGCCGGGCGCGACTGGCCGCCTCCAGATCCAGATCGTTGCCCGCGAGCGGCTTTCCAACGCCGTGCTGACGGCGAGTGCGGCGGCGGGTGTGACCCTGTCCCCGTCGCGGCTCAACCTCGGGCGCGTCGACCCGCCGAGCGTCGGGTCCCGGACTCCGACCATCAGCCCCGCGCCGCCGGTCCTCGGCGCCGTTCCGGTCCGCAACATGCGCATCGGTGCCGCTCAACCCGGGACCTACGAGGTGACCGTTACCTTGTCCTATGACGGCGGCAGCATCAGCGAGTCGTACGCCGTCAGCGTGCGCTAGGTTGTTCCCAGGCCTGTGAGCGGCCCCAATTCCTGAGCTGCCCCCGGATTTTTTGGACACCGATTTGTCCAACCGGAGGCATTCATGATGAAGTCGAGCATGAACCAAATCGAAACCAACGATGTGAATGATGATACCGAGGTCGGCAGGGTCGAGCGCAGTTCGTCCGGGCAGTCTCCTGGCCATGTGTTCCCTGGCCAGGGAACGACGC
>VGEN01000138.1 GCA_016869285.1 Alphaproteobacteria bacterium
GCCGTTCATCTCCAGGATGTGGACGTGGTGGGTCAGCCGGTCGAGCAGCGCGCCGGTCAGCCGCTCGGAGGCGAACACGCCGGTCCACTCGTCGAACGGCAGGTTGGAGGTGACAATGGTCGAGCCCAGAAGAAGGTTCCGATCGATGAGCAATCTTCGGAGTTCGACATCCCGTGAGGCGACGAAGCAGCGGCTTTTGATACAAGGCCAGAAGCTCCGGCAGATCCTGTCGAAGCACAAGGCGAGGCTGTCGGACGAGGTCCAGGCATCGATCAAGGAAGCCCTGATAGCGAACCGCGAAGCCCTGGCGGCGATCGACGCGCTCGACGCGCTCAAGTAGACGAGACCGATCAGGGCGAGCAGACCATCATTCCCGGCGCCGAGCAGGCGACGAAAGAGGAAGTTAGGGACGCCAAGCGCGACGCTGCCGCTGCCCGTGCGGCCGAAGAGAAGCGCATCAAAGGCGCGCAGTTGAAGCTCCGCAAGGGCAACCAGCAATCCGTCAACGATCAGGAAGGCGGGCTGTTCGAGGACGCGAAGAAGAAGGATCAAGGCTCTCTATTCTCGCGGGCGGAGAACGAGCCGCTTGCCGCCGTTTCTAAGGTGGAACTCGACGCGCTCGCAGCGCGCATAAAGCGGAACTGGCGCGGCGGCGGGGTCGACATCCGTACGGTCGAGACGTTCGCGGATCTGCCGAAATCGATTCAGCAGCAAGCTCGTGAAGAGGGCATAGATCCCCGCGAAATACAGGGCGTGTTTCATGCGTCCACCGGATCGATCTATGTTGTTCGCGACAATATTCCTTCGATCAAGGCGGCGGGCAACGCCAAGCAGGCGGACGACGACACGCTGCGGCAGATGGCCGACCGCATCCAGGCGCGAGCCATCCGGCGCGC
Source organism: Alphaproteobacteria bacterium (assembly GCA_016869285.1). GTDB lineage: Bacteria > Pseudomonadota > Alphaproteobacteria > SHVZ01 > SHVZ01 > SHVZ01. The sequence continues at coordinate 897 of VGEN01000138.1, forward strand.
GGGCGAGTTGTTGAAGCAGTTTGATGGGCGAGGGCGTCCGCCGGAAAATAACCACGGTGCCGGGGTTATTTTTTCTCAGGCGAAGGCGGCAGCCGACGCCGGCATGTCCAGGCGCCAGAAAGAAACCGCCGTCCGCGTCGCCAACGTGCCGGCCGAGACATTCGAGCGCGCGGTCGAAGCCGAGAAACCGGCGGCGGTCACGCCACGGCTTCCTTGTTTAGCGCCGCCTCAAGAATGGGCAGCACCACGCGACAGGCGAGCTCATGCCATGAGTAAATCCAGGGCTTGCCGTCGCGCACGACTTCGATCTCCTCCGGTAGCGATCCGTCCTGGTCGCCGTACTCGACGCCATGCGCGAGAAGGGCGAGGGCTCCGGCGGGCGTGACCGGCTGGTGACGCTTGAGCCGCGAAGCGGATCAATCCCGACCTTGGGATAAAGCTCGCCGGGGTGACACTCGAACCGTGGCCGTGGTCGCCGGCCTGGTGGTTGGGATCGCCATCAAGATCCGCGACGCCTTGTTCGGCGCCTAGTCTTTCTCCCACTTCTTATACGGCGGGTTGTCTGCAGGGCCGCCAATCTCGCCGCCGTAGCGCACCCACCGCCCGCGGAAGCGATACAGCCGCATCCCAGCCTTTCTCAAGACGTCGAGGATGTGCATTCCCTCCTGCCTCTGGGCTTCCTCGCTCTCCAACGTGGTCTTGGTCCCCGGGAAGCGGACCATCCGACCGCGCGGGCCTCGGTAGAACCCCATCCTCATGGCGAAGAGCGCGTCCTTGTCCGGGACCAACTCCAGGTCGTCGGCTGTGGCGTCTTCTGGCTTCGGCGGGCCGGCGGGCTTGGGGGCGGACATGAGAACAATTAAGGAACGGTCAGCTTGCGCCGGTCAATGAGGGAAAGCTACGCCAGAAACAATGATCGGCGGGGCGTCGCGCACCACGTCGCGCCCGTGGACGTGAAGGCGGCCCGCAAGAAGCTCGGGCTCAGTCAGAGCCGGTTCGCGGCGACCTTCGGTTGCCCGCTCAAGACGGTGCAGAAGTGGGAACAGGGCGAGCGTCAGCCGACCGGCGCAGCTCGGGTTCTCCTGCGCGCGATCGGAATCACCTTGGCCGTCGCCTCGTCTCCTTTAATGAGGCGTTCGATGTGCAGCGACACGCGGTCGGCCGCGGCGATCAGCACGGCGTCGATAAAGTGGATATAGCGGCCGGTGGTCGACCGGGTCGCGTGACCGAGCATAGCGGCGATGGTCGGCTCGCTATAGCCGAGTTCGGCTGCGACCGAGGCGAACGAATGGCGGAAGGTATGCAGCGTCACGCTGGCAAGTCCCGCCTTCTCGCGGATCTGCCCGAACACCTTCGGCAAGCCGACATAGTGGCCCTTGCCCGCGGTGGCCGGGAAGACGTAGGGCGAGCCCTTCACCTTCGGGACCGAGCCGATCAGTGCCAGGCCGGCCGAGCCGATCGGGCGCAGGCTCTCGCCTGTCTTGGTTTCGCCCAGCCTGACCAGCTTGCGCTTCTCGTCGATCTCGTCGTGACGAAGCGCCAGCGCCTCGCCACGGCGCATGCCCGTGAGCGCCAGCAAGCGGACGGCAGCCGTCGCCAGCATGTGCGTGGCATCGAAGGCCGCCAGCGCCTTGCCCAGCTCGCGGTATTCGTCGGCATCGAGTCGTCGATCCTTGCGTCGATCCTTCGGCCGTTTGGCGCCTCGCACTGGATTGTCAGCCCGCAGCCCGCTCTCGACGGCATAGGTGAAGATCGCGCCAAGCAGGCCCACGGTGCGCGCCGCGGTGCCGTCTCCGCCGGTGACGATCGCGCGCCCGCGCTTCTTGCCGGTCTTGGCGTCGACTGCTGTCTTGCCGGCTGAGACATTGGCGATGAACGCTGCGACGTCCTGGGGCGTCACGTCCCGAACTGGCTTCGACCCGAGCAGGGGCCTTATGTGCCGCTCGACCCGTCCCTGGTCGACGTAGACCGTCGACGCGCGCTTGCGCTGGCCCGACTTGGTGCGGACCGTTCCGGCCTCGACACCCTTCATGTACTCGTCGCACAGATCACCGACCGTGACCGCGTTCACCAGCGAGCGGCGGGCGGCGGAGGGATCCTCGCCTTCGGCAGCCGCGCCGGCGTGCTTCTTGGCTTCGATCCGGGCCTGCTCATGCGTCCAGGGGCTGCCATGGGTCCCGATCGTGATCCAGCGCTGTAGCGCCTTCCGGCCGCGTCCGACCCGGCATTTGAAGATGTAGACTTGGCGCCCGCTCTCGAGCCGGCGGATGCCGAAGCCCTTCACCTCGGAGTCCCAGCGGATGTCGCCCGGCTCAAGGCTGTCGACTACCCGCTTGCTGATGCGAACCGAACCTTTGGCCTTCACTGCCGCCTCCCGGCTGCTTGCAACCACATTGCAACCACACGGAAAAGTAGGAGCGTCGGAGCCTGTCGGCAAGTGGCGCTGATAACCGAAGTATATTATAGGATTATCCCTTTCATGACGGTCGCCGTCGGCTCGTGGCGGCCTGGACGATTGCCCTCCGAAGGCAAAGGTCGCACGTTCGAATCGTGTCGGGTCCGCCAGCTTTCGCGCGGCTTTTCCGCGCGGCTCAGGGCCAAAGAGAATCAGCCGGTCACACTGTGGTCACAGTGGGATGGTTGGTATGGCTTCAATTCGAAAGCGGCGGGGCAAGTGGCAGGTGCAAGTGCGCCGCGCTGGGGCCAGCCCCCTCTCCAAGACGTTTATCTATCAGCGCGACGCCGAGGCCTGGGCCAGGGCTAGCGAAGCGCGCCTTGATCGCGGTGGATTTGTCCCCGACGCACGGGAGCTTCGCTCCACGACGTTAGGCGACCTTCTGCGGCGCTACCGGGACGCCGTGACCGTGAAGAAACGAGGCGCTGTCTTCGAATCGGCCAGGATCGACAGTTTTCTGCGATTACCCTTGGCGGCCAAATCGATCCTGGAAGCTACGACAGATCGATTGGCGGCGTACCGGGACCAACGCCTTAAGGAAGTTCGGACTGGAACTGTTCGCAAAGAGTTGGCGCTGTTAAGGCACGTTTTTCGAACAGCGCAGCGGGAGTGGGGGGTTCCGATTCCGACCAACCCGGTGGAATCCCTAAATATTCCAGACGAGGGTAAATCTCGTGAACGTCGGTTGCTTCCCGGCGAGTTGCAGAAGTTGGACGAGGCATTGAGGACCGGTCGCAACAATCAGATCGGCACCCTGTTCCGGCTCGCCATAGAAACCGGAATGAGGCGGGGTGAACTCTTGCGCCTTCGCTGGGAAAACGTGGACGAAGGTCGGCGGGTGCTTCTGATGCCCGAAACCAAGAACGGCCATCCTAGGATAGTCCCCCTCACGTCCGAGGCGCTGGCTCTCCTCGCTAGATCGCGTGGGGATGGCAATGGACCGGTCTTTCGTCTCACGGCAAATGCGGTCCGGATGGCTTGGGAACGTCTTCGCATACGCGCTGGTGTACCCGACCTCCGATTTCACGATCTACGCCACGAAGCCATTTCCCGCTTCTTTGAGCGCGGCCTATCGATAGCCGAGGTCGCACTGATCAGCGGCCATAAGGATGTGAGGATGTTGTTCCGCTACACACACCTAAGGGCTGAGGACGTCGCTAAGAAGCTCCTGTAAGTCGCGACGGTGGGTTGTGCGCGCGTCGCAGATATGGATGCTCGGGAAACAAAGCTCATAGTTGCTAACCACGGGAGCGCTCCATGAAAGCCTTCGCAGCGATCCTCGTAACACTTTTTCTCCTTTCAATGAGTCCGGCGAGCGCAAATGACGTTTGCAATTGCAAGGGCTACGCCGGTGTCGGGGGGCCGTGTTACGCCGGTGTCGGGGGCCCTGCATATGCAGGGGTTGGCGGTCCTGCATACGCTGGGGTCGGCGGCCCATGCTATGCCGGCGTCGGTGGCCCGGCTTACTCGGGCGTTGGTGGTCCGAGATACCGAGGAGTAGGCGGCCCGAGGTACGATGGAGTAGGTGGGCCAGCCTATGATGGAGTAGGCGGCCCTGCTTATTCAGGCGTCGGTGGTCGCTGTTATGCTGGTGTAGGTGGTCCCTGCTACGCGGGGGTTGGTGGTGGGAACAAGTGTCCAAGCATATGCAAGTGAGGCAGACGAGTAGGTAGCCGTCTCACTGTTGAGCTGCCCAGTTGCGTGTGGCTCAAGAGGCCTCCGCGACCTGTTTCTGGCGATACTCCAATTGCCTCACTTACAGGTAGGACATTGCGCCTAACTAGACCACTTTCTCGGAGCGTAGTTCAGGAAATCATGCCATGGCCGTCATTCGATCAGCTACCGACGAACAGGTACGCGAGAAATACGACGAACTAGCTCTTCGCCTCGGGAACGTGGTGATTGCCTGGAACACACTCTATGAATCCTTAGGCGGAGTATTCGCGCTGATCATCGACGGGAGCCACGCCGGCATCCCGCTAGCTGCTTGGCACTCGCTTAAGGCGGACCGTTCTCAGCGGGAAATGTTGGAAGCCGCTGTTAAAGCCGCATTCAAGAAAAATCATGCCACGCGAGAGCGTATACTTTGGCTCACTAAGGCAGTGAATTCTTTAGCCCGCATTTCCCAGATGAACCATTGAACTGGCCGGCGTCGAATCCATTTTAGCCATAGGACGCAACGTCTTGTTTCATCGGATCGGGGTCGCAGATGGTGCATCCAGCGGGTGAAGCCCAATCCGATGCGCTGCGCCTTGATTTCGACCGCCGCCTGAAGCTTGAGTTCCACGGTTCGAGCGTCACCTCCGATGCCGGACTGTTGGCCAATCTCGAACTCGATGACGCGCTGGGCCTGTTTCCTTGCGCACCCTTCTACAGCGCACTAATTTTCCCGGAACTGCTCAGGGGTGGGACACATGGCAGTCGCGCTTTCACGTCGAAAGAACGGCTGGCGATCTCGGTCAAGGACACCGGGATCGGCATGAGCCGCGACGAGATCGCGGTGGCGCTGACGCCGTTCGGCCAGATCGCCAACCCGATGACCCGCACCCATGACGGTACGGGCCTGGGCCTGCCGCTGGCGAAAACGCTGGCCGAGCTGCATGGCGGCGAGCTCGACATCGCGTCCACGCCCGGCGCCGGCACGGCGGTCACGGTGACCTTGCCGGCGAGACGGCGGGTGACGGCCTAGCTATCGGGTCTTCGGCGCCGCCTTGGCGCTGCTGGCCAGCACGGCGAGCTCGGGCGAATCGTAATAGGTCAGCCAGGGCGCCGAGCGATTGGCCCAGCGCCAGCCAAGCCGCTTCAGGACCGTCTCGGCGGCGCGCGTGCTCGGCCGTCCCGCCGTGGTGATGAGCCCGACATGATCGGAGTCGAGGTCGGGGGTGCCCAGGCGAACCACGGCGACGTCGTCGGGCGTCGAGAGGTCGCAGCGCTTCAGCGCATCGATAGTGGTGCGACCGTCGACGAAGCTGGCGACGACCAGCGCGGTGAACGGCAGCCGCTTTCCCTTGCCCTTGAGCTGGCCGACGACGCCCGCGAGGTCGCGCAGGCCCAGCTTGTCGGGATCGGTTTCGGCGACGATCACCGGGCAGTCCTCTTCGCTGAGGCCGGCGCCGCGGCACGATGCGCGGAAGAAGCTCGCGGTCCTGAGGAAGAAGTAGTTGCCGCCGGCCTCGGTGATCCAGGCGATGCGCCGGTGGCCCTTGGCGAAGAGATGGTCGACGATCAGCTCGACCGTCTTCGCCGGGTCGTTGGAGACCGCGTCCACGTCGAGATGCTCGAGCGCCAGGCCCTCGATCAGCACATGCTCGGCCCGCTGCTTGAGCAGCGCCAGGAGCGAGACCGAGACCACGGAGGAGCGCGGCTGCACGATCGCCGCGTCGTAGCGCGCGCCCGACTTCAGGATCTCCATCACATGCGCAGCGTTACTGTACGTGAGCACCAGCGATTCGTGCCCGTCGATCGACAGGCGCTGATGGATGATGCGGGCGATCACATCGCCGCGCTGGTAGGGATGCTGATAGAGCAGCGTCAGCACGCTGCGGGCCTGCGGTGCCGGCCCCGGGCCGCCGCTGACGAAGGTGCCGCGCCCGACATGGCTCGAGATCAGGCCTTCGCGGCGGAGCGCCTCGAACGCTCCCTGGACGATGTGCTGGCTGACGCCGAACTCGGCGATCAGCTTGCGGACGGTCGGAAGCCGCGTGCCGGGCAGCGACCGCTCGGCGAGGAGCCGCAGGCGCTCGATCACGCTGTCCTGGATCGAGGTCCTCTGCGGCGGTGATGCATTCGTCGTCATCCTTGTGGATTATGTCGCAATCCCCGCGCCTTGGCAGCCGAATCGATCGGCACGGCCGGGCGCTACCTGATCAAACCCATCTCGCGCGGCAGGTAGAGCGAGATCTCGGGGAAGATCACCAGCAGCACAAGACAGGCGATCAGGATGGCGCAGAAGTACCAGGCTTCGCGAATCACCTCGCGGACCGGGATGCCGGTCACGCCCGAGACGACGAACAGTAGCACGCCGTATGGCGGCGTCATCATGCCGATCATCATGTTCACGGTGACGACCAGCCCGAAATGCACGAGGTCGACGCCGAGGATGCGCGCGGTCGGAAGCAGCATCGGCACCAGCACGAGCAACATGATCGCGGTGTCGATGAAGCATCCCAGGATCAGGAACAGCACCATGAGCGCCGCCAGGAAGCCGGCGGCGCTGAAGTTCATCGAGGTGAGCCAGAGCGCGATGTGCTGTCCCAGCTGCTCCGCCGCGACGGCGTAGTTCACCAGGAAAGCGCCCATGATGATCGTCATCACCGAAGCGCTCTGCACCAGCGAGACGCGGAAGACCTGATAGATCTCGGAGAGCGGCATCTCGCGATAAACCACGAACACCAGGAAGAGCGCATAGAGCGCGGCGACCGCGGCACCCTCGGTCGGCGTGAAGGCGCCGATGCGGATGCCGCCCAGGATCACCACCGGCAGGCCAAGCGGAAGCAGGCCGCGCCAAGCGAGCCTCGGAACCTCGGCGAGCGTCACCCGCTCGCTCTTCGGCAGGCCCCGCCTCCGCGCCTGATAGGCGACGCCGGCCATCAGCGCGGCCGCGACCATCAGGCCCGGAAGGATGCCCGAGGCGAACAGCGCGCCGACCGAGACGTTGGCGATCACCGCGTAGAGGATCATCGGGATCGACGGCGGGATGATCGGCGCCAGCGTGCCGGCGGCGGCGGTGAGCGCCGCCGAGAATCCCGCCGGATACCCAGCTTGGCGCATCATCCGGATCAGCACCGCGCCGGGACCGGCCGCATCCGCGACGGCACTGCCGCTCATCGCGGCGAAGACGACGTTGACCAGCACGTTGATGTGGCCGAGGCCGCCGCGAATGCCGCCGACGAGCACGCGGGCCAGGTCCAAGAGCCTGGGCGCGATCGACCCGCCGCTGATGAAGTTGCCGCAGAGGATGAACATCGGGATCGCGAGCAGCACGTCGGCCTGCAGCATCGCGCCCATCACCTGCTCGGCCGCGAGGCCCGGGTCGACCCCTTTGTGCAGCAGGTAGGCGACGCCGCCCGCCAGCATCGAGAGCCCGATCGGGATCCTGACCAGCGTCAGGCCGACGAAGACCGCGATGAGGACGATCATCGACGATGACATGACGACTCTCGCCTCAGGCCGACGGCGCGCCGGCGGTCAGCCGGCGGAAGTTGAGCCAGGCGTTGACGGCGCCGTGGACGACGAGCGCCGCGATGAAGAACGGAAAGAAGACGTAGACCAGGTCGTAGCGGATGCGGAGGATCGGCGAGCTCAGCGCCTTCATGTAGAGGGCGAAGTCGAGGATCGCCGGCACCGCCAGGGCGAAGATCGCGGCGAGGACGACCTCGCCCGCGATCCCGACGATCAGCCGCATCCTGAGCGGCATCAGGTCCGTCACCAGTTCGAAGACGATGTGGTCGGAGACCTTCACCATCAGCGCCGCCGCCCAGAGCACAGCGACGGTGAAGGCGAGGGTCGGGAATTCCTCGCTCCAGCTCACCGGCTGCTGGACGACGTAGCGCATGAAGACCTGCAGGTTGATCGCGACGAAGACCGCCGCGAACACGGCCGTGCCGAGGGCGTCGACGGCGGCACGGACCGGCCGCCACGGGCTTCGTTCGATCGTCATGCGCGGAGCCTATCCCGTACGGGCTCCGATTACTTCTTCGCCAGCGCCTCGATGCGGTCCATCCATCCGGCGGGCGCCTTCTGGATGAACTCCGAGTCGGCGAAGACCTTGAGCATATTGGTACGGAATGCGTCGACGTTGGGTGTCGTCACAGTCAGGCCAGCCGCCTTCATCTTGTCGATGATGTCGAGGTCATCGCGGAACTTGTTCGTGTCGTTGAACATCATCGCGGTGCGTGCCGCGTCCTTGACGATGCCCTGCTGTCGCGGGGTCATCTTGGTCCAGGCCGCCTGGCTGATCACCAGCATGTTGGCCGGGATGCTGTGATAGGTCAGCACGATCTGCTTGGTCGCCTCGTAGAACTTGGCGCGCCAGGTCGTCGAAAGCGGATTGTCCTGGCCATCGATCGTGCCGGTCTTGAGCGCGAGATAGACGTCGGGGAGCGCCATCGGCACCGGGTTGGCGCCGAGGGCTTTGCCCATCAGCAGGAAGGATGGCGAGCCCGGCATCCGCAGCTTGACGCCGGCGAGGTCGGCCGGCGTCTCGACCTTGCGTGCCTCGCGAAGGTTCACGATGCGCGGGCCGGCATAGTAGTAGTCGAGGACCTGGATCTGCAGATCCTTCGCGATCCTCTCCTTGTACTCCTTGCCGATGTCACCATCCATTGCCGCCTTGACGTGGTTCCAGTCCTTGAACAGGTAGCCCACGGTCATGACGTTGAATTCGGGGATACGATCCCCGATGTCCCACCAGGACAGGATCGTCATCTCGACCGAGTTGCGCTGAAGCGCCGTCACTTCGGTACCTTGGCGGACGAGCGTGCCGGTGTGGTGAACCTGGACGTCGAACTCGCCGGGCGCGGACCGGTCGACCCACTCCTTGAATACGTACATCATCTCGACTGGCAGATCGCCGCCGATACCGGCGGTACCGAAGCGAAGAAGCTGGCGCTGCGGCTGCTGCGCCTGGGCATCCCCGGCGACGCCGAAGCCGATCGCGACCATCGCTGCGAGAGCGGCCGACAGAACGGCCTTGCGGCCCTTCGATGCGAACATGGGTTCCCTCCTGAGACGCCGGTCTAAGCCTGCTGGACCTTCAGGGTAACCCAATCATTCGATACATTCAATACACTCGACCCCGGCAAAGAAACACCCGTGGCGGCCTATTTATGCCCATAAAATAACTTATTTTGCTGCGACTGCGAACGGCGCCCGCGATCATACATCCCCACAATTGTATTGATTGAACCGGAAAGTTCGGCACAATGCTGTCGGACACGCCTAAGGGGAATCGGATGCCTAAAGCCGCTCGCCGCGAACTGCCGCACGGACTCGTTGCCTCGTCGGTCACGCCGTTCAAGCCGGACGGGTCGATCGATTTCCCGAAGCTGAAGCCGCACATCGACTGGCTGATCGAGGAACGGGTCGCCGGCATCTCGCCGCTCGGAAGCTCAGGCGAGTTCTTCGCCATGGAGTCCGACCAGCGCAAGCGCCTGGTCGAGGCGGTAATCGAGGCGATCGACGGCCGCGTGCCCAGCATGGTCGGCACGCACCACTACTCGACGAAGATCACCGTCGACCTCTCCAAGCACGCGGAGAAGGCCGGCGCGGATTCGCTGCTGGTGGTGCCGCCCTACTACGGCCTGCCGACGGCGGAGGGCGTGATGGACCACTATCGGCGCATCGCCGACGCGGTCTCGATCCCGGTGGTCATGTATCACAACACCGCCGGCACCAATGTCGACCTCGGCACCGCGCACATGATCAAGCTGTTCGAGGAAGGCGTGCTCGCCGGCGTGAAGATGTCCCACCTGATGCCGGACCGCATGGTCGAGCTGCTGCAGGCGGGGCTCAAGCGCGCCACCATCTATGCCGGCATCGACTACGTCGCCTTCGAGGGCCTGTCGCACGGCGCCCATGGATGGATCTCGGCGATCCCGAGCCTGACGCCGAGCCGCGGCGTCGAGATGTACGAGGCGATCGCCAAGAAGGGCGATCTCGTCACCGCGCGCAAGCTGTGGAAGAAGCTGGCGCCGCTGATGCGCTTCGTCTTCCAGGGCTCGCACATCTCGCGCAACGGACCGGCGCCGCACTGGGCTGCGATCATGAAGACGGGCCTCGGCATGATCGGACCGGATGTCGGCCAGCCGCTCGCACCGAGCTCGCCGCTCGATCCGGAGAACACCCGCATCCTCGCCGGCCTGCTCAAGGATCTCGGATACAAGGTCCGCGAGCCGAAGCGCGGCAAAGCCAAGTAGCGTCACGGAGGCTCCCATGTCCCGGACTATGGTTTCCAAGGATCTTCCCGTCGATCCGCGCCTGGTCGGTGAGTACCGCGACTCTTCCGATCTCCTCGGCCGTCCGGCGGACCTCCGTCGGCGGCTGGCGGAGGATGGGTACCTTCTGCTGCGCGGTGCGCTCGACCGCGATGTGATCGCCGCGGCACGGCGCGAAGTCTTCGCGCGCCTCGCCGAGGTCGGCGAGATCCGCTTTAGAGGACGAGCGGAACAAACTTATGCACTCACCCTACATCGCTAGTATCGGAAGCGTTCTGCGGATGACGTCTAATACCCAAAGCGGGAACAAGAAGGCCGCGCAGTTGGTGGGGAGAAATCTGAAGAACGAGTGTGCGGTGCTTGAGGCAAGGATCGACACACTCACTCTGCTTGCTCGTGGGATCGCGCGCCATCTTCAAACCAACGATTTTCTATTGCCGCCCAAACCTGCGTGGCCCCGCGCCTCGGTGCCTTAGGGCATCCAGTTAGAACTGGACAGCAGGCGTTCTTGTTAACCAGCCGCGTACCGCTAGTGTCAACGCCGGAGTAAAAATGCATCGGCTGGCCGGAGTAAAAATGCATCACGGCTGACGGCAGGAAGGCCCCCCGCGGGGGGCCTTCATGCGCCCTGGTTTATTCCTCGGATGGACTGTCGGGTCGGTCGGTGGCTCGTTTGGCGCGCTGGCGGCGCCTGCTCTGCTTGAGCCGGTAGCTGTCGCCGTTCATCTCC
>VGEN01000139.1 GCA_016869285.1 Alphaproteobacteria bacterium
AGATCCTCTGATAGGGGAACTCCCATGCCCGCTGGCCTCCTCCTCCAGCACGCATCTTGAATCACATCGCGACAGGATTGGGAATCCCTGACGATTCAGACAGATCGGAAAATGCTCTAGTGAAGCGCCTTCGCGCTTTCCGCGGACGCCTCCCGGCGGGCTTCAAGTTCGACCGGGACGAGGCGAATGCCCGGTAGCTTCTTCGACACCAATGTCCTCCTCTGCGTCGCATCATCCGATGCGGCCAAGGCCGAGCGCGCCGAGAAGCTGATCGAGGCTGGCGGGACGATCAGCGTTCAGGTCCTTAATGAGGTCGCGAGTGTCGCCCGCCGCAAGATGAAGCTCTCCTGGCCGGAAACGCGCTCGCTGCTCGATATGATCCGCGACCTGCTGACGGTTGAGCCAGTGACTGTCGAGGCTCACGAGACCAGCCTCGCGCTTGCCGAAAACCACGGGCTTTCGGTCTACGATGCGATGATCGCCGCATCCGCGCTGCACACGTCTTGCGACACGCTGTGGTCCGAGGACATGCAGCATGAAGCGGTGATCGGAAGGCGGCTTCGGATTCTCAATCCTTTCCGGCCGTCTCGCCGCTGAGCCTCGGCCGCAGCGCCGCTCAAGCGCCGGGAAGGCGATAGATCAGCATCCGCCGCTCGACATCGCCCTGCTTCTGCCTTTGCCGCGTTCCGACCACCGTGCCGCCGAGCTTCTCCGCGAGGCGGCAACTTGCGGTGTTCTCGTCGACGACGGGGTAGAGAAAGCCGGACGGACGAAAGCGCGCGGACGCCCAGGCCACGACCGCGGCGACGGCTTCGGATCCGTATCCCGCCCGTTGCGCCGACAGCTTGATCCAGATGCCGGTCTCAAGCAGCGCGCCTTCGGCGGCGTGCAGGCCGCTTCTGCCGACGAACTCCCCGGTCGCCGACAGGCGGACCGTGAGCTGCAGATCCTCTCCGGCGCGCATCTCCGAGAGCCATATCCGAGAAGCCGCTTCCAGCTCCTGCAGGGAGGACATCGGGTTCCACGACATGAAGCGCGCGATCTCGGCGTTGGCTTCGGCGAAGCTCTCCGCCGCGTCGGCGGGATCGAAGGATCGAAGCGTCAGGCGCTCCGAGGCGATGACGACTCGCGAGAGGTCTCCGGACAGCTTCATCGAGAGAGCCGCCGCGCTACAGCGTCACCGCGCCTTCGATGACGGTGACGGAATCGCCGCCGACCCAGATGTCGCTGCCGATCTTCTCGACATAGACGCGGCCGGCGCGGCCGAGCTGGGTCCCTTGCGCGGCGACGTAGCGCTTGGGCGCGAGGCCGGCTGATATCATCCACTGCCCGACGCCGGCATTCAGGCTGCCGGTGACCGGGTCTTCCTTCACGCCTTCGCCCGGAACGAAGGCGCGGATCTCGAAATCGATCTCGCCGCCTTCGGCCTTGCCGATCGCGCCGATCCTCAAGTCGCCCATGGCGGCGAAGTCCGGCTTGAGCGCCAGCACCTCGGCGCGCGAGCCCAGCATCACCGCGACGAAGCCGGGGCCGTTATCGACCCAGTTGGAGGCCTTGATCGCTTTGGGCGCGATCCCGAGGCAATGCGCGATCCGGTCCAGCACCTCCGGCTCGACCGCGCCCGAGCGCTTGAGCGGCGGCGCGGCGAAGGCGAGGCGCTTGCCCTCGCGGCGGATTCGCACCAGGCCGACACCGCATTCCTGCACGACCTCCCCGCCCTTGGGCCTGCCGCCGGCTTCGAGCCAGGCATGGCAGCTTCCGAGCGTCGGGTGTCCTGCAAAAGGCAGCTCGCGCGCGACCGTGTAGATGCGCACGCGGTAGTCCGCATCCTTGCGCGTCGGCTTCAGCAGGAAGGTCGTCTCGCTCAGATTCGTCCAGTTCGCGAACTGAGCCATGGCCGCGTCCGAGATCCCGTCGGCGCCGTGGACGACGCCGAGCGGATTGCCCTTGAGCGCGGTCGCGGTGAAGACGTCGATCTGACGGTAGGCGTAGCGCGCCATCAGGCCGCGCCCAGGCGCTTGCCGGTCTCGGAATCGAACAGGTGCCAGGCGCCGTCATGGGCCTTGACCGGCAGACGGTCGCCGATCTTCGGCACCTCGGTTCCGGGCAGGCGGACGACGAGGCCTTTGCCGTCGGAAAGCCGGCCATAGACCAGCGTGTCGGCGCCGAGCAGCTCGACCAGCTCGACCTTGAGGTCGAAACCGCTGCCGACCGAGAGATGCTCGGGCCGGATGCCGATGGTGACGGCGCGGCCCGGATCGATCCGGGTCTTGGGCTTCAGCGAGGCGCCGTCGAGGGCGAGCGAGCCGTCGGCGCCGATGCGCGTCTCGAGGAAGTTCATCGACGGCGAGCCGATGAAGGCGGCGACGAACAGGCTGGCCGGCTGGGCATAGACGTCGATCGGCGTGCCGATCTGCTCAGCCACGCCCTTGTTCATGACGATCAGCCGGTCGCCCATCGTCATGGCCTCGACCTGGTCGTGGGTGACGTAGATCGAGGTGACGCCGAGCTGGCGCTGCAGCTTCTTGATCTCGACGCGCATCTGCACGCGGAGCTTGGCATCGAGATTGGACAACGGCTCGTCGAAGAGGAAGGCCTTGGGCTCGCGCACGATCGCGCGGCCCATGGCGACGCGCTGGCGCTGTCCGCCGGAGAGCTGACGCGGCTTCCTTTCGAGGAAGGGCTCGATCTCCAGCGTCTTCGCCGCGCGCTTGACCCGCTCGTCGATCTCGCCCTTCGAGACGCCGCGGATCTTCAGGCCGTAAGCCATGTTGTCGTAGACGCTCATATGCGGGTAGAGCGCGTAGTTCTGGAACACCATCGCGATGTCGCGATCCTTCGGCTCCAGTTCGTTGACGACGCGGGCGTCGATCGCGATCTCGCCGCCGGTGATCTTCTCGAGCCCCGCCACCATCCGCAGCAAGGTGGACTTGCCGCATCCGGACGGGCCGACAATGACGATGAACTCGCCGTCGGTGATCTCCATGTCGATGCCCTGGATGACCTCGACCGTGCCGCCATAGGATTTGCGAACGCCGCGCAGGGATACCGTCGCCATCGGCTTACTTCTCCGTCTCGACGAGGCCGCGCACGAATTGCCTCTGCATAAAGACGACGACCAGCACCGGCGGCAGCATGGCGAGCATCGCGGTCGCCATGATCAGGTTCCAGCTCGGCGTCGCGTCGACCGCGGTCGCCTGGCGGGCCACCAGCATGACCGCGGTGTAGAAGCTCTCCTTGTTGGTCACCAGCAGCGGCCACAGATACTGGTTCCAGCCGTAGATGAACTGGATGACGAAGAGCGCGGCGATCGTCGTCCGGCTCATCGGCAGCAGGATGTCGAAGAAGAAGCGGACCGGCCCGGCGCCGTCGACGCGCGAGGCCTCGGCCAGCTCGTCGGGCACCGACAGGAAGAACTGGCGGAAGAGGAAGGTGGCGGTGGCCGAGGCGATCAGCGGGATGATCAGACCGGAATAGGTGTCGACCATGCCGAGCCCGGCGACGACGCCGTATGTGGGCACGATGCGCACCTCGACCGGGAGCATCAGCGTGACAAAGATCGCCCAGAACGCTGCCATGCGGAACGGGAAGCGGAAATAGACGATGGCGAAGGCGGCGATGATCGAGATGACGATCTTGCCGATGCAGATGCCGAGCGCCATGACCATACTGTTGAACAGCGCGATGGTGAGCGGAATGCCGCTGGTGCGCGCATAGCCCTGGGTCAGGATTTCCGAGTAGTTCTTGAGCAGGTGCGGGCCGGGCAGGACCGGGACCGGCGAGCGCAGCATGGTCTGCGCGTCATGGGTCGAGGCGACGAAGGTCATCCATACCGGAAACGCGATGATCGCGACGCCGATGAGGACGACGAGGTGGCTGAAGATGGTGAGCCAGGGCCTGTTCTCGACCATCTCCGCCTCAGTAGTGGACTTTCCGCTCGATGAAGCGGAACTGGACGACGGTGAGCAGGATCACGATCGCCATCAGGATCACCGACTGCGCCGCCGAGCCGCCGAGATCCTGGCCGCGGAAGCCGTCATTGTAGACCTTGAAGACAAGAATCTCGGTCGCCTTGGCGGGGCCGCCCTTGGTCAGGCCGTCGACGACGCCGAAGGTGCCGAAGAAGGCGTAGATGACGTTGACCACCAGAAGGAAGAAGCCGGTCGGCGAGAGCAGCGGGAAGATGATGGTCCAGAAGCGGCGGCCCGGACCGGCGCCGTCGATCGCGGCAGCTTCGATCAGCGATTTCGGGATCGACTGCAGCCCGGCAAGGAAGAAGAGAAAATTGTAGCTGATCTGGCTCCACACCGCGGCGAAGACGATGAGCGCTAGCGCCTGGCCGCCGTTCAGCACGTAGTTGAACTCGTAGCCGAAGATGCGGAGCGTCCAGGCGACGATCCCGACCGCAGGATTGAACAGGAAGCCCCAGAGCACGCCGGCAACGGCGGGCGCGACCGCATAGGGCCAGACCAGGAAGGCCTTATAGGCGGTGGCGCCGCGGACGATGCGGTCGGCCATCACCGCCAGCAGCAGCGAGATCGAAAGCCCGAGCCCGGCGACGAGCAGCGAGAATACGGCCGTGATCATCGCGGAGCGGTAATAGGCGGGGTCCCGGAAGAGATGGGCGAAGTTGTCGAACCAGACGAAGCGCGTGTTGCCGCCGAAGGCATCCTCGAGCAGCACCGACTGGTAGATCGCCTGCCAGGAGGGCCAGAAGAAAAAGGCGATGGTGATGGCGATCTGCGGCAGGACCAGCAGATAGGGCAGCGTCTTCTCGTTGAAGGTGACGCGTTTTTCCATTGCTCAGCGTTGTTTGTGCTCGGTGAAGTTCTTGCCCCCTCTCCCGGCGAAGCCGGGGGAGGGTTGGGGTGGGGGCCCGAGCGAAGCGAACGGCATCGGCGGCTCGGTCTCCGCATCCCTCGCTATGCCCGGGCCCCCACCCCAACCCTCCCCCGCGCTTTCGCGCGGGGGAGGGGGCCCAATCGGAGTCGTTAGCGGTTCGCGGCCTCGAAGCGCTTGAGGAGCTCGTTGCCCCGCTTGACCGCGTCGTCGAGCGCGACCTTGGCGGTCTTCTGACCGGCCCACACCGCTTCCAGCTCTTCGTCGACCACATCGCGGATCTGCACGAAGTTGCCGATGCGGAGCCCCTTCGAATTCTCGGTCGGTGCGTTGAGCTGAAGCTGCTTCACCGCGATGTCGCGGCCGGGGTTGGATTTGTAGAAGCCGGCCTTCTCGGTGATATCGGCGGCAGCCGAGGTGATCGGGACGTAGCCGGTCTCCTGATGCCATTTCGCCTGCACGTCGGGGCGCGACAGGTAGGTGAAGAACTTGGCGACGCCGACATACTCGGCCGCGGGCTTGCCCTGGAGCACCCAGAGCGTGGCGCCGCCGATGATCGAGTTCTGCGGCTTGGCGGCGACGTCGGGCCAGTGGGGCATCATGCTGATGCCGGCAACGCCCTGCCCCAGCGCCTTGTCGATCGCGGATGCGGTCGCCGAGGAGGCAATGTGGAAGCCGCATTCGCCGGCGTTGAACATCGCCGTCGACCGGCCCTCACGCCCGCCATAGACCATGGTCTTGTCCTTGGTCCAGGCGCTGAGCTGCTCGATGTGCTTGACGTGCGCCGGGCTGTTGATCCGGAGCTCGATGTCGATGCCGCCGAAGCCGTTGGCCTTGGTGGCGAAGGGCAGGTTATGCCAGGCGCCGAAATTCTCGATCAGCGCCCAGGTCTGCCACTGCGAGGTGAAGCCGCACTTGGCGCCGGAGGCAACGATCTTCTTCGCCATCTCGGCGACCTCCGGCCAGGTCGCCGGCGCCTTCTCCGGATCGAGCCCGGCCTTCTTCATCATCTCCTTGTTGCGGTAGAACACCGGGGTCGAGGAGTTGAACGGCATCGACAGCAGCTTGCCGTCGGTGGTCGAGTAGTAGCCGTAGACCGGGCCGATGAAGCTCTTCGGATCGAAGGGCTCCTTGGTGTCGGCCATCAGCTGATGCACCGGATAGACCGCGCCCTTGGCCGCCATCATGGTGGCGGTGCCGACCTCGAAGACCTGCACGATATGCGGGTTCTGCTTGGCGCGGAACGCGGCGATCGCCGCGGTCAGGGTCTCGGTGTAGGAGCCCTTGAAGACCGGGGTCACCTTGTAAGCGTTCTGCTCCTTGTTGAACGGCTCGACCAGCGCGTTCACCGCCTCGCCGAGATTGCCGCCCATCGCGTGCCAAAACTGGATTTCGACCTGCGCCTGGACACTGGCGACGCTGAGGAGCGTGGCCAGGCCGGCAACCGTCGACAACAACATGCGCTTCATCTGTCGCCCTCCCTCTGATGGACCAGCGGCTGGTATCCGCCGGCCCTGAAGACCGCAAGGAGTCTTCTTGGTTAAAGTTCCATGACAGTCCACCAGGATCGCGAGACGAAGGCAAGCGGTCGCTAGGATTGAAACGGCCTTAGGGTGGGAAGCCGGAGGGGAAAGCCGATGACCGAGGAGCAAGCGGCGCGCATCGCGGCCGCCGGCAGTGCCGGCAAGCGGCCGGTTACCCAGGAAGACATCTGGCTGATGAAGAGCGTCGGCAATCCGGCGGCGAGCCCGGATGGGGCCCGGCTTGCCGTCTCGGTGCTGTCGCCGGCCTACGATCCGGCCGAGGAGATCTGGGAGCTATGGCTCCTGGCCGCCGATGGCAAGACGCCGCCGCGCCGGCTGGTTCGCGGTTCGGCGCCGATCGGTGCGCCGGCCTGGTCGCCGGAGGGGACCCGGATCGCCTTCGCGACCCGGCGCGAGGGAGACGTGGCGGCGCAGGTCTACATCCTGCCCGTCGATGGCGGCGAGGCGGTTCGGGTGACGCACTGGTCCGGCGGCGCCCGATACCCGAAATGGCGGCCCGACGGCCGGGCCATCCTGTTCGAAGCGGACTGCGCCGCCGATGGCGATCCGACGCCGCCTAAGGCCGGGCCGCGCATCTTCGATGCGATGCCGGTGCGCTACTGGAACAAATGGCTGGATGAGCGCCGGCCGCATCCGCTGGTGATCGAGCTCGCGGAAGGCGCCGAGCCGCGCGATCTGATCAAGGACACGGCCTTCGCGCGCTCGGCCGGCTTCCGCGGAACCTTCCGGTCCACCGAGCGCGACACGATCGAGACGTTGGCGGCGCAGTGGGCGCCGGACGGGAAGTCGGTCGTCTTCGCCGCGCATCTCGATGCCGACACGATGATGCACACCACAACGCAGACCGGGCTTTTCCAGGTCCAGGCCAGCGGCGGCGAGCCGAAACGGATCGGCGATCCGAACGAGAGCTTCGCCGAGCCGCAATTCGCCAAGACGGGCGATGCGCTCTACGTGCTTCGCCGGCGGCGCGCGACCGACTCGACGCTGACGCAGCTCGCGCGCTTTTCATGGCCGAACCCGGGCAAGGCCGCATCGTCACGGCGTCCTGGGACCGGCTGATCTCCGCCTTCTCGATCTCGACCGATGGGCGCACGGCCTATCTCGATGCGCTCGACGACGGCTTCGCTCGTGTGTTCCGCGTGCCGACGGCGGGCGGCGCGGTCGAGCCGATGATGCCGGCGGGAAGCGGCGCCTATCGCACGGCCACGCCGATCGAAGGCGGCGTCGCCGCGGTCTTCGAGCGCGCCATCCAGCCGCCGGAGATCGTCCGCCTCGAGGGCAACCGGCATGTGGCGCTGACGAGCTTCAATGCCGAGCGCCTGGCCGCGATCGATGCGCCCGATCCCAGTCATTTCTGGTTTACCTCGGCGGCCGGGCGCCGCATTCACAACATGCTGATCCTGCCGCCCGGCTTCGATCCCAAGAAGAAGTACCCGCTGGTGGCGCTGATCCATGGCGGGCCGGCGACCGCCTACACCGATGCCTTCAGCTATGGCGCGTTCTGGTTCCACATGCATCTGCTGGCGACGCCCGGCTATGTCGTGGTGGCGACGAACTACATGGGCTCGCTCGGACTCGGCGAAGAGTTCGCCGAGTCGATCGAGAAGGACGTGCTGCGCGGGCCGGCGCTCGACATCCTCGCCGGCATCGACGAGGCGATCCGGCTCCATCCCTTCATCGACAAGGATCGGCTCGCTGCCGTCAGCGGCAGCTATGGCGGCTATCTCGTCAACTGGCTCATCGGCACGACGAAGCGCTTCAAATGCCTCGTCTCGCATGTCGGCCCGTTCAACAACGAGGCGCAGTACGGCACCAACGACGGCGGCCTGGAGCGCGAGATCCGCATGGGCGCGCCGATCTGGGAGAAGGGCGGGCAATGGAACGACCAGAGCCCGATCCGCTATTCCGGCAACTTCTCGACGCCGACCCTGATCACCCATGGCGAACGCGATTTCCGCGTGCCCTTGGGCGAGGGCCTGACCCATTTCAAGATCCTGCAGCGACGCAAGGTGCCGTCGCGCTTCGTCGTTTTTCCGGATGAGGGCCACTTCGTCGGGCGGGCCGAGAACACGCGGGTTTTCTGGCGCGAGGTGAAGGCCTGGCTCGCCAAGTATCTTTAGGGACATGCGGCGCAAGCATCGGATAGTCAGGAGGCGGGCGCGGGCCTAGGTATAGGACATGGAGAGTGCCATGGATCAGAACCGCCTCTGGGCCGCCTTCGAGGCGCGCGACGCGCAAGCCGACGGGCAGTTCGTCGTCGCGGTGCTGTCGACCGGCATCTACTGCAAGCCCTCATGCCCGGCAAGGCGGCCCAAGCGCGAGAATGTCCGCTTCTATCGGATGGCCGAGGCGGCCGAGCGGGCGGGATACCGCGCCTGCAAGCGCTGCCGGCCGAACGACGTCGAGGCCGCCAATCCGCGTCTCGCCGCCATCCGCAAGGCCGCACGCCTGATCGACGAGGCGGACGCGATCCCGACCCTGACCATGCTCGGCCGTGCCGTCGGCATCAGCCCGCATCACCTGCAGCGCCTGTTCACCGAGATCGTGGGAGTGAGCCCGCGCGCCTATGGCGAGGCCAAGCGCGTCGCCAGGCTCAAGGCCGACCTCAAGAAAGGCGAGCCGGTGGCGCAGGCGATGTATGGCGCCGGATACGGTTCGGCGAGCCGGCTCTACGAGAAGGCCAAGGTTGAGCTCGGCATGACGCCGGCGCGCTACCGCAAGGGCGGCGTCGGCGAGGCCGTGCGTTTCGCCATCAAGAAGTCGCCGCTCGATCTGCTGCTGGTCGCCGCGACCGAGCGCGGCGTGTGCATGATCGCGCTCGGCGAGGACGAGGGGAAGCTGGCGAAGGCGCTCGAGGCCGAGTTCCCGGAAGCGAGCCTCGCGCGCGACGAGTCGGGCCTCGGCACCTATGTCGAGCCGATCGTCCGCCATCTGGCGGGCAAGCTGCCGCATCTCGACCTGCCGCTCGATGTGCGCGCCACCGCCTTCCAGCGACGCGTCTGGCAGGAGCTGCAGCGGATTCCCGCAGGGCAGACCGCGAGCTACCGGGACATCGCCAAACGCATCGGCAATCCGCGCGCGGTCCGCGCCGTCGCGAACGCCTGCGCCGCCAACCCGGTGCCGCTGGTCGTGCCCTGCCACCGCGTCGTGCGCAGCGACGGCGATCTCGGCGGCTATCGTTGGGGGGCCAAGCGCAAGCAGGCGCTGCTGGCCCGCGAGCGGCGGTATGCGGGCGGCGATCTATCAACTGACTGATTGACTATCAATTGATCGATTGATAATATTGCCGCATGGTTTCGACCAAGGCGGTCCTTATCGACGCGACGGGCAAGACGGCCGGGGATGTCGAAGAGGAGCGGCTCGACCGCGTCTTCTTCGCCCTCTCCGATCCGATCCGACGCGCGATCCTGGAGCGGCTCGACGAGGCGCCGTTGCTCGTCTCCGAACTCGCGGCGCCGTTCGAGATCTCGCTGCAGGCGGTCTCGCGCCATATCCAGGTCCTGGTCCAGGCGGGCCTCGTGACCCAGGAACGCACCGGCCGCATCAGCCGCTGCCGGTTCGAGGTCGGGCCGATCTTCGCCGCCGCCGTCTGGATCAACCGCTACACCAAGTATTGGCAGGCCCAGTTCGATACGCTCGCCGCGTATCTCGATCCCGGGCGTCGCCGCAACCGTCGAGGAGGCAAGCGATGAATTACGCGAAAGGCACGCAGCAGCTGGAAGGCTTCCGCAAGGAGATCACCCAGATCCGAAAGAAGATGAGGAAGATCCAGTCATCGCTCGCGCCGGAGGAGGTCGAGGACTACGCGCTCTCCGGGCCGCGCGGCAGTGTCCACCTGTCCCAGCTCTTCGGCGACAAGGACGAGCTCTTTGCCGTCCACAACATGGGCCGGTCCTGCGTCTACTGCACGCTATGGGCGGATGGGATCAACGGCGTCTACGACCATCTTGTCGACCGCGCCGCCTTCGTCGTCACCAGCCCGGACGCGCCCGCCGCCCAGCAGAAATTCGCCCGCGGCCGCGGCTGGCGGTTCCCGATGCTGAGCCACAAGGGCACCAGCTTCGCCAAGGACATGGGCTATGGCTCGGCCGAGGACGGTTGGCGGCCCGGCATCTCGGTCTTCAAGCGCAAGGGCGAGAAGATCTTGCGCGTCTCCGACACCGGCTTCGGGCCTGGCGACGATTTCTCCGCGATCTGGCACATCTTCGACCTGCTGCCGGAAGGCGTCGGCGAGTGGTCGCCGCAGTACAAGTACCGCGCCGGCAGGAAGGCGGCGATGGCGGGGTGCTGCAGCTAGTGGCGTGGCGCAAATCGCCGCCGGATCTGGTCCGGCTGTTCGATCGGCTGCTGCCTGAGCGCGGCGCGATCGAGCGCCGCAAGATGTTCGGCTATCCGGCGGCCTTCGCCAACGGTCACCTCTTCGCCGGCCTGCACCAGGAAAACCTCGTGCTGAAGCTGGGGGAGGCCGACCGCCAGGTGTTCGAGCAGAAGCACGGCGCCACGCCCTTCGAGCCGATGCTGGGCCGCAAGATGGGCGCCTTCATGGTCGCGCCACCCGCGCTCCTTGCCGATGCGAAGACGCTCGCGCCGTGGCTCGACAAGGCCCGCGCCTACGTCGCCTCGCTGCCGGCGAAGGAGAAGAAGAAGCCCGCGGCGAAGCGAAAGCGCTGATCTACTTCTTCGCCGCGTATTTCTCGAACAGCCTGCCGGACTCGGCATTCGGGATGCCGCCTTCGGGATAGGAGAAGGTTCCCTTCGTCTTGAGCTCGACGATGCTGCGACGGATGAAGCCGAGGACCGCGCCGGTCAGGCTGCCGCCGATGCTGACGCGCTTCACGCCGAAACCCTCGAGCTCGGCGACGGAGAACGGGCTCGGGCTGCCGGAGAAGGCGCCGAGCACGTTGAGCGGCCCGTCGACCTCATGCGCGAGCTGCGTGATCGTCTGAGCGTCGAGGCGTCCGGGAACGAAGGCCGAGGTCGCACCGGCGGCGAGATAGGCGTTGGCGCGCTTCACCGATTCCGCGAAGTTGAACTTCGCATCGCCGACCTGCGAGAGATAGGCATCGGTGCGCGCGTTCAGCGCGAAGGCGATTTTGGCCTTCTTCGCCGCTTCCGATCCGGCGCGGATGCGGTCGCAGGCCGCCTCGAAATCGTAGAGCTTCTTGCCGGCGCGGCTCGACGTGTCCTCGATGTTGCAGCCGGCGAGCCCGGCATCGATCGCATCCTCGATCGTCTTCGCCACCTGCTCGGGCCTCGGCCCGTAGCCGGCTTCGAGATCGGCGGTCACCGGCACCGGAACGGCGGCAGCGATGCCGGCGCATATCTCCAGCATCCTCTGCCTGGAGATGCGTTCGCCATCCGGCAGGCCCTGCGCGAAGGCAATGCCGGCCGAGGTCGTCGCGATCGCCGGGAATCCCGCATCGGCCATGATGACGGCGCTGCCGATATCCCAGGCATTCGGCAACACGATGATGCCGGGCGCCGCATGCATCTCCGTGAAGCGGCGGGCCTTGTCCTTGAGCGCGGTCATCGGATGCTCCCTGCCGATGGACGGTCTGAAAACGAAAAGGCCCTCCGAGGGAGGGCCGGGCGACGTCGACGAAGAAGAAAGCGGCTAG
>VGEN01000140.1 GCA_016869285.1 Alphaproteobacteria bacterium
TGACCTACTTCGCCTTCCCAGACATCCACTGGCAGAAGATCCGCACCAACAACCCACTCGAGCGGATCATGAAAGAGATCCGCCGACGAACCCGTGTCGTCGGTGCCTTCCCTGATGGTCAGTCCTGTCTCAACTTGGCGGCTGCGCGGCTGCGCTATATCGCAGGATCGGCGTGGTCAGCCAGGTGCTACATGAACATGCGGCCACTCTATCAGCCGCAGGTCCCACAATCCGGAGCCGCCGCCTGATCAAATGTGCGAAAGATTCTGGACAGGACCAGCCCGGTTGCGGCCATAGTCTGATTTTGCGCCGCTTTTAGAGCGATTTCAATGGGATCGCTGTTATATCAACGCGATAGTGCGATATATCAATGAGTTAGGAGGCGTTTAATGGTTAACGCCTCAGAGTTTCGGCGTACCCGATTGCGTAATGCGAGAGAGCAGACCGTCGAGCTGGTCGAGGGTGCCGTAGTAGATCGTCAGCGAGCCCTTTTCTCCGTCGAAGGCGACCCGGACCTTGAGCCCGAGCAGGGTTTCGAGGTCTCTCTCGAGCGCCGCGGTATTGGGATCCGCTGACGGTGCCTTTTCGCGGGTAGAACTGCCACCCTTCTCGGTAGTGACGAGTCGTTCGACCTGGCGGACGGTAAGACCTTTGGCCACCGCCTTGGCTGCCAGCTGCTCCGCATCCTCCCGTCCGATCATCGCGCGGGCGTGTCCGGCGCTGAGCTGGCCGGTCGAGACCAGCTGCCGGACCCCGTCTGGGAGAGCCAGGAGGCGCATCATGTTGGCGACATGGCTCCGGCTCTTGCCGACAACCTTCGCCAGATCCTCCTGGGTATGGCCGAATTCGTCGACCAGCCGCCGGTAGCCTTCGGCCTCTTCGATCGCGTTCAGGTCCTGGCGCTGGACGTTCTCGACCAGAGCGACTTCGAGCGCGTCGCGGTCCGGTAGGTCCTTGATGAGAATCGGTACTTCGTGCAGCTGGGCGAGCTGGGCAGCCCGCCAGCGACGCTCGCCGGCGATGATTTCATACGCGTTGGATGACTCGGGATGCCGTCTTACCAGGATCGGCTGAAGGATGCCCTGGGCTTTGATCGACTCGACAAGCGTGGCGAGGGCTTCTTCGTCGAAGTGCTTCCGCGGCTGGAAGCGACCCGGATAGATCTGGTCGACCGGAACGCTCTTGGCCGAGCGCGCCTTGTCGAGCTCGGCGTAGTCCTGGGCTTCTTCGCCGAAGAGCTGGCCCAGCCCCCGCCCAAGGCCGCGCCGCCGCCCGCCGCCTTCCTGCTCCTCGATCACGCCGCGATCCGCTCGCGACGGATCACCTCGCCGGCCAGGTGCAGATAGGCCTGCGAGCCCGGGCATTTCATGTCGTAGACCAGCACCGGCTTGCCGTGCGAGGGCGCCTCGGAGACGCGGACATTGCGCGGAATGACGGTCTCGTAGACCTTTTCTCCGAGATGACCGCGGACATCGGCGGCGACCGCATCCGACAGGTTGTTGCGTTTGTCGTACATGGTCAGCACAACGCCCTGGATCTCGAGCCGCGGGTTAAGAGCACGCTTGACCCGCTCGATCGTCTTGATCAGGTGGCTGAGGCCCTCAAGCGCGTAGAACTCGCACTGGAGCGGCACGAGCACCGCGTCCGCTGCGACCAGCGCATTCAGCGTCAGGAGGCCGAGCGAGGGCGGGCAGTCGATCAGAATGTAGTCCGCCTCGCGGACGTCGCGGATCACGTCGGCCAGCTTGAACTCGCGGCGGCCCTGCTCGACCAGCTCGATCTCAGCACCGGAGAGATCGACGGAAGCGGGTACGACCGAGAGGCGCGGGATCAGAGTCGGCTGCACCGCCTTCATCACCGGCAGGCCCTCGCAAAGCACCGCATAGGTATCGCGCTCGCGGGCGGTCCGGGGAATACCGAGGCCCGTCGAGGCATTTCCCTGGGGATCCAGGTCGATGATGAGGACCCGCTTGTCGCAGGCAGCGAGAGCCGTCGCCAGGTTGATCGCGGTAGTCGTCTTGCCGACGCCTCCCTTTTGATTGGCGACGGCGATGATGCGGGGACAATCGGCCGTACCCGCGTTCAACTCGATCATTTTTTGCGCTCCACCCTGGTCAGCCTGAGGATTACGCCCGTAGGACTGGTCCGACTCGGAAGGCGTGACGCGGTCATATTCCACCCTTTCTCAGCCTCCGTCAATTCCCGATCCACACTCTCCCCCTTCAGGAAGAGGCAGACCGTGTCCGGGGAGAGGAACTCCTCGGCCATATCGAGGAGCTGGGACAGGGGGGCGAGGGCGCGGGCGGTCAGACTCCGGGCTTTCCAAGGGGTGAGGTGGTCAATGCGGGACTCGTGAATCGTCATACCGAGGCCGAGCTGGCGGTCGAGTTCGCGAAGGAAGGCACACTTCCGGCTATCTGACTCGACCAGATGGACATCCTTGACCCCGAGGGTGGCGAGGACGGCCCCCGGGAAACCGGCGCCGCTCCCAAAATCGACCAGACCAGGCCCTTCGGCCAGGTACGGATAGAGCTGGGCGGAGTCGAGGAAGTGTCTTTCCCAGATATCGGCGGCCGTGGACTTGCCTATCAGGTTCACGGCCCGCTGCCAGCGGGCCAAAAGAGAGGCGTAGAGGCGAAGTCGGTCGAGTGTTTCACGTGAAACACCGGTCGCGGCGCCGAATTCCTCCGGAGTCATGCCCTGGCGTGGCGCAGAAGCGCCACGACCGCTGCCGGCGTGACCCCGGAAAGCCGCGAGGCGGCGCCGATCGTGGCCGGACGGGCGGTTTTGAGGATCGACCGGACCTCATTCGAGAGCCCGCCGATGGCATCGACATTCAGATCGTCTGGAAGAGCCAGGGATTCGTCGCGCCGGAAGGCAGCGATATCGCTTTCCTGGCGATTCAGATACCCCGCGTAGCGGCCATCGGTCTCGAGCTGGGCCCGAATCTCGCCGGGAATGGTCGCGATCTCGGGCCAGATCGATGAAAGCCGGTCCAGAGTCACGGTCGGGAAGGCGAGAAGATCGAAGGCCGACCGGATCTGGCCGTCCTGGGTGACGGTCAGGCCATGCTTCGCGAGGGCATTGGGGCTCGCAGAGAGACGGTCGAGCATAGCCCGCCCCTCGGCGAGGGCGGATTGTTTCACGTGAAACACCCGGGCCCGCTCGGGTCCGACACAGCCGATGTCCTGGCCTTTGGCGGTGAGCCGGAGATCGGCGTTGTCCGCCCGGAGGCTGAGCCGGTACTCGGCCCTGGACGTGAACATGCGATAGGGCTCGGTGACCCCGCGCCCCACGAGATCGTCAACCATGACTCCGATATAGGCGTCGGCGCGGGTCAGGGTGAAAGTCCGCCTACCGCCCCCTGCGTGGAGGGCGGCGTTGATTCCCGCAAGGAGTCCCTGGCCGGCGGCTTCCTCGTAGCCGGTCGTCCCGTTGATCTGGCCGGCCAGGAAAAGCCCTGAAATTCTTCGCGTTTCCAGGGTAGGCCGGAGCTCCCGCGGGTCTACGTGATCGTATTCGATGGCGTAGCCCGCCTGGAGTATACGGGCATTCTCGAGGCCGGGGATGGTCCGGATCAGGTCGACCTGGATATCCTCGGGCAGCGAGGTCGAGATCCCGTTCGGATAGACGGTCGGATCGTCCAGGCCCTCAGGTTCCAGGAAGATCTGGTGACGCTCCCGGCTGCCGAATCGGACCACCTTGTCCTCGATCGAGGGGCAGTAGCGGGGGCCGACGCTTTCGATCTGACCCGAGAACATCGGTGCCCGATGCAGATTCGCCCGGATCAGGGCGTGGGTCGCCGGGGTCGTCGAGGTGATGTGGCAGGGGATCTGGGGAACCGAGATCCGGTCGGTCAGGGCCGAGAAGGGCTCGGGCGGGTCGTCGCCATGCTGAATCTCAAGGCTGGACCAGTCGATGGTCCGGCCGTCGAGCCGAGGCGGGGTTCCGGTCTTGAGCCGACCGAGCGGGAAGCCGAGCCGGGAAAGGGCCGCCGAGAGGCCGAGGGACGGGGGCTCGCCGATCCTGCCGGCCGCTTCCTTGGCCTCGCCGCGATGGATCAGCCCGCGAAGAAAGGTGCCGGTGGTCACCACGATCGCGCCGGCACGGAGCTCGCGGCCATCGGCCAGGCGGACGCGGACCAGCCGCCCGTTCTCGGCCACAAGATCCTCGGCCCCGCCCTCAACGATCTCGAGCCCGGCCTGCTCTGCGAGCAGCGCCTGAACGGCCGCCCGGTAAAGGCGCCGGTCGGCCTGAGCGCGCGGGCCTCGGACGGCTGGTCCCTTGCTCCGGTTGAGGATTCGGAACTGGATGCCCGAGCGGTCGATCGCCCGGGCCATGATCCCATCCAGGGCGTCAATCTCGCGGACCAGGTGACCCTTGCCCAGACCCCCGATCGCGGGGTTGCAGGACATCACGCCGATCGTGTCGCGGCGGTGGGTCACAAGCGCCGTTCGGGCGCCCATCCGGGCGGCCGCTGCCGCTGCTTCGGTCCCCGCATGGCCGCCGCCGATCACCACGACATCGAAGGTCATGGCCTATTCTACCGCGAGCCGTGTTTCACGTGGAACAGGCCTCGATCACTTTCCGATGCAGAAACTGCGGAAGAGCTCATCGAGGACCTCCTCGATGTCGATGCGTCCCGTGATACGCCCAAGTCCCTGAATTGATTGGCGTAACTCCTCCGCCCGAAGCACGGGATCGGGGGTTTCCAAGGCTCGATCTATCGCTCCGATACAGGCCGAAAGGGCCTGCCGATGACGGGCCCGGGTCAGGGCCGGTTCAGCCGACTCCCCCGCAAGACCGCTCGTCTCGGAGGCGAGACGATCCAGGAGGGTGTCGATCCCGTCATTGGACTTCACCGAAACGGGAAGGACGGGGAGACCGTCCCAGAAGGGCGGGGTGGGCGCCAGGTCGACCTTGTTGCCGACGACAATGGTCGTCGCGTTGACCACCCCCCGGACCGCCGGGGCGTAGAGGGCCGACCAGTCATCGGCCGCCCCGACCACCACCCGAAGGTCGGCCCCCTTCGCCCAGAGGGTCGCCCGCCGGACCCCCTCCGCCTCGATCGCATCGGTCGCGTCCCGCAGGCCGGCGGTGTCCGCGAGAATGACCGGCACACCCCCGAGATCCAGGTGGACCTCGATCACGTCCCGGGTGGTCCCGGCCACCGCCGAGACGATCGCCGCCTCGCGCTGGGCGAGGGCGTTCAAGAGACTCGACTTGCCGGCATTCGGGGGGCCGAGGATGGCAACCCGGATACCCTCGCGGAGGCGTTCACCTCGCGTCTGGCGACCCAAATAACTCGATATATCGTTCCTTAATAACAACAGCTCGGTGAGGACCTTCTCTTCCACCCCCGCCGGTAGATCCTCGTCAGAAAAGTCGAGGGTGGCCTCGATCTGTGCCGCGGCTGCGAGAAGGCGCCTCCGCCAGCCCTCGACGAGGGCTCCGAAGGCGCCGTCGAGCTGGCGGAGGGCTTGGCGGCGCTGCGCCGCGGTCTCGGCCTCGGTCAGGTCGGCGATAGCCTCGGCCTGGGTGAGATCGAGCTTGCCGTTGCGGAAGGCGCGACGGGTGAACTCCCCCGGCTCCGCCGCCCGCAACCCCAGCCGCCCCAGTGCCTCCGCCGCCGCGGCGACGGTCGCGCGTCCCCCGTGGAGCTGCAACTCCGCCCCGTCCTCGCCCGTATAGCTGGAGGGGGCTGGAAACCAGAGAACCAGCCCCCGATCGATCGTCCCGGAGCCGAGACGATCTGACCGTCCCGGTTCCGAGAAGGTTGCGACCGTCGCCATGCGCGGCACCGGCAGGTGCCCGACGAGGGCCTCGATCGCCTCGCGCACCCCGGCGCCGGACAGTCGGATGACCGCCAGCGCCGCGCGGCCGGGTGGCGTCGCCAGCGCATAGATGCCCGGCTGTTGAGGAAAGGGCTTTCCCTTATGATCGCCGCTCATCGCGAAAGAGCATCCTTGAACCGTCTCGACCAGGCGACCAGCCCGTACCTGCTACAGCACAAGGACAACCCGGTCCATTGGCAGGTCTGGGGGCCGGAGGCCTTCGCCGAAGCCAAGCGCCGCAACGTGCCCGTGCTGCTCTCGGTGGGATACGCCGCCTGCCACTGGTGCCATGTGATGGCGCATGAGTCCTTCGAGGACGACGCGACCGCGGCGGTGATGAACGAGCTCTTCGTCAACATCAAGGTCGACCGCGAGGAGCGGCCGGATGTCGACACGATCTACCAGTCGGCACTGGCGCTGCTGGGCGAGTCCGGCGGCTGGCCGCTGACCATGTTCCTGACGCCGGAGGGCGATCCCTTCTGGGGCGGCACCTACTTCCCGCCGAGCGCACGCTACGGACGGCCCGGCTTCGTCGATGTGCTGAAGAGCCTGCATGGCACCTACAAACGCCAGCCCGACACGGTCGCGAAAAATGTCGATGCGCTGAAGGAGGCGCTCGGCAAGCTGTCGGTCTCCCGATCCGGCGGCATTCCCGACCTCAACGATCTCGACAAGGTCGCGCGCGCGCTGGCGCGCCAGGTCGATCCCTTCTTCGGCGGCTTCGGCTCGGCGCCGAAATTCCCCAACGTGCCCGGCTTCGCGATGCTCTGGCGCGCCTGGATCCGCACCGGCCAGCGTCCCTTCATCGAAGCGGTGACGACCACGCTCGACCGCATGTGCCAGGGGGGCATCTACGATCATCTCGGCGGCGGCTTCTCCCGCTACTCGGTCGACGAGGAATGGCTGGTCCCGCATTTCGAGAAGATGCTCTACGACAATGCGGAGCTGATCGATCTGCTGACCTTAGTCTGGCAGGACACCAAGACACCGCTCTACCAGCAGCGCGTCGAGGAGACCGCCGGTTGGCTGTTCAACGAGATGATCGTCGGCAATGGCGGCTTCGCCTCGTCGCTCGACGCCGACAGCGAAGGCGAGGAAGGTCTCTTCTACGTCTGGAGCGAGAAGGAGATCGATCAGGTCCTGGGCGAGGCGAGCGAAGTCTTCAAGCGCGCCTATGACGTGACGCCTCTCGGCAACTGGGAACACAAGACCATCCTCAACCGCTCGCGCTCGCCCGATCCTCTGCCTCCGGCGGAGGAAGGCCTGCTCGGCCGCGCCCGGGCGAGGCTGCTCCAGGTACGCTCGGCCCGAGTGCGTCCCGGCTTCGACGACAAGACGCTCGCTGACTGGAACGGCCTGATGATCGCGGCGCTCGCGCATGCCGCGCTGGCCTTCCGTCGGCCCGACTGGCTCGAGAAAGCGCGCGCGGCCTTCTCCTATATCGAGCGCGTGCATGGACGCGACGATCGCCTGCTGCACAGCGCGCGCGACGGCAAGGCGCACCACTCAGGACTGCTCGACGACTATGCGCAGCTGACGCGCGCCGCGCTGGCGCTGCACGAAGCGAGCGGCGAGCCGCACTACCTCGATCGCGCCCGTGCCTGGGCCAATGTGCTCGACCGGCATTTCTGGGATCGCGACAACGCCGGCTATTTCCTCACGCCGGATGACGGCGAGGCGCTGATCGTCCGCACGCGCAACGCTCATGACAACGCGACGCCCTCGGGCAACGGCACGCAAGCCGGCAACCTCGCGCGGCTCTGGTTCCTCACCGGCGATGCGAAGTACCGCGACCGCGCCGAGGCCGTCATCGCCGCTTTCTCCGGCGACATCAGCCGCAGCGCGATGGCGTTCTCCACGTTACTCAATGCCGCCGAGCTGCTGCAGGCGGCACAGCAGATCGTCATCATCGGCAAGCGCCAGGATCCCGCGACCAAGGCGCTGATCGACGCCGTCGCCGGATTGAGCCTGCCAAACCGCGTGCTCCAGGTGATCGGCCCGGACGAGGCGCTGCCACCGGGCCATCCCGCGCATGGCAAGGGCCAGGTCGAGAGCAAGCCCACCGTCTATGTCTGCCAGGGCATGACCTGCTCGCTGCCGATCACCGATCCGGCGGGCGTGCCGCCGGCGCTGCTTCCGGCCGCATAATGCCTACCCTCACCATCGCGAGCCCGCTCGGGGACCTCGTGGTGACGGAGGAGGATGGCGCCATCGTGTCGCTCGGCTGGCTCGGCGAGGAAGCGACGGAGGGCGGCAGCGACGAGACGCCAGTGCTGATCGAAGCGCGTCGCCAGCTCGGCGAATACTTCGTATCCATCCGGCGAAGGCCGCAGGGTGCGGCGGCGGTGTGAGCTGGCTGCTATAAGAGCCATGTGAAGGAGCGCCTCGAGCCCCGCCTCAGGATCCTGCTCGGCCCCGCGATCGCGGTCGGCCCCGGCAAGGCCGCGCTGCTGGAGGCAATCGACCAGACTGGATCGATCGCAGCGGCCGGCCGCCGAATGGGCATGAGCTATCGGAGGGCCTGGTTCCTGGTGAAGACGATGAACGCCTGCTTCAGGAAGCCGCTGGTCGACGCCGCCAAGGGCGGGTTGCGCGGTGGCGGTGCCGCGCTGACGCCGACCGGCCGCGAGGTGCTGAAGCGGTACCGGGCGATGGAGAGCCGCGCGACGAAGGTCATTGCGGCCGACATGAAGGCGTTCAGCAGGTTGCTTGCGCAGCGCCCGCCTGAAGAGTGAGTGCGCTCAGGTGAGGAGGAGCTTGAGGCCGGCGATGACGAGCACGGCGGCCAGCAGGTAGCGGAGTGCGGAGATTGGCAGCACCTTGCTGCCGAGCTGGGTGCCGATGAGGGCGCCGACTGCGGCCGTCGCAAGCCAGGTCGGCAGCGCGTTCGGGAAGTCCGAGAGCGAGAACGCCGACCCTGCCAGGCCGGCGACGGAGTTGACCAGGATGAAGGCGGCGGCGAGCCCCGAGGTGCGCCGCGTCTCGGCCCAGCCCATGAACAGGAGCACTGGACTGAGGAAGATTCCCCCGCCTGTACCGGTGAGCCCCGACAGGAAACCGATGCCGGCGCCGAACCCGAGCGCCGGCGCGATCGGCACCGCCGCCGGATCGGCCCTGGAGTCCGCGACGGCCGCCTTGTAGGCCGAGCGCGCGAGCTGGGCGGCAGCGAGCAGCAGGATCGCGCCGACCACACGCTTGTACAGGTCCGTCGGCAGATGCAGGGCGCCGCCGACGAAGGCGGCGGGAACGGATGCCAGCGCAAACGGCCAGAAGGCGCGCCATTCGAAGTGGCCAGCCCTGAAGAAGCGCCAGGTGGTGATGACCGAGACCAGGATGTTGAGGGCGAGCGCGGTCGGGCGCATCGCCGCCGGCGCGATGCCGACGATCGCCATGGCGGCGAGATAGCCCGAGGCGCCCGCGTGACCGACCGAGGAGTAGAGCACGGCGGCGGCGAAGAACAGCAGCGTGAGCTCGAGCGTATCGGACATCCTGGCCCGCCGGAGGCGATATGCACGGGACGGTATATCGCCCTCGATATGCACGCAATATCATATCGGGAGAGGCCGCTAAGCTGCGGCTTGGGCCGGGGTCATCCAGTTCCAGGGGAGGAGCTGGTCGAGGTGCGAGGCGCGATGGTCGTGAATGCGCCCGAGCACGTCGGCAAGCCATGCCTGCGGGTCGATGCCGTTGAGGCGGGCCGTGCCGAAGAGGGTGTACATGGCCGCGGCGCGCTCGCCGCCGCGGTCGGAGCCGGCGAAGAGCCACGACTTCCTTCCGATGGCGATGCCGCGCAAGGCCCGCTCTGCGGCGTTGTTGGTGATGCAGATGCGGCCGTCGGCCAGGAACCTGGTGAACGCTCTCCAGCGCTTCAGCATATAGTCCATCGCCTTCGCGACCTCGGCGTGCCGCGACAGGCGGGCACGCTCGGCGCGCATCCATGTCTCCAGGCCGTCGACAAGCGGAGCGACACGCTTGGCGCGGATCTCGATGCGTTCGGAAGCAGGACGCCCGTTGATATCCCGCTCGACATCGAAGATGCCATCGATGCGGCGCACCGCCTCCAGAGCGAGCGGTGCCTTTCCGACCTCGGCCAGGACGAAGAACTTCCGCCTTCCGTGCGCCCAACACGCGGCTTCGGTCACGGGGCCAGGCTTACGTGCCACATCGTACAGATCTCCGAACCCGGCATAGGCGTCGGCCTGCAGGATTCCAGAGTAGCCGGCAAGATGCCGGTTCGGATGCTCGCCGCTCCGGTCGCGCGAGTAGAAGAAGGAGGCGGCCGGCGGATCCCGACCGCCGAACGGCTTGTCGTCCCTCACATAGACCCAGGCGCGGCCTGTGATCGTCTTGCCCTTTGCCAGCACCGGCACGGTCGTATCGTCGCCGTGGATACGCTCGGCGGCGAGGACGTGGCGGCGGATGAGCTCGACCAACGGTGACAGGGTGGCGCTAGCTGCGCCGACCCAATCGGCTAGCGTCGAGACGTCGAGGTCGATCCGCTCGCGGGCGTAAGTGTCGCTCTGACGATTGAGCGGCTGATGGTGGCCGTACTTCGCATAGAGGACCATCGCCAGCAGGTTCGGCCCCGCCCGGCCGCGGGCGATTGCGTGGAACGGCGCCGGCGGCTGTGTGATCGCCTCGCAGGCCCGACAGGAGAACCGCTCGCGCACCGTCTGGATCACCTTCCATGAGCGCGGCACCACCTCGAGGGTCTCGGTCACGTCTTCGCCCAGCTTGGAGAGCTTGCCGCCGCAGCATGGGCAGGCCGCAGGCGCCGGGACGACTACGCGCTCACGCGGCAGATGCGCCGGCAGCGGCGCGCGGAAAGGCTTCCGGCGGGTGAAGCTCTGGACGGCCGAACCTTCCTGCCCCGGCTTCGCCGCGGCGACTTCGGCGTCGGCCGCCTCCAGCTCCTCGAGCTCCAGCTCGAGCTGGTCGATCAGCTTGCGGCTGCTCTCGGAGGACTGGCCGTAGCGGTCGCGCTTCATCTTGGCGATGAGGAGCTTGAGGTGAGCCACCATCGCCTCGGCGCCGGTGGCTCTCGCTTCTGCGTGGACCCGCGCGCTTCGCTCCGCGACGAACGCCGCCTTCAAGGCATCGACGTCATCGGGAAGCGTCTCTGGGGTCAGCTCCACGCAAGATATTGTGCCACGACATGCGTCGCTGCTCACGCGCGCGATGCCGAGTCACTTCGTCGCAGCGTCGCGATTCAGCCGGCGACGTGAGGCCGCCAGGTGCGCACCGGGTTGCGCCAGTCGATGCCTTCCAGCATGTAGCCGAGCTGCGATGCGGTGATCGTCACTGCGCCATCGGCCGGCGGTCGCGGCCAGATGAACCGTCCACGCTCCAGCCGCTTCGCGTACAGCGACATGCCGATGCCGTCGTGCCAAAGAACCTTGACCAGATCGCCACGCTTGCCGCGGAAGACGAAGAGGTCGCCCGAGTGCGGATCACCCTTGAGCGCTTCCTGCACCTGAAGCGCGAGCGAGTTCATCCCACGCCGCATATCCGTGTAACCGGCCGCCAACCAAACGCGGACGCCGCTTGGGACCGCGATCATCGCGGCCTTCGCAGCGCCGCCACCAGCGACCGGAGCGCGGAGGCAGGATAGGCGGCAGGCACTTCGAGGCGCATCCCGTCGGGCCAGGTGATGACGGCGTTGCGCGGCCGAGCCGGCGTGGCCGCTTCGAACCTTGCTGGCGAGTCAGAGGCCATCCCCTCATCAACCATCACAGGGATGAGCCGCTGCGGCTCGGCTTGGCCGCTGTTCTGCTGGGCTGCAAAGCGCTTGCGCCAAGCGAAGAGGCAGCTCTCCGCCACGTCGTGCCGACGTGCCACTTGGGCGGCGATCGCACCCGGTGCGAAGGCTTCGGCCACGAGGCGCCGCCTCTCGTCGTCTGTCCACTGCCGACGGCGTTCCTTGCCGGTGATGACCTCGACACGTTGCACTAAGGAGCCTCCTTTTGGACTCCATAAGGAGCCTCACAGCCTCATCGCTCATCACCGTGAAGCGCGCAAGGTGGCCCTCACCGGGCGCTTACGAGAAATCAGCAGCGCGATCGGGTTGATGTGGATGATGTGCCTGTGGGCGGGGTGGGCGGGCGTAGCCCGTCCAGGCCATCCACAGGCGACGGCACGGCCGGGGTGGGGCCGCTGGC
>VGEN01000141.1 GCA_016869285.1 Alphaproteobacteria bacterium
ATAAGGCGGGCTAGCGGTCCTCGATCAGGCACTGGCCCTTGATTCGAGCGCCGTCAGCTACGCGGCCGTTGCCGGCCTCCACGCCGCGTACGGCAATGCCGACGTCGCGCTCAGATACTATGACGAGCATCTGCGCCGCACGGGGCTTCTCGACGACGTCGCCGGACCGGCAGGTTTCCGAGTCGTGCCGGCCCCGATTACCAGGGCGGTCGGACACATCGTGCTGCTCGACGCCTATCTGAAGATGCAGATCTTGGGAATGCGGCCACCCCACCAGCTGAAGGCGATCGCGGCCAAGGGCAAGGTCGGCAACAGGCACTTTCTGGGGTATTGGGAGCCGTTCATCACGGTCATCGAGGAGGCGAACGAGATCGAAAGCCTGGTCGCTGCCGGTCTGACAGGCGACTACGGGAACTCCGGCGTGGTCGTCGAGGGCAAAGCCGACCTGCTGCCGAACGCAGCCGCTCGCGTCCAAGCACGCTGGGAGACGGAGGACCGACCGCCCCTCATCAAGGTCAGGGACGAAGACCGACGCCGTGGCCGTGCCACCTTGAAGGAGTGGGGGATCGGCGACGATGACTGGTTCGTCGGGCTGCATGTACGTGAAGCCGGATTTCATACCGCCGCTGGCGCCAAGGACAGCCTGGGTCATCGCAATGCCTCGATTGCCATGTTCGACCGCGCCATCGATCGCATCGTCGAGCGAGGCGGCTGGGTGATCCGCATGGGCGATCCCAGCATGACGCCGATCCGTCCGCGCGAGCGCGTCGTCGACTACGCGCTCGGACCCTACAAGAGCGAATGGCTCGACGTATTCCTCGGCGGTTGCTGCCGTTTCTTTGTCGGCGGCGCTTCTGGATTCCAGATGCTGCCCTTCACCTTCGGCGTACCCTGCGCCGTCGCCAACGCTGCGCCCATGGGTTCACGGCCGATATCGGGAGCCGATATCTTCATTCCGAAGCTCTACCGGACGGTCGAGGGCCACTTCCTTTCGTTCGTCGACAGCACGGCGACACCCCTTGGGCACTCCGCGCTCGTGAAGCTCTACGACGCCCGCGGGGTCAGCCTGATCGAGAACAGCGCCGAGGAGATCGAAGCACTGGTGGTCGAGATGCTCGACCGCCTCGAGGGCAGACTCGCCTACACCGACGAAGACGAACGACTGCAGGCGCAGTTTCGCGCCGAGACTGCGCCGCACAGTGCCTGGGGCACCAACAGCCGCATCGGCCGCGATTTCCTGAGGCGGCATCGGGACCTGCTCGAAACGCAGCCCTGATCCCAGCGCGCCGCCGCCGCGCGCCTTCGCTTGACGCCCCCCGCCAGGGCGCCGCACCATTCTTTTCGGTGGCGTCTCCTCGGCCCGTCTTAAGGCCGGTCGCAACGTCGCTTGCTCGTCCTCAAACCAGAACCGAGGAACCGACCCCATGATGCGGAATCTGCTCCTTCGCCTCGCCGCCGGCGCCGCGATCGCCGCCGCGCTCACGCTTCCCGCTTATGCCCAGAAGAAGACGACGCTGGTCGTCGGCCTCGACATCTCCGACGGGCGGAACTACGACCCGGCGCGCTCGGCCGACCTGACCCCGCCGCTTACCATGGGTGCGGTCTCCGAAACGCTCCTGACGCTGGCGACCAACGACCTTGTCAACGTCAAGCCATCGCTCGCCACCAACTGGACCCTGGTCAACAACGGCGCCGCGTGGCGCTTCACGCTGCGGCCGGGCGTCAAGTTCTGGAACGGCGACACGCTGACCGCGGAAGACGTGAAGTTCTCCCTCGACCGCCTGGTCAACGTGAAGGACCAGCCCGCGACATACGCCTCGAACATGGGCCCCGTGACGATCATCGACCCGATGACGGTCGAGATCGCGATGAAGAATCCGAAGGAGCCGCTGCTGCTCGACCTGACGGCGCCTTCCTTCGCGATCTACTCGGCGAAGATGGCGAAGGCCCAGGGCGCGGTTTCCGAGCCGGGCGCGGACCAGAACGACAAGGCGACACCCTGGTTCAACATGAACTCGGCCGGCACCGGCCCCTACCGCATGGTCGGCTGGGAGCGGAACGTCTCGGTCACGATGCAGAAGAACCCCAACTACTGGGGTACGCCGGCAGAGTTCGAGCGCGTGATCGTCCGGCACATCGCCGACGGCGCGGCACAGCTTCTGGCGGTCCGCCGCGGCGACGTCGACATCGCCATGAACCTCTCGGCCGAGCAGCTCGACAGCCTCAAGGGCAGTGCCGACGTCTCGGTCATCCAGGGCGCCTCGACCGACACGCTCTATTTCGTCATGACCAGCAACCCGGAGATGAACGCCGTCCTCGCCAAGAAGGAGGCGCGGCAGGCCGTGGCCTCCGCCATCGACTATGACGGCCTGATCAAGGGCTTGGTCGGCGGCTTTGCCGAGCGCTCGCCGAACTTCCTGCCGAACGGGATCGCCGGCACCACGGCCGAGCAGACCAAGGAGTTCGGTTGGAAGGAGGATCTCACCAAGGCGAAGGCCCTCCTCGCCGCCGCCGGCGTGCCGAACGGCTTCGAGTTCGAGCTGATCTACCCGAACGCCGCCTACTTCTCGACCTCGTATCAGCTGATGACGCAGAAGATCCAGTCGGACCTGGCGCGCGTCGGCATCAAGATGACCCTGAAGCCGATGGACAACGTGAACTGGCGCGCGCAGTTCAACGGCGCCAAGTCCCAGGCGACCACCGCGCCCTGGAACTCGCCCTCGCCGAACCCGTATCTGTGGACCGGTGCCTCGGTGCAGCGCGTCGCCGTCCGCATGGGCTGGAAGCCCTCCCAGGAAATCCTGGACCTCGTCGCCCAGGGCGCTGCCGAGAACGACGTCGCCAAGCAGAAGGCGATCTACGAGAAGTACCAGCGGATCCTGGTCGACAACGCCAACTACGTCACGCTGATGCAGCCGATCTATCGCGTCGCCGTGCATAAGA
Organism: Alphaproteobacteria bacterium; assembly: GCA_016869285.1. Classification (GTDB taxonomy): domain Bacteria; phylum Pseudomonadota; class Alphaproteobacteria; order SHVZ01; family SHVZ01; genus SHVZ01. Next base: position 2,944 of record VGEN01000141.1, read on the forward strand.
ACATCACCAACGTGAAGCTGACGCCGAACGTCTGGAAGATGGAGCTGGCGCAGATCAAGCCGGCCTCGTGACGCCTTCTCTTTTTCTGCGTCCCCTCCCCCCTTGCGGGGGAGGGTTAGGGTGGAGGGTGCCGCGGGGCTCGTTGCGCGTGGCCCACCCCCTCCCCATCCCTCCCCCGTCAAGGGCGAGGGGAAAGTAGCTCGGTGTTCCGCTACCTGGTGATGCGTGTCGCCGGCATGGCCGTCATGGCCCTGCTGGCGACGCTCGTCGTCTTCCTGATCGCCAACCAGGTCCCGGGCGATCCGGTGCTGGCCCAGCTCGGCGACCTCGCCGCCTCCGACCCCAACATGGTTGCGCGATACCGCGCCCGCTGGGGCCTCGACCGGCCGCTGTCGGAGCAGTACTGGATCTTCCTCAAAGGAATTTTCAACGGCGATCTCGGCGTCTCGATCTCGACCCAGCGCCCGGTGCTCGACGACATCCGGCAATACGCGCCCGCGACGGTCGAGCTCGCCACCGTCGCGTTCCTGCTTTCAATTGCCGTCGGCATTCCGCTCGGTGTGCTCGCCGCGATCCGGCGCGACACCTGGATCGACAACCTCGCGCGCTTCATCTCGCTCGCCGGTGTCTCCTCGCCGACTTTCTGGCTCGCCTTCATCATGCTGGCGCTCTTCTACGGCGGCCTGCAGATCGCCCCCGGCCCGGGCCGCATCGACTTGAGCGTGATCTCGCCGCAGACGGTGACCGGCCTCTACCTGATCGATGCGGCGATCGCCCGCGACTGGGAGGCCTGGCGCAATGCCGCTGGCCATCTGGTCCTGCCGTCGATCGTGCTCGCCTCCGGTACGCTCGGCCTCATCACCCGCACCACGCGCGCCAGCATGCTGGAGGCGATGACCCAGGACTATGTCCGCGTCGCGCGCGCCAAGGGGCTGCGCGAGCGCAAGATCGTCATCGGCCATCTGCTGCCGAACGCCCTGATCCCGGTGGTGACCCTGGGCGGCCTCGCCTATGCGGTGCTGCTGACCGGCGCCGTGATGACCGAGACGATCTTCTCCTGGCCGGGACTCGGCCGTTACACCTTCCGTAGCGCCGTCGCCCTCGACTTTCCGGGCATCATGGGCATCACGCTGGTGGTCGCGGCCGTCTATCTCGTGATCAACCTGCTGACCGACCTATCCTACGCGCTTCTCGACCCGAGGGTCGCGCGCGAGAGGGCCGAGTAGCATGAGCCAGGCTGCCGACAGCGCCGCCGAAGCCTGGCATGCCGATCGCTTCGGACGTTGGCGCCGGCGCTTCGGGCTCGCCGCGTTCGGCGCTGCGGTCGTGCTGATGTGGATCGCGATCGCGATCTTGGCGCCGGTCATCGCGCCCTACCCGTTCGAGGCGGTCGACGTCACCAAGCGGCTGCTGGCGCCCTCGGCTCAGCACTGGCTCGGCACCGACGCGCTCGGCCGCGACGTGCTCTCGCGCCTGATCTGGGGCAGCCGCATCTCGCTCTTTGCCGGAATCGTCGTCGTCGCCATCGGTGCGGCGCTCGGCGTCCTCATCGGCGGCGTCGCCGCCTATGCCGGCGGCAGGGCCGAAGAGCTGATGATGCGGGCGACCGACCTCGTCCTCTGCTTCCCGCCGATCATCCTCGCCATGGCGATCGCCGCCGCGCTCGGCATCGGTGTCCGCAACACGATGATTGCCATGCTGGTCGTGTGGTGGCCGAAATTCGCGCGCCTCGCCCGCAGCCTCGTCCTGGTCCAGCGCTCCCAGGAGTATGTCGAGGCTGCCGTGGTGATGGGCTACGGCTCCGGCCGCATCCTCTTCCGCCATATCGTTCCGAACGCGGTCGGCCCGCTGGTGGTGCTGGTCACGCTCGATGTCGGTCAGGCGATCATCACCTTCGCCGGCCTCAGCTTCCTCGGGCTCGGCGTCGTTCCGCCGATGCCGGAATGGGGCGCCATGGTCTCCGAAGGCCGTGAGCTGGTCGACCAGTGGTGGGTCGCGACATTCCCCGGCCTTGCCATCCTCTCCGTGGTCGTGGGGTTCAATTTCCTTGGCGACGGCATCCGCGACTGGCTCGATCCGAAGTCGCGGCGGCGATGACGGATAGCGCTCCGCTGCTCGAGGTCCGAAACCTCCGGACCGAGTTCCTGACCGATGCCGGCCCGGTCCGCGCCGTCGATGGCGTCAGCTTCGAGGTAGAGGCGGGCGCGACCGTCGGCATCGTCGGCGAGTCCGGATCCGGAAAGAGCGTGACCGCGCTCTCGATCTTGCGGCTGCTCGCGGAGAATGCCCGCATCGGCGATGGCAGCCGCATCGCCTTCCGCGGCCGGGATCTCGCCACGCTCGACGAGGACGAGATTCGCAGGCTCCGCGGCGGCGAGATCGCGATGATCTTCCAGGACCCGCTGACCTCGCTGAACCCGGTGCTGCGCATCTCGAAGCAGCTGGTCGAGGGCATGCTGGCGCATGGCCGGCAGAGCCAGGCCGAGGCGCTGAGGCACGGCATCGACCTGCTGGCGCGCATGGGGATCAACGCGCCGGAGCGGGCCGTGTCGGGATACCCGCACGAGTTCTCAGGCGGAATGCGCCAGCGCGTCATGCTGGCGATGGGCTTCGCCAACAACCCGAGCCTGCTGATTGCCGACGAGCCGACCACGGCGCTCGACGTCACCATCCAAGCGCAGATCCTCGATCTCCTTAAAACGCTCAACCGCGAGTTCGGCACCGCCGTTCTGCTCATCAGCCACGACCTCGGCGTCATCGCCAATGTCTGCGAGCGCGTGCTGGTCATGTATGCCGGAGAGGTGGTCGAGGAAGGACCGGCAGAAGCCCTCCTCGCCGAACCCAGGCATCCCTACACCTGGGCGCTCCTGAACGCGGTGCCGCGCCTCGACCAGGAGCCACCGGCGGACAAGCGGCTGACTGCGATCGAGGGAGCGCCGCCGGACCCTTCCGAGCCGCCGTCGGGCTGCCGCTTCCGTCCGCGTTGTCCCTTCGCCGTCGAGCGATGCGGCGAGCACCCGGACCTGCTCCCGGTTGCCGAGGGACGCAAAGCGCGCTGCTGGGTCACGCAAGCCGGGGAGCGCCTGCTCAAGCCGAGCACGGCAGCCGCCGTCTCGGCGCCGGCGGCCGAAGCCGGGCAGCCGATGCTGTCGCTCCGGAATGTGGTCAAGCACTACCCACTCAGGCGCGATGCGTTGTTCTCGCCGCGCAAGGTCGTGCATGCCGTCGATGGCGTCGATCTCGACATCGGGCGCGGCGAGACAGTCGGGCTCGTCGGCGAGTCGGGCTCCGGCAAGTCGACCATCGCGCGGCTGATCACGCGCATCCAGAAGCCGACCGCGGGCTCGATCCGCTTCGGCGACATCGACCTCGCGACCGCCGACCGGAGCGTGCTGCGCCCGCTTCGCCGACGCATCCAGATGATCTTCCAGGACCCGTACGCGTCCTTGAACCCGCGCATGACCGTCGGGCAGATCCTGTCCGAGCCGTTGCGTTTCCACCGGCTGGTCCGCGGCCCCGAGGAAGCGAAGGCCCGCGTCGGCGAGCTCCTGGAGATGGTCGGGCTGTCGGCGCGCGCCGCCGAGCGCTACCCGCATGAGTTCTCCGGCGGCCAGCGCCAGCGCATCGGCACGGCGCGTGCGCTCGCGGTCGAGCCAGAGCTGATCATTGCCGACGAGCCGATCTCGGCGCTCGACGTCAACATCCGCGCCCAGATCATCAATCTCTTCGTCGGGCTCCAGCAGCGCCTCGGGCTGACCTTCCTGTTCATCGCGCACGATCTTGCGGTGGTCCGGCAGGTGTCCGACCGCATCGTCGTGCTCTACCTCGGCAAGGTGATGGAGGTCGCGACCGCCCGCGACCTTTTCGCCGAGCCGTTGCATCCCTACACCCGATCGCTGATTTCCGCCGCGCCGATCCCCGACGTCGCGGCGGAGCGCAAGCGCGAGCACATACGTCTTGCGGGCGAGCCGCCGAGCCCGGTGGCGCCACCTTCGGGCTGCCGGTTCCGCACGCGCTGCCCGGTCGCCCAAGGGATCTGCGCCGAAATCGAACCGCCGCTTGCCGAGTATCGGCCGGGCCATCGCGCCGCCTGCCACTTTTCTGGGCAGGCTTAGCTACCCCGCTTGCGGCGGTGGTCGGCTTCGTCTTCCGCCGATATAGTTCCCTTCACGAACGGCCATCAGAGCCGGACAGGGAGCGCGTCGGGCATGTCGGAGATCGTCCTCGAGACCGAGGACCTGACCATGGAGTTTTCGGGCTTCGTTGCGGTCAAGGGCGTTTCGCTCAAGGTTCGCAAAGGCTCGATCCATGCCCTGATCGGGCCAAACGGCGCTGGCAAGACCACCGTCTTCAACCTGCTGACCAAGTTCCTGAGCCCGACCCGCGGGCGCATCCGCCTGAAGGGCGCCGACATCACGCATGCCCGCGCCGCCGACATCGCGCGCGCCGGCATGGTGCGCTCCTTCCAGATCTCCGCGGTCTTCGGCCATCTCACCGCGCTCGAGAACGTACGCGTCGCCCTGCAGCGGAAGCTGGATACCTCCTTCCACTTCTGGCGTTCGGAGCGCACCCTCGATGCGCTGAACGGCCGGGCGGCCGAGCTTCTGGACGCGGTCGGCCTCGCCGCGTTCCGCGACGTGCCGGCGGTCGAGCTGGCCTATGGCCGCAAGCGCGCGCTCGAGATCGCAACCACGCTCGCGCTCGAGCCCGAGGTGATGCTGCTCGACGAGCCGATGGCCGGCATGGGCCATGAGGACATCGAGCGCACAGTGCAGCTCATCCGTCAGGTCGCAGCGAACCGCACGGTGGTGATGGTCGAGCACAACATGAAGGTCGTTGCCAACCTCTCCGACCGCATCACCGTGCTGCAGCGGGGCGAGATCCTGGCCGAGGGTCCTTATGCCGAGGTCAGCCGCGATCCGCGCGTGATCCAGGCCTATATGGGCAGCGGCCACCATGCCTGAGGCGCTGCTCAAGACTTCCGGGCTCCACGCCTTCTATGGCGAGTCCCACATACTGCACGGCGTCGACCTCGAAGTTCGCGCCGGCGAGGTGGTGACGCTGATCGGCCGCAACGGCGCCGGCAAGACCACGACGCTCAAATCGATCATCGGCATGATCGCCCACCGCCGCGGCTCGGTCGCCTATAGCGGCACCGAGCTGATCCGGCTGCCGTCGCACCGGATTGCCCGGCTCGGCCTCGCCTTCTGCCCCGAAGAGCGCGGCATCTTCGCCTCGCTCGACGTCGAGGAGAACCTGATGCTGCCGCCGGAGATGGCGGAAGGCGGCATGGGCCTCGACGACATCTTCCGCCTGTTCCCGAACCTGAAGGAGCGCCTGCAAAGCCAAGGCACCAAGCTTTCCGGCGGCGAGCAGCAGATGCTGGCGATCGCTCGCATCCTCAGGACCGGCGCGCGCTTCCTTCTCCTCGACGAGCCGACCGAGGGGCTGGCGCCGGTGATCATCGAGCAGATCGGCGCCTGCATCGGCGAGCTCAAGGCCAAGGGGTTCACCATTCTTCTGGTCGAGCAGAACTTCGGCTTCGCCGCCGAGGTCGCCGACCGCTTCTACGTCATGGAGCATGGCCGTATCGTCGACGAGATCGAGATCGCCGACCTCGACCAAAGGCGCACCGACATCGAGGCCTATCTCGGGGTATAAGCTTAAACATCCGCAAGAACGGGAGGATTCCTAAATGAAGCTCAAGACTGCGCTCACAGCATTGGCGCTCGCCGGCATGATCGGCACCGCGCACGCCCAGCTCTCCGGCGGCGTCCTCAAGATCGGCGTGCTCAACGACCAGTCCGGCCTCTATGCCGACGTGACCGGCCAGGGCTCGGTGATCGCCGCGCGCATGGCGGTCGAGGACTTCAAGGCCGAAGCCAAAGGCATCAAGGTCGAGATCGTCTTCGCCGACCATCAGAACAAGCCCGATGTCGGCTCGGCGCTGGTCCGCCAGTGGATCGACCGCGACGGCGTCGACGTGATCGCCGACGTGCCGACCTCCTCGGTCGCGCTCGCGGTCAACGAGATCGTCAAAGAGAAGAACAAGGTCTTTCTCGTCTCCGGTGCGGCCTCCGCGGCTCTGACCGGCAACGCCTGCACGCCGAATACCGTGCACTGGACCTACGACAACTGGGCACTCGCCAACGGCACCGGCAAGGCGATCGTCGCGGCCGGCGGCGACACCTGGTACTTCCTGACGGCCGATTACGCCTTCGGCCATGATCTCGAGGCGCAGGTCGCCGCGGTGGTGAAGGCCGCCAACGGCCGTGTCGTCGGCGCTGTCCGCCATCCGTTGTCGACGCCCGACTTCTCCTCCTTCCTGCTGCAGGCGCAGGCCTCCAAGGCCAAGATCATCGGGCTCGCCAATGCCGGCGGCGACACCATCAACTCGATCAAGCAGGCGGGCGAGTTCGGCATCGCCAAGGGCGGGCAGAAGCTTGCCGGCCTCCTGATCTTCGTCACCGACATCCACGCTCTCGGCCTGCAGACCGCGCAAGGGCTGCAGTTCACCGAGTCCTTCTACTGGGATCGCAACGACGCCAGCCGCGACTTCGCCAAGCGGCTCGCCCCCCAGGTCAAGGGCAACCACCCGACCATGATCCATGCCGGCGTCTATGCCAGCGTGCTGCACATGCTGAAGGCGGTCGAGCAGATCAAGACCGACGACGGCGCCAAGGTCGTCGCCAAGATGAAGGAGATGCCGACCGACGATCCGCTGTTCGGCAAGGGTGTCATCCGCGAGGACGGCCGCAAGATCCACGACATGTTCCTGTTCGAGGCGAAGGCGCCGTCCGAATCCAAGGGTCCGTGGGACTACTACAAGCTGGTCCGCACCATCCCGGCGGCGGAGGCCTTCCGTCCGCTCAACGAAGGCGGCTGCTCGCTCATCAAGAAGTAACCACGCATCCTTCCGCCCTTCTCCCGCCCGATGGCGGGAGAGGGCGCTCCTCGCCATGGATTTCTTCGGCATCCCGCCCCAGGCACTGTTCGGCCAGCTCTTGCTCGGCCTGATCAACGGCGCCTTCTACGCCATGCTGAGCCTCGGCCTGGCGGTCATCTTCGGGATGCTCAACATCATCAACTTCACCCACGGCGCCCAGTACATGATGGGCGCCTTCGCCGCTTATTTCCTGCTGCAGTATGGCGGCCTCGGCTATTGGTGGTCGCTGCTGCTGGCGCCGATCATCGTCGGCGCCAGCGGCGTGGTCATCGAGCGGCTGATGCTGAGGTATCTCTACAAGCTGGATCACCTCTACGGCCTGCTGCTGACTTTCGGCCTCGCGCTGATCATCCAGGGGCTGTTCCAGAACGAGTTCGGCTCCTCCGGCCTTCCCTATCGAATTCCGCCGGAGCTGACCGGCGGCCAGAACCTGGGATTCATGTTCCTGCCGAACTACCGGGCCTGGGTGGTCGGCGTCTCGCTCGCGGTCTGCCTCGCCACCTGGTTCCTGATCGAGCGCACCAAGCTCGGCTCCTATCTCCGCGCGGCGACCGAGAACCCGGCTCTGGTCCAGGCCTTCGGCATCAACGTGCCGCGCATGATCACGCTCACCTACGGCTTCGGCGTCGGTCTCGCCGCCTTCGCCGGCGTGCTTGCCGCGCCGATCTACCAGGTGAGCCCGCTGATGGGCTCCAACCTGATCATCATCGTCTTCGCCGTGGTCGTCATCGGCGGTATGGGCTCGATCATGGGCGCGATCGTCACCGGCTTCGGCCTCGGCGTGATCGAAGGCCTGACCAAGGTCTTCTATCCCCAGGCCTCGTCGACCGTGATCTTCGTCATCATGGCGATCGTGCTGCTGATCAAGCCGGCCGGGCTGTTCGGACGGGCCAGATGATCGCTTTCCAGCATCGCGTGATGATCGGCCTTGGCGTGCTCGGGCTCGTCGCGCCCTTCGTCATCTATCCGATCTTCCTGATGAAGGCGCTCTGCTTCGCCCTCTTCGCCGCCGCTTTCAACCTGCTGATCGGCTATGTCGGCCTGCTCTCCTTCGGGCATGCGATGTTCCTCGGCATGGCGGGATACGCCGCGGGCCACGCGGCCAAGATCTGGGGTCTGCCGCCCGAGCTTGCGATCCTCTTCGGCACCTCGGTCGCCGCTGCGCTCGGCCTCGTCGTCGGCGCCATCGCCATTCGCCGCCAGGGCATCTACTTTGCCATGACGACGCTGGCGCTGGCGCAGATGGTCTACTTCTTCTGCCTGCAGGCGCCGTTCACCGGCGGCGAGGACGGCATCCAGGCGATCCCGCGCGGCCGGCTTTTCGGCGTCGTCAACCTCGCCGACACGATGACGCTCTATTACGTGGTGCTGACCATCGTCGCCGCCGGCTTCCTCCTGCTCTACCGGACCATCCACTCGCCCTTCGGCCAGGTACTGAAGGCAATCCGGGAGAACGAGCCGCGCGCGATCTCGCTGGGCTACCGCGTCGATCAGTACAAGCTGCTCGCCTTCGTGCTCTCGGCAGCGCTGGCCGGGCTTGCCGGCGCGACCAAGGCGATCGTCTTCCAGCTCGCCTCGCTGACCGACGTCGCCTGGCAGATGTCGGGCGAAGTCGTCCTGATGACCCTGCTCGGCGGCCTCGGCACGGTGTTCGGGCCGATCGTCGGCGCCTTCATCGTGATCACGCTCGAGACCTATCTCGCGCAAATGGGCTCCTGGGTCCTGGTGATTCAGGGCGTGATCTTCGTCGTCTGCGTGCTCACCTTCCGCCGCGGCGTCGTCGGCGAGCTCGCCCGGCTGATCCGGAAGCCGCTCTAGGCCCGCCGGCCCGTTTGTTGCATCGCTGCTTGACGGCGCCGCGCATTTGGAATGTGCAGGTGACCATGCTAACCCGCCTTATTCACAGCGATCATGAATAGCTGATTTTTCGCGGCAATTGAGAATCGAGGCTGCCACGGTTTCAAAGGCTTGCGATATCAGCCATGTGAGCGCCCACTTGGTTTTCTTGAGAAT
>VGEN01000142.1 GCA_016869285.1 Alphaproteobacteria bacterium
GCCGCCGTTTGCCCGGATGCCGCTCTCATCCGCTTGCTCGCCGGCGCGCTTCGACCCGCCGCTCCATGACCGACGGGGCCGATGCCCCGAAAACACCCGTTCCCTCAATCCCAAACCAATAACCCGACACCCGACAAACCAACCCGCGATGAAAAAGGCGCAACGACAAAGCATGCCATCTGATCGCCTTCCATCGCCGCAATTCAAATCATGCTCGCTCGTGAATAGGCCGGGCTAGATCGAAGGTTCCCAAACGCTTCGGGTCGAGGTCGTAAACGTTGCAGAGGAAGGCGGTCGCGTTCGATTGCTTGGCCTCTCTCACGATGTTGAAGCGCCGAACCGAGTCCGGAAACGAATCGATCGCGACAACTTCGCGGGCGCCGCGTCGCTCGGCCTCAAACGAGAAGAACCCCTCGGCACAGCCGATATCGAGAACGCGGAGGCCGCTTAAGTCGGCCGGAAGCCCGAAATAGGGGAGCTTGTCGGCAACCGGGTCGCTCCATCCGGGACTGAAGTATCCAGGGAACAGTTCGATGCGTTGAAACCAATAGGGCTCGGCTTCAGCCTTGTGACGTGTCCAGTCTTGGAGTGTCTCGGAAAGGTGACCGGGCTTCGGGGGAATGGGGGCGACCAACCGGGCCGTCGAAGCTGACTTCTCAAACTGCCGCGAGATCTCTTCCTTCCGTTGCTTGAGGACGCGCATCTCCGCGGCAGCAGCGGCGGCGTCTCCTATACGGGCGCTTCCTGCAACTGCCAGGGGCTGCAGCTGCTTCAGCAGCGCGAGCTCAGCGGCGAGACGATCTCGCTCTTGGACGAGCGCATTCACTCTCTCGAGGTGCCGGCGCACGCGGGGGATCTGAGCGGCTAGGCTCCTCAACAAGGACATAATTCTATCCGAGGAAGAGTTCATCTTCGAATGACTAACGAGCGGGAAGCTCTGCAACTGGTCAGATGACGGTCAACGCGGGCATCGCTCAGGCGACTATCATCCAGTGACGTCACCTTCGACCCTGGCAATACGGGTAGAAAGTCATCCGTGCAATCGTAAAGGTGACGCAAATATGCTTGGCGCCCGGGATGGAGTGAGATAGCACTTTTCTGTTCCCTCGATGAAGTTCTTTCTTTGATGCGCATTAAGTTCCTAGGCGAAGCAGCGACGCAGGACACCATAGCGGGTGTGCTTGGGCTCGTGGCTGCGGTACGCCCCGACAGCGAGCCGCGCCTTGTCGCCGGCGACGCCGATCTATGCGTGCTCATTGGACTGCCCCGCGCCAGCGAGGAGGAAGCCCCGCCGGAGCCGCCATGTCTTGCCGTCGTGGACGCGGGCGAGCTTCAAGCCTTGAAGTGGCGGCTGTCCGTCCAGGTCTTGAGCGACCTCCCACCGCTTGGGCTGTTCATCGATACCATTGAATCGCCCAGACGATTGCTTCGGCGCGTCGCCTTCATTGCGGAGAGCGAGCGAGACGGTCTCTCCTCGACGATCGCGGCGGCGCTCCGTGATCGCTTTGAACTTGGCCTGTTCGCCACGCAAGCGGCCAGCGCGCAGGCGCTTGAGAGCGTCAGCGGATGTCCGGTCCGGGTCGTCTCGCCTGAGACTCAAGACGAGTTGCTGCGGCCTTTCGATATGATCGTGAGCTTTTCGCGCGGGCAGATCATCCGCGCGACGGCGAGGCTCAAACCGACCGTCTGGCTGCGAGAAGTCGACGAGGATGCAGCCATTGGGCTTGCGCCGACCGTCTATCGAGGGCTCCCGATCGAGCTACCCGCCGTTCTTGCCCAGCATGAACCGGACCATGTGCTGCCGGCCCTCTTCAATTGGAAGAGAGCTGCCGAAGCCGATGCGAGGGCCAAGATAGATGCGGCATTGGCGGCGGTTGGCCTGTGAGCTTCCTCAGGATCCTAGCCGAGTTCGGCGATACCTCGGCGGTGCGTCGGACCGCGGTTCACAGCGGCAATATGGGCGACATCCTATACAGCCTGCCGACCATAGCCGCGCTTGGCGTCGACCGCTTGCTTCTGAACCTGGTCGACGATCCCGGTGTCGGCGGGCGCCGATTTGATCGACGTTCAGCCGATTTTTTGACTCCCTTGCTGCTGGCACAGCCAAGTATCCGCTCAGTGGCCATTGTGGAGGCGCCGGCGGAGCTGGCGGTTCGATTTGGCCTCCGCGAGGGCGACAAACTGGTCAGCCGGGGACTTCCTCTAGAGCAGGTCGACGCTGGGGCGCTGGGAGTCGATCACTGCCTCGATCGCTTCCGGCTAATGCCGATCGACGAGATGCATCTCGTCGACGCCCACGCGCGAGCAATGAACCTCAGGGTCGACGGGCGCCGGCCGTTTCTCTCGGTCGAGCCGGCAAGAGAAGCACGCTCCGGCGAGTCGATCTTGCTGTCGCTCACGCCACGCTATCGACATTTGCCAGCGACGTTCTTCGCCGAGCTCCTCGACGGGTTGGGTCCGGTTCGGCTGATCGGCCGACCGGAAGAGCAGCACGTCTATCAGGGCATTGCCGGCGAGTTCGTTACGGCGACGGACGCCATTGAGCTCGCGCGCCTCATCGCAGCGGCGCGATTATTCATCGGGACGCCGTCTCTGCCCTATGCCGTCGCCGAGGGGCTCAAGGTTCGGCGCGTCGTCGACGTGCCAAGCTGGCCGCTCAATGCATTTCCGCTCGGTCTGGACGGGTGGATTCTCCCTTCGGATCTCGGCACGGCGCGAGAACTGGTGGCTCAGCTGCTCGATGGTGGCCGTCGCCCTATCTTTTCGGTGGCTCGACCGAGCGAGGCCCGCCGGCCGGCTGCATTGGATCGGGCGACACCGCTTCTCGAAGCCCAGATCGCATGGCGCTCCGGCGAGACCTTCTCCGCAGCCGAGGCGCAGCTCCAGGGGGTCGCGCTGGATCGGTCTCGCCAAGTCGTTCGACTTGAGGTTCCGAAACTGCCGCCGACGGTCCGTGCTCTTGGACTCGGCCTCACCGGTTATAATGGCTGGCTTGGCGTTGGGACCATGCACCTCCATGAGGCTGGCGGGCGGATTCTCTGGTGCGCCGATGCCGCCGATCTGCTGAGAGCTGATATCGACGTCCCGGCGATCACATTGCAGCCGAGCGACGACCCGGCTGAGGTACTGTGGGATCAATTCGATCCGGGCGCCCATGTGGTTCTGCCGATCCCGCGCGACCGACTTCCGGCGCTCGCCGTCGGCGGTGCATTGACGTTCACCTTGCGGACATTGCCGGCGCAGGGCTGGCCGGCTCTCTACCGAACCTTGAAGGCAAAGGTGAATGACCTTGCTCGCGAGAGGGAAGGACATGCACGGGAAATGGCTGCCGCCTCGGCGGCAGCGCAAGTCGCTACCCGGAACGTGGAGCGCCTCACCAAGAACGTGGAGCGCCTCACCAAGATCGTCCGAGAGCTTGAAGAAGGAAGCCGGCATGCGACGTTGCACTATCAGCAACAGTTGCAGGCACTGCTGACCTCGTCGTCCTGGCGCGCGACCGCGCCGCTCCGGGCTGCGGTCCGCGCTCTCTCCAAGATCACGGCATCGGCACGTGAGCTTGCGAGGAAGATTCTGACCGAACGCCAGCCGAAAGCTGCGGATCCTGTGCCTGCCGCAAGGCTTTCTCGCCAGGCGCCTGAGGGGCCGGCGCTGGACGTCCCCGATCCCCCAGCCACAGGGGCGCCAGTGCCGGCAGCCGACGTCTTGATCCCTTCGGCGGAGGAGAACCCGAAGGACGTCTGGGCTCGCCAATGTGTGGTCGAGCTCGAGGCCCTTCTGGCGAGTCGAGAGCGCCTGGACTTTCGGATTGCTGCGAGCCCTCGCGTCGCTATCGTCCTCGTTCTCTACAATCAGGCCCATTTCACGCTGAGTTGCCTGCGATCAATCCAGGCGCATGGGGGCGTGCCGAGCGAGCTTGTCGTCGTCGATAACGCCTCGAGCGATGAGACGCGCCAGCTTCTCGACCGCATCGACGGGGCCACGATCTTGACGAATGATCGCAATGAGGGATTTCTGCGGGCCGTCAACCAAGCGGCCCAGGTCACCAAGGCGCCCTACCTGCTCCTGCTAAACAACGATGCGCGTTTGCGGCCGGGCGCCCTCTCGCATGCGCTCTATCGACTCCAGGACGAGTCTGGGATCGGCGCGGTCGGCGGGCAAATCGTTCTTCTTGATGGAACCTTGCAGGAAGCGGGGTCGATCATTTGGAGCGATGGCTCTTGCCTGGGATACGGCCGGGGCGAACCGCCGAACTCGCCCGAGTTCATGTTTACCCGAGATGTCGACTATGTTTCCGGCGCCTTTCTCCTCACCCGCTCGGCTCTGTTTCGTCAGCTGGGTGGCTTCGATACGGCGTTCGCACCGGCCTACTATGAGGAGACGGACTACTGCATGCGGCTGCGCGCGGCGGGGCATCGGATTGTTTATGATCCACGCGTGCAGATCCAGCATTACGAGTTCGGCAGCACGGCGCATCCAGGCGAGGCTCTGGCGCTGCAGCAAGAGCACCAAGTCGTTTTCCGTCGTAGGCATCAGGCAGTCCTTGCCAAAGCCCACCTTCCACCCGGGCCGGGGAACGTCCTGTTTGCCCGGGCGCGGCCTTCCGGACGGGCCTGCGTCTTGGTGATCGATGACGGGATTCCCGACCCGAGCCGAGGAGCGGGCCATCCGCGCGCAGCCGCGATCGTGCGCATGATCGAGGCCGAGGGGCACTTCATCACCCACTATCCGCTCCGCGTCTCTGACGAGGATTGGAAGGAAGTCCACCGCGTTCTGCCTCCGACGATCGAGGTCATGGCGGGGTGGGGGCTTGCAAAGCTGGCGGCGTTTCTGCGCGCTCGTAAGGGCTACTACGCGGCAATAGTGATCAGCCGGCCGCACAACATGGCTTTCGTGCGCGAGCTGCTCGAGACCGAGCCGGATCTGCTCGGCGACTCGCGGGTTATCTACGATGCAGAGGCTGTGTTCGCGTTGAGAGAGCAGCTTCGGGCCGAGACGCTCGGGCAGACCTGGAGCGCGACCGAAGCGGCGGAACGCATCGGCCACGAACTCATGCTTGCTCGGCGCGCCGACGCGGTGCTCGCCGTGTCGAAGCAAGAGGCGAAGCAGTTCTCTGCTCATGGTCATGGCGACGTCCGCGTCCTGGGCCACATCGTCGAGGCGCGACCGACTCCCGCCGCTCTGGACGAAAGGCGGGGGATCTTGTTTGTGGGGCGCCTCGAGGAGGATGGCTCTCCCAATGTCGACTCGGTGCTGTGGTTCGTCGATCAGGTGCTCCCCGAGATCGCCCACCGGCTCGGATGGACACCACCGTTGTCCTTGGCCGGCCGCTGCGGCGCTTCAAGCCTTCAGCGGCTGACACAGAATCCCGCCGTACGGTTCGTTGGCCTGCAGGACGATCTGGTGCCGCTCTACGCATCGGCACGCCTCTTCATCGCTCCGAGTCGTTTCGCCAGCGGCATTCCCCATAAGATTCACGAGGCTGCGGCGCATGGCGTGCCCTGTGTTGTAACGCCTGTACTGGCCGGCCAGCTCGACTGGCGGAACGGCGCCGAGCTCTTGGTTGGCGGGGATGCGACGGACTTTGCCGAGGCCTGTATCCAGCTTCTCCGCAATGACCGGCTTTGGCAGGAAATCCGCGATCGCGCGCTCTTGCGCCTCGCAGCGGACTGCAGCGAGAAATCCTTCCGAAGCACGCTGACGGCAGCTTTAGCCTTGCCTGGCCCGACGACCCTCGCCGGCGAGGCAGCGCTCCTGCATCGCAGCATCGCATCGCGCGGGCCGGAGAGCGCGCTATGACGAAGTTGACCGTGGCGCGTCCCGACCTTCTGTTTCGGCCGATCCTGTTCTCGGCACCTGAACGTCTGCATGAGCTCTCAGCGTGGATTGAACACACATCCTTCGCATTCTGGATCGTCGACGCCGTTCGGCCGAGGATCCTGGTCGAGCTCGGCGTCCAGTCCGGCGTGTCATATTGCGCTTTCTGCCAAGCGGTCCGGGAATTGGGTCTCTCCTCGGCGTGCTACGCGGTCGATACCTGGGAGGGCGACCCGCATAGCGGGCCGCCCGGCGCTGTCTCGGCCGGCGACGTGCTGAGCGAGCTGCGCCAGCACCACGACGCTCGTTACGGCAGCTTCTCGACCATCATCCAGGCGCGCTTCCAGGAAGCTTTATCGGGCTTCTCCGACGGGTCGATTGATCTGCTGCATGTCGACGGCTATCACACCTTCGACGCGGTCCGCGACGACTTCGAATCCTGGTTGCCCAAGCTCAGCGATTGCGCCGTGGTGCTGTTCCATGATGTCAACGAGCGCCGCGCCGATTTCGGGGCATGGCGCTTTTGGCAGAAGATCAGCATCCGCTACCCGTCGTTTACCTTTCTTCATGGACATGGCCTTGGCGTTCTGGCCGTCGGCAACGCACAGCCGGAAGCGGTTCAGTGGCTATGTGGCCTAAAGGGCGAGGAGTTAGCCGCGGTTCGTGGTGTCTTTGCCGAACGTGGCCGAGAGACGCGGAGCCGGCTCGATCACCGGCTGGCGGACCGACACGTTCGGAAGGCGGAGGTGCAAATCGCCGATCTCAATCAGGCGCTCACAGCTGAGCGTCAGCAGGGAAGGGACATGCTCCGCCAGCTGCAGGAGTTCGGACACCGGGTCGACACGGCGAAGGAGGAGATTGCCTACCGGCAGGGCACCATCGACGAAGCCCAGAGGCGCATCACGGAGCTTCGGGCCGAAAATGAGCGGCTCGCCGACGAGAATGCGACGATGGAGACGAGCAAAGCAGCAGCCGAGGAGAAGCTCGCCGTATTGTCGCGCAGCCATGACGAGGTCATAGCCCGAGGACGCATCCTCGAGCATCGTGTCAATGGCTACGAGTCGTCGACGTCCTGGCGCCTGACCGCCCCGTTGCGTGCGGCCGGGCGTGTTACGCAGCGCCTCCGCCGCGTTTTGCGGATTGCGCGACACGACTTGGAACTCACGCGCTGCGATCCGCTCGAGCTCGGGGAAGCCAGTCCTGAGCCGGCAGCTTGGTACCAGGCTACCTCGCCTCGAGGTCGCCTTCCGGACCGCTGGGTCTCGTTGATCTGCGCAGCGGCGAATGGCCCGCTTTTCCTGATGTTGTTCGTCGATCAAGGAGATGGCCGATGGGTGCCCTTCGCGCTGCCGACGGTGAGGAGTCGTCTGCACGATCATGTCTTCAGACTGCCGAATAGCGTCGTCGGGCTCAGGCTGAAGGTTCAGGGCTCGGCGCAGGCTCTGGCAGCGCCACCGAGCCTCCGGGTGCGCGAGGTCGGCGAGGCCGAGCTGGTCGCGCGCATGGTCTGGCGACAGCAGGGGCGTCTGCCGAACGCTTTCCGCTATCTCTTACGGCACGGCCTTCGGGCGACCATCGCGCGGATCGGCGAAGTTTCAGGCGGGCACGGCTCCGATCTCTACCCGCGCTGGGTGGAGATCTACGACACGCTGAGCCCCGAGGACCGCAGCGCCATCGCCGCGCATATCGCTACGCTGCCGCAGCGCCCTCTGATCTCGGTCGTCGTCCCAGTCTATAACACGCCGGAGCCCTATCTCCGGGCAATGCTCGACTCGGTGCTTCGGCAGCTCTATTCGAACTGGGAACTCTGCATTGCCGATGACGCATCGACGGAGGCCCATGTCCGCAAAGTCCTTGAGGAGTACGAGCGACAAGATGCCCGCGTGAAGATCGTCTACCGAAAGGAGAATGGCCATATCTCCGCAGCCAGCAATTCTGCGATCGAGCTGGCAGGAGGCACATATGTCGCACTGGTCGACCACGACGACCTGTTGGCAGAGCATGCGCTCTATCTCATAGCCGTGGCCATCAACGACCATCCAGATGCCGATGTCTTCTATTCGGATGAAGACAAGATCGATGAGCTGGGCAACCGGAGCGCACCCTATTTCAAACCCGACTGGGGACACGAACTCCTGCTCGGGCAGAACTACGTCAGCCATCTCGGTGTCTATAGAGCTTCAACAATCCGCGCTGTCGGCGGGTTTCGACTCGGCTTCGAAGGCAGCCAAGATTACGATCTGCTGCTGCGCATCGTCGCGAGGACCAAGGGACCGATCGTCCATCTCCCGTGGATCCTCTATCACTGGCGCCTTTTTCCGGGCGCTGGGACATTCTCCTCGACCCAGCTTGACAGGGCCTCCGAAGCGGCGCGGGGGGCAATCCGAGAGCATCTCGCCGAGCGCGGCATCGCGGCTACGGTCGAGACCTCCGCCACGTCCTATCACCGCTCAATCCGCGCCGATCTCGACCCGTGGCCCAAGGTGTCGGTGATCGTGCCGACCCGCGATCACGTCTCGGTCCTCCGCACTTGCGTCGAGGGGGTGCTGGACCAGACAGACTATCCCAGTATCGAGCTGATCATCGCCGACAACGACAGCCGCAAGCCTGAAACGCTGGCCTTCTTCGATGAAATGCGGAGCGATGTCCGAGTGCGGATCCTAAGATGCCCGGGACCGTTCAACTACTCCGCGATCAACAACACCGCCGTACGGAGCTCGAGCGGCGAGATCGTACTGCTCCTCAACAACGATATCGAGATTATCGGCGCCGGCTGGCTGAAGGAGATGGTCAGACACGCGGTTCGGCCGGAGGTCGGCGCGGTCGGCGCCAAGCTTCTCTATCCCGACAATACGCTCCAGCACGGCGGCGTCGTGCTCGGGCTGAACGGCGTCGCCGGGCATTTGCATCTCGGAGCGCCTCACGACTCGCCGGGTTATTTTGGCTGTCTGTCGTTGCCTCGCAACGCTTCGGCGGTTACGGCCGCGTGCTTGGCGCTGCGCCGATCGGTGTTCGACGAGGTCGGCGGCCTCGACGAGGTCAACCTCACGGTCGCCTTCAACGATGTCGATTTCTGCCTCAGGATCACCGAGAAAGGATACGAAATCATCTGGACCCCGGAGGCGACGCTCTACCATCTCGAGTCAAAGAGCCGGGGGAGCGACATGTCTCCGAGACACTTCGCCCGATTCCAGCGCGAGGTTGCCCATATGCGCGCACGCTGGGCAGCGCGTCTGGATTCCGACCCCTTTTTCAACCCGAATTTATCCCTGGCGTCGACGAATCCGATTGTCGCATTCCCTCCGAGGCGGAAGAAACCATGGGCGCGATCGACCTCTGAGCCGGCCGCGCCCGACACCCCCCCCGATCGGTCCTAACTCGTTCCAAGGCTCATGGCGGCCCGCGTCGATACTCGTTCCGCGGTAGAGGCTTAGGTCGAGCGCTGCGGCTTCCGCGGCGCGCGCAAACCCGATGATAGGGCTACATCGGCAGAAGCGTCGCAATAAAGAGAGGCGAGGCTTCCGCTGGTAAGCGATGGCAGCACGCTTTCGGGCATGCCCAGTGTAGCCCTGCTCACGGGGACGGCTATCCGCCGAACCTTTTGACGCCTGGAAAGGATGTGGCCATTGCCTGCTACGCGGCTGCCCATAGGTCAATTGACTGTGGCTGGAGGGCCGCGTCACAGTTCAATTACGGTGAGTGCGGCTACAGTCCGACGGCAGGTAAAGGGCCGTCGGTAAGGGTTGACGGTGGCAGCTGAAGGCCCAAGCAAGAGCCCGGTCAACGACCTCGACCGCTGGCAGATGAAGGCGGTCAGCACGCGTGCGGCTGTCGGGCAGGCAATGATCTTCGAGAACCGAGAGATCTCTGATGAGTACGAAAATCCGGGAGGTCGTATCGCGGGTTCAATCAGGCGCTCACAGCTTCCTGTCACTGCTCTTGGGGCCTCGGGACGGCTCCCCAACCCGGCCGCAACGTGTGACGGGTTGGATCATCGTCGCCGACTAAGCGATCGTATAAGATCGGGGCCATGACCACCCCGCCGGCCCCCCACGACGACATACCCGATGCCGCCACCCAGCCGATCGGCCAGCTTCTCCTCGTCGCTGGGCTGATCGCCCGCGACGATCTCGATCAGGCGCTCGCGTTCCAGGCAAGCTACGGCGGGCGGATCGGGAGCATCCTGGTCAGGATGGGCGCGGTCGGCGAGGATCAGCTGCTGGCTTTGCTCTCTCGACAATTGTCGCTTCCGATTGTCGGGAGCGACGGACTCCCAGCTTCTCCCGAGCCATTCCTGGCCGTGCTCGCGGCCTCGGGAATCGGTGTCGAATGGTGGCTCGACCAGGAAGCGCTGGCCTGGGAGGGAAGTGGTGGACGGCTGTTCTTGGTGGCTCGAGACCCGCTGAAATCGAGCTTGCGCGAGGTCGTCGAGCGCGCGTTTGCTCGGCGCAGCATCACCTGGTGGCTCGCTCGTGCGCAGGATCTGGACCGCGCCCTCGATCTGGTCCGCCGCCGCGTCGCCCGGGACGAGAGCTGGCCTGTCGATGAAATCCAGCACCTGAAGGAGCTGGCCGAGGAGGCGCCGGTGGTAGAGCTGGTTTCCAACACCCTTGCCCAGGCCTTCAACGAGGGCGCTTCCGACATTCACATCGAGCCCAGCGAGCGCAACTTCACCATTCGCTTCCGTCTGGATGGAGTGCTGCAGAACCGACTGTCGCTGCCGCGCGAGCGCTTCGATGCCGTGGCGAGCCGGATCAAGCTGATCTCCGGCATTGACATTGCCGAACGCCGCCTGCCGCAGGACGGCCGCATCAGTGTCAGGTTGTCAGGTGAGGAGATCGATGTTCGCGTCTCGGCGGTGCCCGGTATATGGGGAGAGTCGATCGTGCTCCGACTGCTGCCAAAGGAACGCAAGGCCCTCCGCTTGGACAGGCTCGGGATGGAGCCGGACTATCTTGAGTGTTATCGTGGCTGGCTTGCGGAGCCCCACGGTATCGTCCTGGTCACTGGTCCGACCGGCTCGGGCAAGTCGACCACGCTCTACGCGACGCTCGAGACCATCAACACCGGCACGGAAAAGATCCTCACCGTCGAGGACCCGGTCGAGTACAACATCCCCGGCGTCTCGCAGGTGCAGGTGTATGCCGATATCGGTTACACCTTCGCTCGCGCGCTGCGCGCCTTTCTCCGCCAGGATCCCGACATCATTATGATCGGCGAGATC
Source organism: Alphaproteobacteria bacterium (assembly GCA_016869285.1). Classification (GTDB taxonomy): domain Bacteria; phylum Pseudomonadota; class Alphaproteobacteria; order SHVZ01; family SHVZ01; genus SHVZ01. The sequence continues at coordinate 11,039 of VGEN01000142.1, forward strand.
CGCGACGGCGAGACCGCGCAGATCGCTGTCCAGGCCGCCCTAACCGGCCACAGGGTGTTCTCGACTCTCCACACCAACGATGCGCTTGGCGTTTTCACCCGGCTAATCGACATGGGGATTGAGCCGTTCCTCGTGGTCTCGACCGTGCGCGCCGTCGTTGCGCAGCGCCTGGCGCGCTTGGTCTGCCTGCATTGCGCCGAGCCGGAGGCGCCGCCATCCGAGGCCGAGCGTATCGTGCTCGATCTCCGTCGGCGCTTCCCCAGCTTGTTCAAGGGGGACCCCACTTGGCGTCACGGCCGCGGCTGCGCCCAGTGCCAGGGCACCGGTTATAAGGGTCGGATGGCGATCTACGAGATGGCTGGGATCACGCCCGATCTGCATGAGGCGATCCTCGCCAATGCGCAGACCGGGGAGCTTCAGCGCATCGCCGGCAAGCACGGCTACCGGACGCTGCGCGAGGACGGAATCATCAAGGCGTGGCGCGGCTACACCAGCCTTGAGGAGGTCCTGCGCATCACCGGCCACATCGAACGAATATGACGGAGCGTCTTGCTGCCGTCCCCACCAAGCCGCGCCATTGCCGCCCGGGGCGAGCTCAGTTGTCCGCACGAGCGAAGCAGCGTCGAGCCGAAGCGATCCGCTCGAGGCGCGCTGGCCGCCGTGCGGCCGGACATGCCCGAGGCGCTGGGGATCGCGAAGCGAAAGATCGCTCTCCGTCAGGCTGCCTAAAAGCTAGGAGCCTGTCCAAGTAGCTCCGGCGCGAGGCGCTTGTGTGAGGGGCAGGCCGCTCAGGCCGCCCTGTGGAGCTTTGAGAGGTTGTGAGCGGTGCAGATGAGGGCCCATTCGGCCTTCACTTTCT
>VGEN01000143.1 GCA_016869285.1 Alphaproteobacteria bacterium
AGAAAGTGAAGGCCGAATGGGCCCTCATCTGCACCGCTCACAACCTCTCAAAGCTCCACAGGGCGGCCTGAGCGGCCTGCCCCTCACACAAGCGCCTCGCGCCGGAGCTACTTGGACAGGCTCCTAGAAGTCACGATCGACGCGATCGGCAATGTCTTCGGGCGCCGCAGCGAGCGCCGGGATCTGCCGCCGCTGATGACCGGCTCGCATATCGACACGGTGCGCACCGGCGGGCGCTATGACGGGAACTACGGCGTACTCGCCGGGCTCGAGGTCGTCGAGGTGCTGAACCGGGCGGGCATCGAGACCGAGCGGCCGATCTCGGTCGCCTTTTTCACGAACGAGGAAGGCGCCCGCTTCCATCCGGACATGATGGGAAGCCTCGTCTATGTCGGCGGCATGCCGCTGGGCGAGGCGCTCGCCGCTACGGACCGAGACGGCAAGTTGGTCGGCGAGGAGCTAAGCCGCATCGGCTATGCGGGATCTGCGCCCGTCGGCAGGCCACACCTGCATCGCTTCGTCGAGCTGCATATCGAGCAGGGGCCGGTGCTCGACCGCGAGGGCGTCACCATCGGCGCCGTCGACACGCTCCAGGGCATCTCCTGGACCGAACTCACGATCAAGGGTACCTCCAACCACGCCGGCACCACGCCGATGCGGCTCCGCCACGACGCCGGCTATGTCGCCGCGGAACTGACGGCCTTCGTGCGCCGGATGGCCAGGGAGATCGGCGGCGACCAGGTCGGCACGGTCGGGTCGGTCAAGCTGTTCCCGGACCTCATCAACGTGATCCCGAACAAGGCAGTGGTTACGGTCGACGTCCGTAACACCGATGAGAGGAGGCTCAAGGAGGCGGAGGCGCGCGTCGCCGCCTTCGCGGAAGAGGCGGCGAAGGCCGAGGGCTGCAGCGTCGAATGGAAGCGCCTCGCCCGCTTCGAGCCGGTGACTTTCGATTCAGGGATGGCGGCGCTGATTGAGCGCGCGGCGAAGGGCCTCGGATTCTCGGTCAGGCGCATGACCTCCGGCGCCGGGCACGACGCGCAGATGATGCAGCGCGTGGCGCCGACCGCGATGATCTTCGTGCCCTCGGTCGGCGGCATCTCTCACAATGTGCGCGAATTCACGAAGCCCGAGGATCTGGAGGCCGGGGCCAATGTCCTGCTTCAGGTCATGCTGGAGTTGGCGCAGTAAGACCACGGTCGTGGCGAGGACCCGGCGAAAGCGAGGACGCAGAACGGCTCGTCCTTACAGCTTCTCGATGAACGCGCCGATCGCCTCCGCCAGGCCAAAGCCGTGCAAGTCGTTGTGATCTGCGCCACGCACGAACACGCCCGTCTTCGGCTCGCGTGCCGCTTCGAGCAGTCGCCGCCCATGCGAAGCCGGTATCACCGCGTCCGCCTCGCCATGGACGATTAGGAGCGGCGTGCCGATCTCCGCGATCCGGCTCAGATTGTCGAAGCGGTCGAGCACGAGCCAGCGCGCCGGCACGAAGGGGTAGATCTCTCCCGCCCGCTGCCAGACCGAGGTGAACGGTGCCTGCAGCACCAGCGCTCGGATCCGGCGTCCCTCGGCAGCGGCCTCTGCTGCGAGCCAAGTTGCGATCCCGCTTCCAAGGCTCTCGCCCCACAGCACGGTTCGGTCGCGCGGCACACCAGCGGCCTCGAGCGCTTCAAGCACCGCACGTCCGTCGCGGACAAGGCCCTCTTCCGTCGGCTTACCCGGCGCCCCGCCATAGCCGCGATAGGGGGCGAGTACGATGCCGAAGCGGCGGAGCGCGAGCGGCATCGCAAGGTGCAACCGGTCGCCGAGATTGCCGGCATTGCCCTGGAATAGGATGACAGTCGCACGCCCCTCCGGCGCCGGCCGGTGCCAGGCAGCGAGATCGAGGCCGTCCGTGGTGCGAACCGCCAACGGCCGGAAGCCGGCATGATGCAGTGCGGCCGCGTCGGGAGGACGCGGATCCGGTTGGTAGAGCAAGCCCCGCTGCCCGACATACAGGAGGCCGAGCAGGAGGAGCCAGGCCCCGAGGATCCAGCCGGCGATAGTCAGCAAGGTCATGCCGGCCAAACCTACCGGCCGCCGCGGCTTTCGCCTATATAGGGTCCATGCCGACGCCGTCCTCCCCCCGCCGGCCGAAGCCGGTGGTGCTGTGCATCCTCGACGGCTGGGGCCACCGCGCCGAGCCGACCGAGGACAACGCCATCTTGAAGGCGCGGACGCCCAATCTCGATCGGCTGGCCAAGGCTTGGCCGATCTCCTTCCTCGACGCCTCCGAGCTCCATGTCGGCTTGCCCCGCGGCCAGATGGGCAATTCGGAGGTCGGCCATATGAATCTCGGCGCCGGCCGCGTCGTCATGCAGGACCTGCCGCGCATCGACCAGGCGATCGAGGATGGCTCGCTTGGCTCGATGCCGGCGCTCATCAAGCTCATCGAAACGCTCAGGGCTTCGGGCGGCACCTGCCATCTGATGGGCCTCGTCTCGCCCGGCGGCGTGCACTCGCACCAGGATCACATCGCCGCGCTGGCGATAGCAGTCGCCACCGCCGGTGTGCCGGTTGTAGTTCACGCCTTCCTCGACGGCCGTGACACCCCGCCGAAGAGCGCCGACAGCTTCCTCGCCAAGTTCATCGCCGACTCCGGCGCCAGAATTGGCACCGTCTCCGGCCGCTACTTCGCCATGGACCGCGACAAGCGCTGGGAGCGGGTCGCGGAAGCCTGGAAGGCTATCGTGCTGGCCGAGGGCACACATGCTGCGGATGCGCTCGGCGCGGTCGCCGCATCCTATGCCGCCGGCAAGAGCGACGAGTTCGTGCCGCCGACCGTGCTAGCGGGCTATGGCGGCATGCGCGACGGCGACGGCGTTCTGATGGCGAATTTCCGCGCCGATCGCGCGCGCGAGCTGCTGACCGCGCTGCTCGATCCGGCGTTCAAGGACTTCGTGCGCCCGCGTTTGCCGAAGCTCGCCGTCGCGCTCGGCCTGACCGAGTATTCGACTCAGCTCAATCGCTTCCTCGACACGCTTTTCCCGCCGATCGGGCTCTCGCACACGCTGGGCGAGATCGTCGCCGATGCCGGCCTGACCCAGCTCCGCATCGCCGAGACCGAGAAATACGCGCACGTCACCTTCTTCTTCAACGGCGGCGAGGAGCGCGAGTTCGCCGGCGAGAGCCGCATCCTCGTGCCGTCGCCCAAGGTTGCGACCTACGATCTCAAGCCTGAGATGTCGGCGCATGAGGTCACCGACAAGCTGGTAGAGGCGATTCGCTCAGGTGCTTTCGATCTGATCGTCGTCAACTATGCCAACACTGACATGGTCGGCCATACCGGCGATCTGGATGCGGCGATCAAGGCGGTCGAGGCGGTGGACGCCTGTCTCGGGCGCGTCGCCGCGGCGGTCGAGGCTTCCGGCGGCGCCATGCTGATCACCGCCGATCACGGCAATGCCGAGCAGATGAGCGACCGAGGAACCGGCCAGGCGCATACCGCGCACACGCTCAACCTGGTGCCGGCGATGCTGGTCGGGGTCGGCCGCGGCCTCAGCCTCGCCGATGGCAAGCTCGCCGACGTTGCGCCGACGCTGCTCGAGATCATGGGCTTGCCGAAACCGGCCGAGATGACCGGCCGGTCGCTCCTCCGCCGCCCGGCCGAGCACCGTGCGGCGGACTGACCTCCCGCTCGTCCTGCTCGTTCTCGCCGCTCTTGCGGCTCCGACCCACCGCCTGTCCGCCGAGAGTGCGGCACCGAAGCGCCTCGACGAGGTCGAGCGCGCGATCTCGGCCGAACGCGAGCGCCTGATCGAGGCGACCCGCCGCTCCGATGCGCTCGCACGCGAGGTTGCGGAGATCCGCGCCGAGCAGATCCAGGCGGCCCGCGCCGCGCAGGCGCATGGCGCCGAGGTGCAGCGCCTCGACGAGAAGCTCGCCCAGCTCACCCGGCAGGAGGATGGGTTGGCCGCCGCTCTGGAGAAGCGCCGTCAGGAGCTTTCCGACGTCGCTACGGCTCTTCTTCGCCGGGCCCGCGTACCGCCCGAAGCGCTGCTGGCACTGCCGCTCAGCCCGCGCGAGACCGTTCAGGGCGCGATCCTGCTCAACGCGGCGCGACCGGAGATCGAGCGGCAGGCTGAATCGATCGCGGCCGATCTCTCGCGACTCGCCGACACACGCGCCCAGATTCGCGACGAGCGTTGGCACCGCGAGGCGGCCCTTGGCGCGCTCGGCGCCGAAGAGGGGCGGCTCGACCGCCTCCTCAAGCGCAAGGCCGCGCTCCAGCAGCGCGCCGAAGGCGAGACCGAGCGGGTCGCCCGGCGCATGCAGGAGCTGACCTCGGCCGCACGCGATCTCAAGGATTTGATCGAGCGCCTGGAAAGCGAGCGAAGCGCCCGCGAGGCGGAGCAGGTCCGCCTCCTGTCGTCGCTGCGCCCGCCGTCCAAGCCGGAGCCGCCGTCAACCGGCAGCCCGGTCGCGGCGCCGGCCCCTTCGGTCGCGACCCCGCCCGTCGCCCTGGCTTTGCCGCCCCCAGCCGAACTGGCACGCCCCTTCGCCGAAGCGCGCGGCCTCGTCGCCCTTCCTGTCACCGGCCGCCTGCTGCATCGCTTCGGCGATCCCGACGAGCAGAGCCAGCCGGCCCGCGGCCTCGTCTACGAATCGCGCGCCGGAGCGCCGGTCGTCGCGCCCTATGACGGGCGAATCCTCTTCGCCGGGTCCTTCCGCGGTTATGGGCTCATATTGATCATCGAGCATGGCGAGGGATATCATTCGCTCCTGTCCGGTTTGGGGCGAATTGACGGCGGTGTCGGGCAATGGGTGCTGGCCGGTGAGCCGGTCGGCGCCATGGGTCCGACGACGGAGGGCAATCCCCGGCTGTACCTGGAACTGCGCCATCAGGGTCACCCGATCAACCCTCAACCCTGGTTGGCTGCCGGCACTGGCAAGGTGAACGGATGAAGCGTTATCTCGGCGTCGCAGCCATCGCCCTCGGGGCGACCGCGTTTGCGTTCCTGTCCTCTCCGACCGGCGCGCAGCAAAGCGGCAGCGCCAATACCAGCGAGACCTATCGTCAGCTGAACCTGTTCGGCGAGGTGTTCGAGCGCGTGCGCGCCGACTTCGTCGAGAAGCAGACCGACGAGGAGCTGATCGAGGCGGCTATCAACGGGATGCTGACCGCGCTCGATCCGCATTCGGGCTTCATGAACGCCAAGACCTTCCGCGACATGCAAGTGCAGACGCGCGGCGAGTTCGGCGGCCTGGGCATCGAGGTCACGATGGAGCAGGGCTTCGTCAAGGTGGTCTCGCCCATCGACGACACACCGGCGGCTCGTGCCGGCCTGAGGCCCAACGACTTCATCACGCATCTCAACGGTGAGCAGATCCAGGGGCTCACCCTGAACGAGGCCGTCGAGAAGATGCGCGGCCCCGTCGGCTCGTCGATCACGCTGACCATCCGGCGCGAAGGGCGCGAGGCCTTCGATGTCTCGCTCAAGCGCGACGTCGTGCGCATCCAGTCGGTGCGCTCGCGGGTGGAAGCCAAGAACTTCGGCTATATCCGCATAACAACCTTCAACGAGCAGACTGACGCGGGTTTGAAGCGCGCGATCGAGAGCATCAAGAAGGAAGTCGGAGCCAACCTCAAAGGTTACATCATCGACCTTCGCAACAACCCGGGCGGTCTGCTCGACCAGGCGGTCGCGGTCTCGGATGCGTTCCTCGAAAAGGGCGAGATCGTCTCGACCCGAGGCCGCCGCACCGAGGATGCGACCCGCTACAATGCCAAGGCAGGCGACCTCACCGACGGGTTGCCGCTCGTCGTCCTGATCAACGCCGGATCGGCCTCGGCTTCCGAGATCGTCGCCGGCGCGCTGCAGGATCATCGCCGCGCCGTCGTGCTCGGCACCAAGTCCTTCGGCAAGGGATCGGTGCAGACCATCATCCCGCTGCCCGGCAACGGCGCGATCCGGCTGACCACCGCTCGCTACTACACGCCTTCGGGTCGTTCGATTCAGGCCAAGGGAATCGAGCCGGATATCGACGTGCCGGCGCAGCGCTTCGAGACCGTCGAGGAAACGAAGCGACGGCGCGAAGGCGACCTGAGGGGTGCGCTCAGCAACTCCGGTCAGGGTCGCGTCGGCACGACGCCAGGCTCGAGCGAGACGCCGGCAACCACTCCGACGGCGCCCGGCGCGGCTCCGACGGCGGAAGCCGGGCCGCAGGTGTCGAGCGAGGACTACCAGCTCGCTCGAGCGCTTGATCTGCTGCGCGGAATCGCCCTCTATCAGCAGCGCGTGGTGAATTGAAGCTCTTCGCCAAGCTCTTCCGACGAAAGCAGGCTCCGCCGCCAGAGGCGGCGGAGGCCGGCGACGACATTGAGGCGCCGGAGGCTTCCGAAGGGAAGCGCCGGCGTTTCCGCATTCCCCTGCCGACGATCCGGCTGCCCTCGCTGCCAAGGCCGAGCGGGCCGACGGTGGGCGCCCTTGTCGTGATCGCGAGCCTGACCGGGCTCGGCGCCTGGCTCGCGCTTCACGGCGACGAGACGGTCAGCAAGCGCATCGTGCAGACACCGCGGGTCCTGGTGTCGCTCGATGGTCGCCCCGTAGTCGAGGAGCCGCCGCCGACCGAGACCAAAGCCGCGGCCAAGCCGCCCGAGGCTCAGAAGGAGGAGCCGAAGCCTGGTAGCGGCCCGCAGATCAGCTTGCCGTCGATTCCCGGGCCGCAAACCGCGGCAGCGCCGCCGCCCGCACCGATCAAGTCGGGTCGTTTCGGCCCGCCCGTGCAGCTCAAGAAGGCGCCCGAGCCGGGCATGATCGAGCAGGGCCCGAAGGGGCCGCTGCCGATCATCGCCGAGGACGGCCGGCTTGCATGGAAGGTCTATGCACGGCCCTTCGACGAAAGCGACAAGCGGCCGCGCATCGCGATCATCATCTCCGACCTCGGGTCGTCCGCGGCCGCAACCAAGGCAGCGATCCAGGATCTGCCGGGCGCGGTGACGCTTGCCTTCGCGCCCTATGGCCCGCGCGTCGCCGAGTTCGTCGAGGAAGCGCGTGCCGCCGGCCACGAGACGCTGATGACGGCGCCGAGCGAGACGCCGGATTTTCCGCGGAACGATCCCGGCCCCTACACGCTGCTCGCCGCGCTCAGCGCTGCCGAGAATCTGGACCGCCTTGAATACGTGCTGAGCCGGGTTCCGGGCTATGTCGGCGTCGTCACCACCAATGCCGGCCGCTTCTTCAGCAACGAGGAGGCGATCCAGCCGGTGCTGACTTTGCTCCGGCGCCGCGGTCTTCTTTTCGTCGACGGCCGCGGAACGCCCAAGTCGGTTGTCCAGCAGATGGCGACGGCGGTGGGATTGCCCCGCGCCTACGGCAACCGTTTCCTTGATGCCGAGGCCTCGCGCGGCTCGATCGACAATCGCTTGGCCGAGCTGGAACGGATCGCGCGCGAGACGGGGACCGCCGTAGGCATCGGCCAGCCCTACCCCGTGACCTTAGAGCGCATCGCGCAGTGGGTCGAGACGCTCGACCAGAAGGGCGTCGTGCTGGCGCCGATCACTGCCGTGGTCGACCGCCAGCCGCAATGACGGGCGCGGTCTCGTCGGAGCCCAAGAAGGGCTACCGTCCCTGCGTCGGCGTGCTCCTGCTTGACAGTCGCGGCCATGTCTTCGTCGGCGAACGAGTGGGCACGCCGGGCGCCTGGCAGATGCCGCAGGGCGGTATCGACGAGGGCGAGACGCCGCTCGAAGCCGCGAAGCGGGAGCTCCGCGAGGAGGTCGGCACCGACAAGGCCGAGCTGCTGGCCGAAAGCGCCGGGTGGTACGCCTACGACCTGCCGAGGAAGCTGCGCGAGAAGCTATGGGGCGGGCGTTTCAAGGGGCAGACGCAGAAGTGGTTCGCCTTCCGCTTCTTAGGCTCGGACGACGACATCGACCTGAAGACACATCACCAGGAGTTCGCGCGCTGGCGCTGGATGGAGATGGGCGAGCTGACGGCTCACATCGTCCCGTTCAAGCGCGAGATCTACGAGCAGGTCGTGGTGGAATTCGGGCACCTCGCCAATGGGGTTTGAGACGGCGCGGCTTCGGCTGCGGAGACCGAAGCTCGCCGACGCGCCCGCCATGATGAGGTTCTTCGGCGATGCCGAGGCCCAGCGCTACACGCTCTTCTTCGACGGCCTTCGCGCCTGCCGCCGCCACATCGCGGTACATGAGCGTCACCGTCGCCGCGTCGGCTGCGGGCTGTGGCTGATATCCGAGAAGGCAAGCGGCGCCGTCATCGGCTGGGGCGGCTTCTACGAGGATCCGCTCGATCGCCGTTGGGGCATCGAGGTCGCCTACAGCTTCGCGCGATCCGCCTGGGGCAAGGGCTATGCGAGCGCGCTCGTCACCTATTGCCTCGACGTGGCGCGAAACGACCTTCGCCTAGCCGAAGTCGTCGCCTTCTCGCATGCCGACAACACGGGATCGCGGCGCGTGCTGGAGAAGGTAGGCTTCGTCTTCGAGCGCTACCTCGCCGACATGGACCGGAACTTCTATCGGCGGAGGCTCTAGGCCCTCGACCACCTGACCTTCGCGTCCTTGCGCTTGTGCAGGTCCGGAAGCAGCTCGGTGCCGAGGCCAGGCCCGGTCATCGGGTACGCGTAGCCGTCCTTGATCGTCGGCATCACGGTGACGATGTCCTTGTACCAGGTCGAGATATAGGCGCGGACCGTCTCCTGGATCAGGGCGTTCGGAGCATTGAGCGCCAGGTGAATCGACGAGGTCAGCACGACGGGACCGACGCAGTCGTGCGGCGCAACCGGCAAATGATGCGCCTCCGCCATCGTCGCGATCTTCTTCGCCTCGCCGATGCCGCCGACCCAGCCGAGATCCGGCATGATGATGCCCGCCGCATTTCGGGCCATCAGGTCCCTGAAGACGATGCGCCCGGCCAGCGTCTCGGAGGCGCAGATCGGCACGCGCGTGAAGCGCGCGAGCTGCTCGATTACGTCGAGGTTGGTCATCTTGACCGGGTCCTCGAACCAGAACGGCTCGAACTCCTCGAGCGCCGAGAATATCTTCTTCGCGGTCGGCAGGTTCCACAGCGAGTGGAGCTCGACCATGATGTCGATCTTGCGGCCGACGCGCTTCCTGATCTTGCGGAAGGGCTCGACCGCCTTGTCGAGCTCGGCGGCCGAGATGTAGTTGCCGGCATTCGCCTCCGCGGCCCAGTCGAAAGGCCAGATCTTCATCGCGGTGATGCCCTCGGAGAGCAGGCTCTCGGCAAGGTCGTCGGCGCGATTCATGAAAGCGTCGAGATCTTCGTAGGGCCCGGCGCTCTTGGCGTTGAGGCCGAACTTCTCTTCGATCTTCCCGGTCGCATGGCGAACGTAGTGATAGCCGGCGCAGGTGTTGTAGATGCGGATGCGGTCGCGCGAGAGGCCGCCCAGGAGCTGGTGGATCGGCTGTCCGGTCAGGCGCCCGAGGATGTCCCACAGCGCGATGTCGACCGCGGAGGCGGCACGGATCTCGACACCGGTCGATCCGGTGCCGATCGTGTAGTCATGCGAGATCTGCCGCGAGATCTTGTCGATCCGCAGCGGATCGGCGCCGAGCAGCTTTTCTGCCAGGATCTCGTGGATGTAGGTCGCGACCGTGTCCGCGGCATAGAAGGTCTCGCCGAGGCCGACGAGGCCCTGACCGGTGTGCACGCGTAGCCACAGCAGGTTGGGGAACTCACCGAGCTGGACGGTTTCGAGGGCGGTGATCTTCACAGGGCTTCCTCCGGGGTCGGCGACAGGAAAGACAAGCGGCCGGCGGGCGTCACGGCCAAACGCAGCCCCCATGAAATGCCTGCCGCGACGTCACGTCCGCGGGTAGGTCGCGCCGTTTATCTCCTCGACCTCGACCGGCCAGTCGAGGCTTGTCTCGGCGACCTTGCGGAACAGCACGGACGAGGCGAGGAAGCTCACCGGCGGTCCGCCGAAGTCGGTGAAGAGATTGCAGCGGAGCGGCACGACGAAGGCCGGGCTGCCCAGAGCGGCGCGAGCGATCTCGAAACCGGTCGGGCGATTGAGCAACGCGGGCCAGGCAGACACTCTCTGCGCCGACGCCATGAGCGGTGGCGACATCGGGGCTCGGGCGACCGTAGCTGGCGAGCGCCCGTTTCGTGCCGCTGGCGAACTCCAGCTCGACCGCGGCAACCCTCGCGCCGCCCACGCCTGAAGACGATATCAAAGCCGCGGAGCCGGTTTCGAGGAAAGACGAGCAGCCGGCGGCGACGGCGGCTAAACTCCGACGCCGTGAGCTACACCCCGACCCGTGCCGACTGGGCCGCCATCGCCCCCTCCGATGCCGGCTTCGATGCCGCCAAGCTCGACGAGGCGATCCGCTTCCACCAGGCGAATGAGACGACCTGGCCGCGCGACGTGCTCCAGTATCTGAAGACCGGCCATTTCGAGCCGCCGCCCTGGAACGAGATCATAGGACCGACGCGCGAGCGTACCGGCCCCAACGGCATCGTGCTGCGCGGCGGCAGGATCGTCGCCGAGTGGGGCGACACCAACCGTGCCGACATGACCTTCAGTGTGACCAAGAGCTACCTCGCCCTGGTCTGCGGGCTTGCCGTCGATGATGGGTTGATCCGCTACATCGACCGTCCGGTCGGCGAGCTGGTCAAGGATGGCGGCTTCGATGCCGCCCAGAACCGCGCCATCACCTGGCGACACCTGCTCGAGCAGACCAGCGAGTGGGAGGGCGAGCTGTTCGGCAAGCCGGACATGGTCGACCGTAACCGCAATCTCTCGACTGAGGGCGCCGGTAAGGAGAAAGGCTCCTTCCGCGCGCTCAAGCCGCCGGGCGGCTTCTGGGAGTACAACGACGTACGCGTGAACCGGCTCTCGCTGTCGCTGCTGCGCGTGCTCAAGCGCGCCGTGCCGGAGGTCGCGAAGGAGCGGATCATGGACCCGATCGGCGCCAGCGACAGCTGGGAGTGGCACGGCTACCGCACCTCGGTGGTCGAGGAGAGCGGCAGGAAGATCACCTCGGTCTCAGGCGGCGGGCATTGGGGCGGCGGGCTCTTCATCTCGACCCGCGACCATGCCCGCGTCGGTCTCATGGTTGCCCGCAACGGGCGTTGGGGAGAGAGGCGCATCCTCTCCGAGGACTGGATCCGCCGCTGCGAGACGCCGTCGAAGCTGAATGCCAGCTACGGGCTTCTGTTCTGGCTCAATACGGACGGGACGCAGACGACGAGCGCGCCGCGGTCGAGCGTCTTCATGCTCGGCGCCGGCTCCAATATCGTCTGGATCGATCGGGATCACGATATGGTCGCCGTCATCCGCTGGATCGCCAAGGACGCCTTCGACAACTTCGGCAAGCGCCTGCTGGCAGCGCTCAACTGAAGCGAAGCGCATGGACCGCACGAAGATCCTGACCCTAATCGACGTCGAGAAGGGGCGCGGCCTCGAGATCGGCCCGCTGATGCGGCCGATCGTCACCAAGGACATGGGACGGGTCGAGTACATCGACCGGGCCACGACCGAGGAGCTGCGCCGGTGGTATTCCAACAATGACCAGGTCGACCCCGCGGGCCTGGTCGAGGTCGACCACGTCTGGGGATCCCAGACCCTGTTCGACTGCGTCGGCCGCCAGCGAGTCTATGACTATGTCGTCGCCAGCCATGTGATCGAGCACGTACCGGATCTCCTGGGTTGGCTTCAGGAGATCGCCTCGGTCCTCGCCGATGGCGGCATCGGGTCATTCGTCGTGCCGGACAAGCGTTACACCTTCGTGTACTGCACCCGGATATCTGGACACAAGGTAGGAGTTAAGCGGCCAGCCTGAACGCGCTCTGATCCCAAGCGGTTCTGGCGTCGTTTGGACTTCGGTAGTCGTTCTTTGCGATCAGCCACTGGGCA
>VGEN01000144.1 GCA_016869285.1 Alphaproteobacteria bacterium
GCGCTGGCGCCGCCGTGGCCTCCGTCACACCCGGTTCCAGCCCATTATTTCCGTCCATGCTCTACCTCCGTCTTTACGATCGGTAGCGCAGTGCGCTGTCTCAGGAAACCGTGCCCCACCCCACGCCGCGCTTGCGCCGTTCGCGCCCGCGCCGATCGCGCCCGGCAGCGCCGCCGCCTTGCTGAAATGAGCGATCGGGAGCTCAAGGATATCGGCATCTCGCGCGCCGATGCCCTAGCCGAGGCCGAGAAGAGCTGGCTTCGGTCGATCCTGTCGAGATGATCAGGAGCTGTGATATGAACCGCGCATGGGAGAAAGCGTTCAAGCGGCATCGCCAGCAATCGCCCTTCGCGGCGTCTCGGTCTCCTTTCTCCTGCCGAAGGGCGGCGCCTACGCCGCGGTCGCCTCGACCGACCTCGTTGTTGCGCCCGGTGAATTCGTCGCCATCGTCGGGCCGACCGGCTGCGGGAAGTCGACGCTGCTCAACGTCGCCGCCGGGCTGATCCAGCCTTCGACCGGCTCCGCCTCCATCTTCGGCAGGCCGCTCGCCGGCCTCAACGCCGAGGCCGGTTTTCTCTTCCAGCAGGACGCGCTGATGCCGTGGAAGACCGCGCTCGACAATGTCGCGGTCGCGCTCGAGCCCAAAGGCGTGCCGCGACGGCAGGCTCTCGAACGGGCTCGCGACTGGCTGGACCGCGTCGGGCTTGCTGCCTTTGCCGACCGCTACCCGCATATGCTCTCGGGCGGCCAGAAGAAGCGCGTGGCGCTTGCCCAGATCCTGATCCGCGACCCGCGCATCCTGCTGATGGACGAGCCCTTCGGCCCACTCGATGCGCAGACCCGCCAGATCATGGGCAACCTTCTGCTCGACCTCTGGGCGCAGGACAGGAAGGCCGTTCTGTTCGTGACCCACGACCTCGAGGAAGCGATCGCGCTCGCCGACCGGGTCGTCGTCATGTCGGCCGGGCCCGCCGCCGTGATCGTCGGCGACACCATGATCGACCTCGGCCGCCCGCGTGACATCGCCGAGATCCGTACCGAGCCTCGCTTCCACGCGATCCACAAGCAGATCTGGGCGACGCTGCGCGGAGAGGTGCAGAAGGCTTATGCCCAGGGTGAAGGGCGGCGCGCATGAAGAGGACGACGCTGCTCTCGCTCCAGATCGCGGTCGGGATCGCGCTCCTGATCCTCTGGCATCTGCTGACCACGGTGAAGTTCGGCGCCAAGCCGATCCTCGATCCGTTCTTCTTCTCCCGCCCGCTCGACGTGCTGGCGCGCGTCTGGAAGGACTTCTATGCCGGCACGATCTGGCGGCACCTCGGCATCACGCTGCTGGAGACGGTACTGGCCTTCCTCACCGGTGCGATCGGCGGCATCGTTTTCGGCTTCGTCTTCGCCCGTGGCGAGATCGTCGCCGCCGTCTTCGACCCCTACATCAAGGCGGCAAACGCGCTGCCCCGCGTCGTGCTCGCGCCGATCTTCATGCTGTGGTTCGGGCTCGGCATCTGGTCGAAGGTGGCGCTGGGCTTCACGCTGGTCTTCTTCATCGTCTTCTTCAACGTCTACCAGGGCGTGCGCGAGGTGAGCCCGACCATCCTCGCCAATGCGCGCATGCTCGGCATGAACGAGCGCCAGCTCCTTCGCCATGTCTATTGGCCGGCAGCACTGACCTGGATGTTCTCCTCGCTCCACACCTCGGTCGGCTTCGCGCTGGTCGGCGCCGTGGTCGGTGAGTATCTGGGGTCTTCGGCCGGCTTGGGCTACAAGATCCACGAGGCCGAGAGCGTCTTCGACGTGACCGGCGTCTTCGCCGGCATGGTCATTCTCGCCATATTTGTGATCATCATCGACACGATCGTGACCGCGATCGAAAATCGGCTGCTGGTCTGGCGCCCGCAAGCCCAGTCAACGACCGCACAAGGCTGAAGGAGAAAGCCCGATGAATCTGAAGAAACTGTTCGCCGCGGCGGCGGCCCTGGCGCTGCTGGCGCTGCCCGCCGCCGCGCAGGCGCCGGAGAAGCCGAAGATCGTCATCGGCGTTGGCGGCAAGGCCCTGCTCTACTACCTGCCGCTCACCATTGCCGAGACCAAGGGCTACTTCAAGGAAGCCGGTCTCGATGTCGAGATCACCGATTTCGGCGGCGGCGCGCGGGCGCTGCAATCGCTGCTCGGCGGCTCGGCCGACGTCGTCACCGGCGCCTATGAGCACACGATCCGCATGCAGACCAAGGGCCAGGACGTGCGCGCCGTGCTCGAGCTCGGCCGCTTCCCCGGCATCGTGCTCGCGGTCAAGAAGGAAAGAGCCGGCCAGATCAAGTCGGCGGCCGACCTCAAGGGTATGAAGATCGGCGTGACGGCGCCCGGCTCCTCGACCAACTTCTTCGTCAACTATCTGATGGCCAAGGGCGGCGCCAAGTACCAGGACGCCTCCTTCATCGGTGTCGGCACCGGCCTCTCGGCTGTCGCCGCGATCAAGAAGGGCGAGATCGACGCGATCTCGAACCTCGATCCGGTGATCTCGAAGCTCGAAACCGACGGCGACGTCGTCGTGATCGCCGACAGCCGCACCGAGGCCGGCACCAAGGCGATCTTCGGCGGCTCCAACCCGGCCGCCGTCGTCTATCTCAAGAACGAGTTCATCGAGAAGAACCCGAACACGACCCAGGCGATCGTCAACGCGCACTACAAGGCGCTGAAGTGGATCGCTTCGGCCAGCCCCGACGAGATCGCCAAGGCCGTGCCCGAGGCCTATTACCTCGGCGACCGCGATCTCTACATCCGCGCAGTCAAGGCCTCGCTCGACACCTATTCGCGCACCGGCATCATCCCGCTCGACGGCATGAAGAGCGCGCTCGGCATGCTCAAGGAGTTCGACGCAGAGCTGAAGGATGTGAAGGACGCGGACCTTCCAAAGACCTTCGTCGACCGCTTCGTCAAGAAAGCCGCCGGCGGCTGAGCCCCTTGCCCGAGGTCATAGGCGTGACCAAATCAAGCCCATGACCTCGGCTACGGCTCCGGACGCCATCCTCGACGCCGCGCTCGCGCTTGCCGATGAGATCGGCTGGCCTAATGTCACCGCGCGCGCCATCGGCGCCCGGCTCGGCGGCGGGCCGGATCTGGTCCATGCGCATTTTCGCGACCTGAACGAGGTGGCGGACGCCTGGTTCCGCCGCGCGCTCGCCACGACGCTTACCGACCCTGCAGATACCTCCCTCCCCTTCGCCGACCGCCTGACGCGTATCTTCACGCGATGGCTCGACGCGCTCAGCCCGCATCGCCAGGCGAGCCTCGACATGATCCAAGCCAAGCTCTATCCCTCGCACCCGCATCATTGGGTGCCGCTGGTCTTCAACCTGAGCCGGCTCGTGCAATGGATGCTCGACGCCGCCGAATGTCCTGCGACCGGCCGCCGCCGCCAAGCGACCGAGATCGCCGTCAGCGCGCTCGTTCCGGCCGCCCTCTGGCGTTGGCGCCGCGGCGACAATCAGTCGGTGAAGGATTTCGTCTCTGACAAGATCGCGCAGATGGAGAACCGCTTCGATCGCATCTGGCCGCTCGGATCCCCTCTCCCGCCGTAGGCGGGGGAGGGATAGGGAGGGGGCAAGCGTAGCGAGGAGAGTTCTCGACGCTCGCAACAACCCGCCACGCTTCGCTCGCCCCCTCCCCACCCTCCCCCTGCTGCGCAGGGAGAGGGGGTACGAGGCGCGCTTTTTTTTTCCTCAACTCATCGGTGGCCGGATCGCGGCAGGTGGCTCGCGCGCAGCGCGAACACCGGGAGCGATCCGGTGATCGCCGATCTCGTGGCCCTACTTCCCCGACGGCGCGCGATATCTAAGCCACGGCCCCATATCCGACACGCCCGTATCCGCGCCGACAAAGCCAAGCCGGCGATAGAACGCCATCGCGGTGCGATTGTTCGTCTGGCATTTCAGCTCCAGCGGTCTGTCGCAGAGCGGCACCAGCGCCGCAATCAGGGCGCGGCTGATGCCTTTCCGCAGCATGGTCGGATCGACATAGAGGTGATGGAGGAAGCAATCCGGCTCCCAGAACGAGGCGAAGCCGACGATGCGTCCTCCGGCCTCCGCGACCAGGATCGACTCGCCTTCTGTCTCGCGCTTGAAGTCGTTGAGGCGGAAGCGCTCGGGCGGCAGCCACGAGAAGGCGTGCCGGCGTGCGATCAGGAAAATCTCGGCGAGACGCGGCCGGTCGGCGCGCGTCGCCAGCCGGATCGTGAGGTCAGACGCCGTCGAGGGCCTGTTCGAGGTCGCCGATGAGGTCACCGACATCCTCCAGCCCGATCGAGAGCCGTAGGAGATCCGACGGGCATGGGCTGCCGGCCCCCTCGATCGAAGCGCGATGCTCGACCAGGCTCTCCGGCCCGCCGAGCGAGGTCGCACGCACGAACACCTTGAGCCGGGCCGCAACCCCGACCGCGGCGGCCTCGCCGCCTTTCACTCTGAGCGACAGCATGCCGCCGAAGCCGCCCTGCATCTGGCGCCGGGCGATGTCGTGGCCGGGATGGTCGGGAAGGCCCGGATAGAGCACGGCGAGCGCGTTGCGGTGGCGCTTCAGCCGCTCGGCGATCGCTTGCGCCGAGGCCGACGCCTGGCGCACACGGACGAACAGCGTACGCAGCCCACGCAGCAGCAGCCACGCCTCGAAGGGACCGAGCACGCCGCCGAGCTGGGTACGAACCGAGCGGATCTGCGCCCAGAATTCGTCGGCCTTCGCCGTCATCAGCGCCCCGGCGAGCACGTCGGAATGGCCATTCAGATACTTGGTTGCCGAATGCATGACGATGTCGGCGCCGAAGGCAAGCGGCCGCGTCAGCACCGGCGTCGCCACGGTGGAGTCGACCGCAAGCCGCGCGCCTGCGTCATGCGCAATCTTCGCCGCCGTAGCGATATCGGTGACGTCCCAGGTCGGGTTGCTCGGCGTCTCGATCCAGACGAGGCGCGTCGTTCCCGGCTTCACTTTCACACCGATGTTCGAGGTCGGACCGGGCTCGAAGAAGTCGACGGAGAGTCGTCCGGCCGCATGCTGCTCCAGCAGCCACTTGCGCACGCCCCAATACATGACCTGCGGCACCACGACGTGGGCGCCGACCGGCAAGGCCAGGAACACGTTCGAGGTCGCGGCCATGCCGGAGGCGAAGGTCATGGACGCCACGCCGCCTTCGAGATCGGCCAGCATCTTCTCCAGCAGCGACTGCGTCGGCCCGTCATTGCGCGAATAGCTGATGCCGCGCGAATAGCCCAGATCGGCATCGCGCTCGAAGGTCGTCGCCGCATGCAGCGGTGGGATGATCGCGCCGGTCTCGCGGTCGATATGTCCCAGCGCCTGCGCCGCGCGCGTCGCCGGATGGAGGTTGGACAGGTCGTGCGTCATCAGACCCTCTCCTTGGGGGGGAGGATACGCATCGCGCACCCTCTCCCGTGCGAAGCGCGGGGGAGGGTTGGGGTGGGGGCCGAGCGAAGCGAGGGAATGTTCATCACGAGATGGCTTTCACCTTCGTTGTGAGCGACAGAGACCGCATCGCCATCCCCCTCGCTTCGCTCGGCCCCCACCCCAACCCTCCCCCGCGCTTCGCACGGGAGAGGGAGTCCGAAGGCGGGCGTCATCACCCTGCCAGCTTCTTCTTGAGCAGCTCGTTGACCACGCCCGGATTGGCCTTGCCGCCGGTCGCCTTCATCGTCTGACCGACGAAGAAGCCCAGCAGCTTCTCCTTGCCGGAACGGTATTCGGCGACCTTGTCCTGGTTCTTGGCCATGACCTCGTCGATCGCCTTCTCGATGGCGCCGGTGTCGGAGACCTGTCGCAACCCCTTCTCCTCGACGATCGCCGCGGCTTCCTTGCCGGTCTCGACCATCGCCTCGAAGACTTCCTTGGCGATGCGCCCGGAGATCGTGCCGTCGGAGATCAGGTCGATCAGCCCGCCGAGCGCCTTGGCGCTGACCGGCGAATCCTGGATCGCCTTGTTCGTGCGGTTGAGCGCGCCGAACAGCTCCGTCGTCACCCAATTGGAAGCGAGCTTGGGATCGCGGCCCTTGGCCACGGTCTCGTAGAACTGCGCCGTCTCCTGCTCGGCCACCAGAACGCCGGCGTCATAGGGCGTCAGCTTGTATTCCGAGATGTAGCGCGCCTTGCGCTCATCCGGCAGCTCCGGCAAGCCCCTCTTCACCTGCTCGATCCACGCCGGATCGAGCTCCAGCGGCAGCAGGTCCGGATCTGGGAAGTAGCGGTAGTCATGCGCATGCTCCTTCGAGCGCATGGGCCGCGTCGTGCCCTTGCCCGGATCGAAAAGCCGCGTCTCCTGCTTGATCTCGCCGCCGCCCTCGATCACCTCGATCTGGCGCCGCGCCTCGTACTCGATCGCCTGCATGACGTAGCGGACCGAGTTGACGTTCTTGGTCTCGGTGCGCGTGCCGAAGGGCTGGCCGGGCTTGCGGACCGAGACGTTGCAGTCGCAGCGGAGGCTGCCCTCCTCCATGTTGCCGTCGCAGGTGCCGAGATAGCGGAGGATCGAGCGCAGCTTCTTGATGTAGAGGCCCGCTTCCTCGGCCGTCCGCATGTCGGGTTCGGAGACGATCTCCATCAGCGCAACGCCGGAGCGATTGAGGTCGATATAGCTCTGGCTCGGATGCTGGTCATGCAGGCTCTTGCCCGCATCCTGCTCCAGATGCAGGCGGGTGACACCGATCTTGCGCGTCGAGCCGTCCGGCATGTCGAGGATGACCGTGCCGCCCGAGACGATCGGCTGCTGGTACTGCGAGATCTGATAGCCCTGCGGCAGGTCGGCGTAGAAGTAGTTCTTGCGGTCGAAGACCGAGACCGGGTTGACCGTGCCGTTGATGCCGTGCCCGGTCTTGATCGCCTGCTCGACGCAATACTTGTTGATGACCGGCAGCATGCCGGGGAAGCCGGCATCGACGAAGCTGACCTGCGTGTTCGGCTCGGCACCGAAAGCGGTCGCCGCGCCGGAGAACAGCTTCGCCTTGGAGATCACCTGGGCGTGAATCTCGAGGCCGATGACGACCTCCCACTCTCCGGTCTGCTCCTTGATCAGCGCGCTCATGCCATGCCCTCCGGCAAAGCGGTGAAGTTGGCCGCCTTCTCCAGCGCGCGGCCGACAGCGAAGACCGTCTCCTCATCGAAGGCCTTGCCGATGACCTGGAGCCCGAGCGGCAGCCCGTCGGTGTTGAGACCGCCGGGCACCGAGATGCCAGGAAGCCCCGCGAGGTTTGCCGTCACCGTGAAAACGTCGTTCAGATACATCGCGATCGGATCGTCCATCTTTTCGCCGATGGCGAAGGCGGCCGACGGCGTCGCCGGCGTCAGGACCGCATCGACCTGCTTGTAGGCCTCGGTGAAGTCGCGCGCGATCAGCGAGCGAACGCGCTGGGCCCGCAGATAGTAGGCGTCGTAGTAGCCGGCCGAGAGCACATAGGTGCCGATCAGGATGCGGCGCTTCACCTCGGCGCCGAAGCCGGCAGCGCGCGTGTTCTCGTACATCTCATCGAGCGTCTTGCCAGGCACGCGAAGTCCGAAACGCACGCCGTCATAGCGCGCGAGGTTCGACGAGGCTTCCGCCGGCGCGATCACGTAGTAGACCGGCAGCGCGTATTTCGTGTGCGGCAGGGTAATGTCGACCGGCGTCGCGCCGGCCTCCTTGAGCCAGGCGATGCCCTGCTCCCAGAGGTCCTGGATCTCCTTCGGCGCCCCGTCGAGCTTGTACTCCTTCGGAATGCCGATCCTGAGGCCCTTCACGCCGCGTTCGACCGCGGCCTCGAAATTGGGCACCGGCAGATCGGCCGACGTGGAGTCCTTCGGATCGTGGCCCGACATGGCCTGCAGCATGATCGCCGCATCCTCGACAGTGCGCGCGATCGGCCCGGCCTGGTCGAGCGAGGAGGCGAAGGCGACGATGCCCCAGCGCGAGCAGCGCCCGTAGGTCGGCTTGATCCCGACCGTGCCCGTGAAGGCGGCCGGCTGGCGGATCGAGCCGCCGGTGTCGGTGGCGGTTGCGCCCATGACCGAGCGCGCCGCCACCGCCGCGGCCGAACCGCCCGACGACCCGCCCGGAACGAGATCGGAATTCGCCCCCTTCTTGCGCCAGGGGTTCTTCACCGCGCCGTGGTAGCTCGTCATGTTGGACGAACCCATGGCGAACTCGTCCATATTGAGCTTGCCGAGCATGACCGCACCGGCCTGCCAGAGCTTAGCCGAGACGGTCGACTCGTAGGGCGGCTTGAAGCCGTCGAGGATGTGCGAGCCCGCCGTGGTCAGCACGCCCTCGGTGCAGAAGAGGTCCTTGATGCCGAGCGGGATGCCTTCGAGCGAGCCCCCCTCGCCCTTCGCCAGCACCGCATCGGCGCGCCTGGCATCCGCCCTGGCACGCTCCGGCGTCTCGGTTATGAAGGCGTTAAGGCCGCGTGTCGCTTCCATCGCCTTCAGATGCGCGTCGGTCAGCTCGGCCGAGGAGATCTTCTTCGCCTTCAGCGCCTTCCGCGCCTCGGCAATGGTCATGCGGGTGGGCGCGGCCATTACTCGACCACCTTCGGCACGACGAAGAAGCCATGGGCACCCTCGGGCGCGTTCTGCGTCACCTTCTCGGCGTCACCGCCATCCCTGACCTCATCGGCGCGCATCTTCAGGCGCATCTGCGCGACCGAGGTCATCGGCTGAACGCCGGCAATGTCGACCTCGTTGAGCTGCTCGATCCAGCCGAGAACGCCGGAGAGCTCCTTCGCCATGTGGTCGAGGTCGGAATCCGGAACCTTGATGCGCGCCAGGGTGGCGACTTTGCGGACGGTATCTTTGTCCAGGGACATGCGGTAGGTCTCTCAACGAAAGCGGAACGCGCCTTGAGACCGGCTCGAAAAGCGGCCGGGCGGCTCGCGCGATCCATGTTGGCAAACTCGCGCGCACCCTATCATCGGCCGATGGCGATCCGCAACATTTCCGAGCTCAAGTCCTTGATAAGACCGGGCGATCGGCTGCTCGGGCTCGACCTTGGAACGAAGACGATCGGGCTCGCGATCGCGGATGCGACGCTGTCGATCGCCACCCCGCTGGAAACCATCAAGCGTACCAAGTTCAACAAGGACGCCGACGAGCTCTTCAAGGTCGTCGATGGCCGCCAGGTCGGCGCGCTGGTGCTGGGCCTGCCGCTGAACATGGACGGCAGCGAAGGCCCGCGCTGCCAGTCGGTCCGCCAGTTCGCCGCCAACCTCATGGCCAAGCGCGAGATCGAGATCGCCTTCTGGGACGAGCGGCTGTCAACGGCCGCGGTGACGCGAACCCTGCTCGACGCCGACGCGTCCCGAAAGCGCCGCGGCGAGGTGGTCGACAAGATGGCCGCCGCCTTCATTCTGCAAGGCGCGCTCGATGCCATCCGCCATGGTGGGCCGCCGCCATGATGGCCACCAGCGACCACCAGTCCACTCTCGCCACAGCGCTTGCGCTCCATCAGGAGGGCCGCGCGGTCGAGGCCGAGGCCGCCTATGCACGTATCCCGGTCGACAGCGTCCAAGGGCCTGATGCCCTGTTCCTCCGCGGCATACTCGCCTATCAGGCGCTGCGACCCGCAGAGGCGGTGCCGCTGATCGCGCGCGCCATCGCGCTCAGGCCCGAGACCGGTCCTTTCTACATCGACCTAGGCAATGCGCTTCAAGCCGCCGAACGGCTCGACGAAGCCGCGCGCGCGATGCTGAGGGTACTGGCCTTCGACCGCGCCGATCCGGCGATCGCCCACAACCTCGATCGCCTCGCCTACTCCTTTGGCCGGCATTCGGTCATTCGCCGCGAGGCCGCGGATCTGGCCGGCGCCGAAACGGCCATGCGCCGCGCCATGCTGCTGGGACCGGGCGTCCCAGAAGCCCACTTCGCCCACGGTACGCTCGCCTTCTCCCAAGGTCTCGTCGTGGAAGCATGTGCGGCGTTCCGGCGTGCCCTGCATCTGCGCCCGGACTTCGCCTCCGCCAACAGCGACTATCTGTTCGCGCTCTGCTTTCGCGACGACGTCAGCCGCGAGGAGGTGCTGGCCGCGCATCGTGCCTTCGACCTCAGGCACATGCAGAAGCTGCCTCGGCTTCCGACTAGGCCGCGAGCGGGCGAAGATCCGTCGCGACCGCTGATCGTAGGATATGTCTCGCCCGATCTCAGGATCCATCCAGGCGGCAACTTCCTGACGCCGATGATCCGCTATCACGACCCGAGCCGGTTCCGCCTGATCGCCTATTACAGCAATGACACCGAGGACGAGTTCACCCGACTCTGCCGGACTCATGCGCACGGGTGGGTCCCGTGCAAGGACATGAGTGACGAGGAACTTGCCCGGCGCATCCATAAGGACCGCGTCGACATCCTGATCGAATGCGCCGGGCACATGGCGCGCAACCGCCTCGGCGTCTTCGCGCGCAAGCCGGCGCCGATCCAGGTGAGCTTCCCACTTTACCCCAATACCACAGGGCTCGAGACGATCGACTATCGAATTGGCGACCCATACTTTATTCCGCCCTGGCTCGACCGCTTCTATGTCGAGAACGTCATCCGGTTGCCGGAAACCTGCGCCTGCTATATGCCGGGCTTCGACGGGGCTGAGCCGGCAGCAGTTCCGCCCAGCCTGAGCAACGGCCATATCACCTTCGGCTCTTTCAACAACATCGCCAAGCTGAGCCCGACCACGCTTCGCCTCTGGGCCAGGATCATGGAGCGGGTCCCGACCGCCCGTATGGTGATCAAATGGATGGGGCTAGACATGCCGGATCCGTTCTGGATCTCTCGGAGATCCCACGCGCACGGCATTGACCTCACGCGGGTCCGCTTCCTCGGATCCACGCCCAGCGTCTACGCCCCCTACCGCGGCCTCGACATTTGCCTCGACCCGGTCCCCGCCAATGGCGGGACCACGACCAGCGACGCGCTCTGGATGGGGGTGCCGGTGGTGACGCTCGCCGGCGACACCACCTTCGCCCGGGCCGGGCTCGGACTCCTCACTAATCTCGGGCTTCCCGAACTCGTCACTTATGTCGAGCAGGCTTATGTCGATCTTGCCGTTGCTCTCGCCGATGACCCGGCCCGGCTTGCCGCGCTCCGCTCGGGGTTGAGAGAGCGTTTCGTCGCCTCGCCGATGATGGACGGTAGGCGCTACGTCCGGCACCTCGAAATCGCCTTTCGAGAGGCGTGGAGGCGCTGGTGTACCGAGGCAGCTCCCGGCGAATTGTCCGTAAGCGCCGTCCCCGCATCGGGTCTTCCAAGCTGAGGCGCAGGCGCGGCCCACAAGTAGACGAAGTCCGACCCTGACCGGTGGCTGGTTCTTCAATCTGCCCCTTGGGCCCATCAGGATCGTGAGAGGCCTCACGATTCGGCAAGCGGCTATCGCTGTCGGCACCGGTCGCGCTGCTTGGGCCGTGTCAACCGGCATCAGTGCCGGAGCGATCCACCGAACCCGCGTCGATCTGAAGTCCGGAGTACCTCAATGACAGCATAAGCAAGCCAGTGTTTGTTCATGGGGCTGTCCCAGATAACTCGGTTATGGAGTTATCATGGGACGGATACGACGGAGCCGATTGGGGGTCTCGAAGCAGGATCGCCTGATCGAACATTTCGTAGCAGGAACGACGGCGCGTACCGC
>VGEN01000145.1 GCA_016869285.1 Alphaproteobacteria bacterium
GGGCGACAACATCGCCATGGAAGTCAAGCTGATCGCGCCGATCGCCATGGACGAGGGACTGCGCTTCGCCATCCGCGAGGGCGGACGCACCGTCGGTGCCGGCGTCGTCGCTTCAATCATCGAGTAGACGCAGGGAGCAAAGCGCTTCGGGGGGACTAGGAGTGTAGCTCAACTGGTAGAGCACCGGTCTCCAAAACCGGGGGTTGGGGGTTCGAGCCCCTCCACTCCTGCCAGCCGCCCGAGGAACGACGACGCATGAAGACGAGCCCGACTGAATTTTTCCGCCAGGTCCGCCAGGAGGCCAACAAGGTCACTTGGCCCTCGCGCAAGGAGACGCTGGTGACCGGCGCCATGGTGTTCCTCATGGTGGCGATCACGGGGACGTTCTTCCTCGTTGTCGACCAGATCCTGTCCTTCGCCATCCGCCTTCTCCTCGGCGTGAAGGGCTAACGACATGGCCGTCAACTGGTACGTCATCCACGTCTATTCCGGCCTCGAGAAGAAGGTCGCCGCCTCGATCAAGGAGCAGGCCCTGGCCAAGGGCATGCAGGATCAGATCCTGGACGTGCTGGTGCCGATCGAAGAGGTCGTGGAGATGCGCCGCGGCTCGAAAATCAACTCCGAGCGCAAATTCTTTCCGGGCTACGTGCTGGTGAAGATGGAGATGACCGACGAGACCTGGCACCTGGTGAAGAACACCCCCAAGGTAACGGGCTTTCTCGGCGGGCGCGGCCGTCCGCATCCGATCTCGGAGAACGAGGCTGACCGCATCATCAAGCAGGTCAAGGAAGGCGTCGAGCGGCCGAAGCCGTCGATCCGTTACGAGGTCGGCGAGCAGGTCCGCGTCTCGGACGGCCCCTTCACCTCGTTCAACGGTTTGGTCGAGGAGGTCGACGAGGAGAAGGCGCGTCTCAAGGTATCGGTTTCAATCTTCGGCCGGGCGACCCCGGTCGAGCTCGAATACTCGCAGGTCGAGAAGATCTGATCTGCGGGCCGCCGGGGCCCGTCTCCGGCGACAAGGTGTGGGAGGCCTGCCACGGGCTGCACCACGCGACCCGAACGGACGTAAGAGGAAGGGTTAGAACATGGCGAAGAAGATTGCAGGATACGTCAAGCTGGAGGTGCCGGCCGGGCAGGCGAATCCATCGCCGCCGATCGGCCCGGCCCTTGGCCAGCGCGGCCTCAACATCATGGAGTTCTGCAAGGCGTTCAACGCCCAGACCCAGAAGATGGAGCCCGGCACGCCGATCCCGGTGACGATCACGGCCTACTCCGATCGCACCTTCACCTTCGTGATGAAGACTCCGCCGACCAGCTTCTTCCTGAAGAAGGCGGCCGGCATCCAGAAGGGCTCGCAGACGCCTTCGCGCGGCACGGTCGGCAAGGTGACGACGGCGCAGATCAAGGAGATCGCCGAGAAGAAAATGCCTGATCTGAATGCGAAGGATCTCGAAGGCGCGATGCAGATGGTGCGCGGCACGGCCCGCTCCATGGGCATGGAAGTGGCGGAGTAAGGGCCATGGCACAGGGAAAGCGACTGAAGGCGGCTTATTCGAAGGTCGACCGCGAGGCGTTCTATCAGCTCCCCGAGGCGGTCAAGCTGGTGAAGAACGGCGCCAAGGCGAAGTTCGACGAGACGATCGAGATCGCGATGAATCTCGGCGTCGATCCGCGCCACTCCGATCAGATGGTGCGCGGCGTCATCGAGCTGCCGCACGGCACCGGCAAGACGCTGCGTGTCGCCGTCTTCGCCAAGGGCGATAAGGCCAAGCAGGCCCAGGATGCGGGCGCCGATCTCGTCGGTGCCGAGGATCTCGCCGAGAAGATCAATGCGGGCGAGATCAACTTCGATCGTTGCATCGCCACGCCCGACATGATGGGCGTCGTCGGCAGGCTCGGCAAGGTGCTGGGTCCGCGCGGGCTGATGCCGAACCCGAAGCTCGGCACGGTGACGCCGAACGTCGCGGACGCCGTCCGCGCGGCGAAGGCGGGTCAGGTCGAGTTCCGCGTCGAGAAGGCCGGCATCGTCCATGCCGGCATCGGCAAGGCTAGTTTCTCAGAGGATGCGATCGCCGCGAACGTGAAGGCGTTCATCGGCGCGATCTCGCGCGCGAAGCCGTCGGGCGTGAAGGGAAACTTCATCCGGAAGATCAGCCTGAGCTCGACCATGGGCGTCGGCGTCAAGCTCGACCTTGCCTCGGTTTCGGCCGGCGGCGGCGGGAGCAACGACTAGACGAGGAGTTTTCGAGATTCATCCGGTTCGCCTTGGCGGATCGGATGAAGGGGTGGACCCGCGCGGTCCGTCCCAGCCTGTCCAAGACCGTGGGTGCCGAGGAGGTCTCGACCTCCGACGCCTAATGGGAAACCGCCCGCGATAGACAGGGGTGCGAAAGATCCGAGGGAAGCTTCTTCCCGCACGATCGCTCGCGCTTCTGGGGCAGGAAAGCCGGGTCCGGGAACGCCTAACGGCACCGGGTCCGTGTTCAACCGGATCGGCGGCGGGGAAGCCCTCAAGCCGGTCCAAAGCAAGCGGAGACGATCCGTGAATCGTGAAGAGAAGGCAAAGCAGATCGACGCGCTGAACCGGGCTCTCGCAGCGACCTCGCTCGTCGTGGTCACGCGGCAGTCCGGGCTCACCGTCGCCGAGGTCTCCGACCTCCGGCGGAAGATGCGCGCCGGCGGTGCCAGCTACAAGGTGACGAAGAATCGTCTTGCCCGACGTGCTCTCAAGGGGACGAAGTTCGAGGGCATCGACCCTCTGTTCGTCGGTCCGACGGCGGTTGCCGTCTCCAAGGACCCGGTGGCGGCGGCCAAGGTGGCCGTCGACTACGCCAAAGAGAACGAGAAGCTGACCATCGTCGGCGGGGCGCTCGGCGAAAAGCTCCTGGACGCCGAAGGCGTCAAGGCGCTCGCCAGCCTCCCCTCCCTCGACCAGCTCCGGGCCAAGATCCTCGGCCTCCTCCAGGCTCCTGCGACCAAGATCGCGGGCGTTCTGGCGGCTCCGGCCGGTCAGCTTGCGCGGGTGCTCAAGGCGCATTCGGAGAAAGGCGCGGCGTGACGCCGCATCGAAATCGTTCCCAACGACCCTTTTGCGGACGGAATGTCTGCACCAGATTGAGGAGTTTGCGAAATGGCTGATCTGAAAAAGCTTGTCGACGATCTTTCGAGCCTGACCGTCCTGGAGGCGGCCGAGCTCTCGAAGATGCTCGAGGAGAAGTGGGGCGTCTCGGCGGCCGCGCCGGTCGCGGTGGCGGCAGCGGGCCCGGCTGCGGCCGCCCCGGCGGCGGTCGAGCAGACCGAGTTCACGGTCGTTCTTGCCGCGGCTGGCGACAAGAAGATCAACGTGATCAAGGAGGTCCGCGCGATCACCGGGCTTGGCCTAAAGGAAGCCAAGGACCTCGTCGAGGGAGCGCCCAAGACCGTCAAGGAGGGCGTGAACAAGGAGGAGGCGGCGAAGATCAAGAAGGTCCTCGAGGACAACGGCGCCAAGGTCGAGATCAAGTAAGGACGCCTGGTCCTGTCGAATTGTCGTTCGTCTTGAAGGGGAGGGGGCGCACGGAGGTTTCCGTGCGCCCTTGGCCCCGTCGTCTGTTGCGGCGTCCCTGAGGCGCCAGAGGAAAGGGTAGCGAGATGGCGAAGTCCTTCACTGGTCGGAAGCGCGTTCGCAAGAGCTTCGGTCGCATCAACGAGGTGGCGCCCATGCCCAACCTCATCGAGGTGCAGAAGAGCTCCTACGACAGCTTCCTGCAGATGAACGTGCCGCCGGAGATGCGGGCCAATCTCGGCTTGCAGGAAGTCTTCAAGTCCGTCTTCCCGATCCGCGACTTCTCGGAGCGCGCGCAGCTCGAGTTCGTCCGCTACGAGCTCGAAGTGCCTAAATACGATGTCGAGGAGTGCCAGCAGCGCGGCATGACCTTCGCGGCGCCGCTCAAGGTGACGCTGCGCCTCGTCGTCTGGGACGTCGAGGAGGAGACCGCGCTCCGCTCGATCCGCGATATCAAGGAGCAGGACGTCTACATGGGCGACATGCCGCTCATGACCGCGAACGGCACCTTCATCATCAACGGCACCGAACGCGTCATCGTCTCGCAGATGCACCGCTCGCCCGGCGTGTTCTTCGACCACGACAAGGGCAAGACCCATTCCTCAGGCAAGTACCTGTTCGCCGCTCGCGTCATTCCCTATCGCGGCTCTTGGCTCGACTTCGAGTTCGACGCCAAGGATCTCGTCTATGTCCGCATCGATCGCCGCCGCAAGCTGCCGGCGACGACGCTTCTGCTCGCGCTCTATGGCGCTAAGACCGAGGACGTGCTGCGCAGCCGGGCCTCGCGCGGCGAAGGCCTCAGCGACGACGAGGAGCGTTTCGGCGGCATGACCGCCGAGGAGATCCTCGCGGCGTTCTACGCCACCATCACCTACAAGCGTTCGGGCAAAGGCTGGAAGACCGGCTTCGATCCGGAGCGCATGAAGGGCGTCAAGATCACCACCGATCTGGTGGACGCGGCGACGGGCAACGTCGTCGCCGAGGCCGGCACCAAGTTGACGCCGCGCGTCGGCAAGAAGCTGCAGAGCGAGGGCCTGAAGGAGATCTTCGTCTCGAACGAGGACCTCGTCGGCCGCTACATCGCTTCCGACCTCATCAACGAGGACACCGGCGAGGTTTACGCCGAGGCGGGCGACGAGATCGGCGAGCAGCTTCTGAAGAAGCTGGCCGAGGCCGATATCGACAAGCTGCCGACGCTGGCGATCGACCACCAGAACGTCGGGCCATACATCCGCAACACCTTGGCTGCCGATCGCAACACCAATCGCGAGGAAGCGCTGACCGACATCTATCGCGTCATGCGCCCGGGCGAGCCGCCGACCCTCGACTCGGCGAAGGTGCTGTTCCACGGCCTGTTCTTCGATCCGGACCGCTACGACCTCTCCGCGGTCGGCCGCGTCAAGATGAACGCGCGCCTCGGCATGACCACCGTGGACACGATGCGCACGCTGCGTCGCGAGGACATCCTAGAGATCCTCAAGGTCCTCGTCGGCCTCAAGGACGGCCGCGGCGAGATCGACGACATCGACCATCTCGGCAACCGCCGGGTGCGCTCGGTCGGCGAGCTCATGGAGAACCAGTATCGCCTCGGCCTCCTGCGCATGGAGCGTGCGATCCGCGAGCGCATGAGCTCGGTCGAGATCGACACGGTCATGCCGCACGACCTGATCAACGCCAAGCCGGCGGCGGCGGCGGTGCGCGAGTTCTTCGGCTCCTCGCAGCTCTCCCAGTTCATGGACCAGACCAACCCGCTTTCGGAGATCACGCACAAGCGTCGCCTTTCGGCGCTGGGACCGGGCGGCCTGACGCGCGAACGCGCCGGCTTCGAGGTGCGCGACGTGCACCCGACGCATTACGGCCGTATCTGCCCGATCGAGACGCCGGAAGGCCCGAATATCGGCCTGATCAACTCGCTCGCGACTTACGCGCGGGTGAATCAGTACGGCTTCATCGAGAGCCCCTACCGCAAGGTCGAGAAGGGCAAGGTGACCGACGAGGTCGTCTACCTTTCGGCGATGGAGGAGGGGAAGTACACGGTCGCGCAGGCGAACGCCGAGCTCGATGAGAAGGGTCACTTCGTGTCCGACCTGATCTCGGTGCGTCGCGCCGGCGACTTCGGCATGGCGCGGCCGGAGAACATCGACCTCATCGACGTCTCGCCGAAGCAGCTCGTCTCCGTCGCCGCGGCGTTGATTCCGTTTCTCGAAAACGACGACGCCAACCGGGCGCTGATGGGCTCGAACATGCAGCGCCAGGCGGTGCCATTGATTCGCGCTGAGGCACCGATCGTCGGCACCGGCATGGAGGGCACGGTCGCGCGCGACTCCGGCGTGACCATCGTCGCCCGCCGCTCGGGCGTGATCGACCAGATCGACGCAACGCGTATCGTCGTGCGCGCGACCGAGGAAGCCTCGGCCGCGGCGCCCGGCGTCGACATCTACAACCTGCTCAAGTTCCAGCGCTCGAACCAGAACACCTGCATCAACCAGCGCCCGCTGGTGAAGGTCGGCGACGTGGTCAAGGCCGGCGACATCATCGCCGACGGCCCTTCGACCGAGCTGGGTGAGCTCGCCCTCGGCCGCAACGCACTCGTCGCGTTCATGCCGTGGAACGGCTACAACTACGAGGATTCGATCCTCATCTCTGAGCGCATCGTCCGCGACGACGTCTTCACCTCGATCCACATCGAGGAATTCGAGGTGATGGCGCGCGACACCAAGCTCGGCCAGGAAGAGATCACGCGCGACATCCCGAATGTCGGCGAAGAGGCGTTGAAGAACCTCGACGAGGCCGGAATCGTCTACATCGGCGCCGAGGTGAAGCCGGGCGACATCCTGGTCGGCAAGGTGACGCCGAAGGGTGAGTCGCCGATGACGCCGGAAGAGAAGCTGCTTCGCGCCATCTTCGGCGAGAAGGCCTCCGACGTCCGCGACACCTCGCTCAAGGTGCCGCCGGGCGTGTCCGGCACAGTCGTCGAGGTGCGCGTGTTCTCGCGCCGCGGCGTCGACAAGGACGAGCGCGCGCTCGCGATCGAGCGCGCCGAGATCGAGCGTCTGGCCAAGGACCGCGATGACGAAAAGGCGATCCTCGAGCGGAGCTTCTCGGCCCGCATGAAGGATCTCATCATGGGCAAGAAGGTGACCGCGGGCCCGAAGGGCATGAAGACGGGTCAGCCGGTGACCGAGGCTCTTCTCGCCGAGTTCACGCCCGGCCAGTGGAAGCACATCGTCGTCCAAGACGATGGCACCATGGACGACGTAGAAGCGCTGAAGGGCCAGTACGACGAGTCGGTGAAGCGGCTCGAGGAGCGCTTCGAAAGCAAGGTCGAAAAGCTGCAGCGCGGCGACGAGCTGCCGCCCGGCGTGATGAAGATGGTCAAGGTCTTCGTCGCAGTGAAGCGCAAGCTGCAGCCCGGCGACAAGATGGCCGGGCGCCACGGCAACAAGGGCGTGATCTCGCGCATCGTGCCGATCGAGGACATGCCGCACCTGGCGGACGGGACTTCCGTTGACCTGGTGCTGAACCCGCTCGGCGTGCCGAGCCGCATGAATGTCGGCCAGATTCTCGAGACACATCTCGGCTGGGCCTCGGCCGGTCTCGGCCGCCAGGTCGCCGAGATCCTCGACCGACTCTACGAGAAGGGGAAGGACAAGGCCGCGTCCAAAACGCAGGTCAAGTCGCTCCGCGACACGCTCAAGGGCGTCTACGGGACCGAAGCCTACAAGTCGGACATCGCCGACCTCTCCGACGAGGAGATCGTCGAGCTCGCCGGCAACGTCAAAGGCGGTATCCCGGTCGCCTCGCCGGTGTTCGACGGCGCCCGCGAGGACGATATCGTCGAGATGCTGAAGCAGGCGGGCATGGAAGGCACCGGCCAGGTGACGCTGACCGACGGCCGCACCGGCGAGACCTTCGACCGCCAGGTGACCGTCGGCTACATCTATATGCTGAAGTTGCACCACCTGGTCGACGACAAGATCCACGCGCGCTCGATCGGCCCCTACAGCTTGGTCACCCAGCAGCCGTTGGGCGGCAAGGCGCAGTTCGGCGGCCAGCGCTTCGGCGAGATGGAGGTCTGGGCTCTCGAGGCCTACGGAGCCGCCTACACGCTGCAGGAGATGCTCACGGTCAAGTCGGACGACGTGTCCGGCCGCACCAAGGTCTACGAGGCGATCGTCCGCGGCGACGACAACTTCGAGGCCGGCATCCCCGAGTCCTTCAATGTGCTTGTGAAGGAGCTGCACTCGCTCGGGCTCAATGTCGAGCTCAAGCAGCGCAGCTATTGATCGGATTGATCGCGAAGCCCGAACGCTTCCGAGGAGTGACGATATGAACGAGCTGATGAACGTCTTCGGTCAGGTCAAGAGCCCGCAGAGCTTCGATTCGATCCGCATCGCGATCGCGAGCCCGGAACGGATCCGCTCCTGGTCGTTCGGCGAGATCAAGAAGCCCGAGACGATCAACTACCGCACTTTCAAGCCGGAGCGCGACGGCCTGTTCTGCGCGCGCATCTTCGGTCCGATCAAGGACTACGAGTGCTTGTGCGGCAAGTACAAGCGCATGAAGTACCGCGGCATCACCTGCGAGAAGTGCGGCGTCGAGGTCACGCTGACCAAGGTCCGACGCGAGCGTATGGGCCATATCGAGCTCGCTTCGCCTGTGGCCCATATCTGGTTCCTGAAGTCGCTGCCGAGCCGCATCGGCCTCCTGCTCGACATGACGCTGAAGGATCTCGAGCGCGTGCTCTACTTCGAGAACTACGTCGTTACCGAGCCGGGCCTGACCTCGCTCAAGATGCATCAGCTTTTGGGCGAGGAGGATTTCATCCGCGCCCAGGAGGATTTCGGCGACCAGTTCGAGGCCGGGATCGGCGCCGAGGCGTTGCGCAAGATGCTAGAGCGCATCGATCTCGAAGCCGAGCGCGACAAGATGCGGATCGAGCTCAAGGAGACGACCTCCGAGGCCCGCCGCAAGAAGCTGGTCAAGCGGCTCAAGCTGGTCGAAGCCTTCCTCGAATCCGGCTCCAAGCCCGAATGGATGATCCTCGAGGTCATCCCGGTGATCCCGCCCGAGCTGCGGCCGCTGGTGCCGCTGGACGGCGGCCGCTTCGCCACCTCGGACCTCAACGATCTGTACCGGCGCGTGATCAACCGCAACAACCGTCTGAAGCGGCTGATCGAGCTCAAGGCACCCGACATCATCGTGCGCAACGAGAAGCGCATGCTGCAGGAGGCCGTCGACGCGCTGTTCGACAACGGTCGCCGCGGCCGCGTCATAACCGGCGCCAACAAGCGTCCGCTCAAGTCGCTCAGCGACATGCTGAAGGGCAAGCAGGGCCGCTTCCGCCAGAACCTGCTCGGCAAGCGCGTCGACTACTCCGGCCGCTCGGTCATCGTCGTCGGCCCGGAGCTCAAGCTGCATCAGTGCGGCCTGCCGAAGAAGATGGCGCTCGAGCTGTTCAAGCCGTTCATCTACTCGAAGCTCGAGCTCTACGGCATGGCGTCGACGATCAAGGCCGCCAAGCGCATGGTCGAAAAGGAGCGCCCGGAGGTCTGGGACATCCTCGAGGAGGTGATCCGCGAGCATCCGGTCCTGCTGAACCGCGCGCCGACGCTGCATCGCCTCGGCATCCAGGCCTTCGAGCCGGTGCTGATCGAAGGCAAGGCGATCCAGCTGCACCCGCTGGTCTGCACCGCCTTCAACGCCGACTTCGACGGCGACCAGATGGCCGTGCATGTGCCGTTGTCGCTGGAGGCGCAGCTTGAGGCGCGCGTGCTCATGATGAGCACGAACAACATCCTCTTGCCCGCCAACGGCAAGCCGATCATCGTTCCCTCGCAGGACATCATTCTCGGCCTCTACTACCTCTCGCTCGAGAATGACGGCGAGCCCGGCGAAGGCATGGCCTTCGGCTCGATCGGCGAGATCGAGCATGCTTTGGCCTCTAAATCCGTAACCTTCCACTCGAAGGTCAAGGCGCGGATCAAGATCGTGAACGCCAAGGGCGAGACCGAGACCGTCCGCGTCGACACCACGCC
The DNA here is from genome assembly GCA_016869285.1 of Alphaproteobacteria bacterium. Classification (GTDB taxonomy): domain Bacteria; phylum Pseudomonadota; class Alphaproteobacteria; order SHVZ01; family SHVZ01; genus SHVZ01. The sequence continues at coordinate 9,583 of VGEN01000145.1, forward strand.
CGGCCGCATGAAGCTCTACGAGATCCTGCCGCGCTCGGCGGCGGTTCCGTTTACGCTGATCAACCGCCTCCTGACCAAGAAGGAGGTCTCGCAGATCATCGACGTCGTCTACCGCCATTGCGGCCAGAAGGAGACGGTGATCTTCGCCGACCGCATGATGGCGCTCGGCTTCAAGCACGCCTGCGAAGCCGGCATCTCCTTCGGCAAGGACGATCTGGTGATCCCGTCCTCGAAGTCGGCGATCATCAACGAGGCCCAGGCCAAGGTGAAGGAGTACGAGCAGCAGTATCTCGACGGCCTGATCACCCAGGGCGAGAAGTACAACAAGGTGATCGACGTCTGGTCGGGAGCCACCGACAAGGTCGCCGAGCACATGATGAAGGGGATGTCCGACACCAAGGGAACGCGGGGCCGGAACGTCAACTCGGTCTGGATGATGGCGCATTCGGGCGCCCGCGGCTCGCCCGCGCAGATCAAGCAGCTCGCCGGTATGCGCGGCCTGATGGCCAAGCCGTCGGGCGAGATCATCGAGACGCCGATCATCTCGAACTTCAAGGAAGGCCTGACGGTGCTCGAGTACTTCAACTCGACCCACGGCGCCCGCAAAGGCCTGGCCGATACCGCGCTTAAGACGGCGAACTCGGGCTATCTCACCCGCCGCCTAGTCGACGTCGCCCAGGACTGCATCATCTACGAGGATGACTGCAACACCACGGGCGGGCTCTCGATCCGCGCGGTCATGGATGGCGGCGAGGTCATCTCGCCGCTCGGCGAGCGCATCCTCGGCCGCACCGCGGTCGACGATGTCACCGATCCGATGACCGGCAAGACGCTGGTGGCCCAGGGCGACATCATCGAGGAGGAGGCCTGCGAGGCGATCGAACGGGCCGGCATCGACTCGGTGCGCATCCGCTCGGTGCTGACCTGCGAGAGCAAGATCGGCGTCTGCGCCAAGTGCTATGGCCGCGATCTCGCGCGCGGCACGCTCGTCAATGTCGGCGAGGCGGTCGGCGTCATCGCCGCCCAGTCGATCGGCGAGCCGGGCACGCAGCTCACCATGCGGACCTTCCACATCGGCGGCGCGGTCCAGCGCGGCGCCGAGCAGTCCTCGGTCGAGGCCTCGCTCGACGCCACGGTCAAGGTCTCGAACCGCAACGTCGTCATCAACAGCCAGAAGGTGCCGGTCGTCATGGGCCGCAACACCGAGCTGGTGCTGGTCGACGAGAACGGCCGCGAGAAGGCTCGCCACCGCGTGCCTTACGGCGCCAAGCTGCTGGCCGACGAGGGCCAGCAGGTGAAGCGCGGCCAGCGCATCGCCGAGTGGGACCCCTACACCCTGCCGATCATCACCGAGCGCGAAGGCATTGCCCGCTACGTCGATCTCTCCGAGGGCATCTCGATGCGCGAGGTGATCGACGAGGCGACCGGCATCTCGAACAAGGTGGTGATCGACTGGAAACAGCAGCCACGGGGCTCGGACCTCCGTCCGCGCATCCAGCTGCACACGCCGAAGGGAGAGCCGATCATGCTGCCGACCGGCCTCGAGGCCCGCTACTACCTGCCGGTGGACGCGATCCTTTCGGTCGAGAATGGGGCGCACATCAAGGCGGGCGACGTGGTCGCGCGCATTCCGCGCGAATCGTCGAAGACCCGCGACATCACCGGCGGCCTGCCGCGCGTTGCCGAGCTCTTCGAGGCGCGCAAGCCCAAGGACTTCGCGATCATCAGCGAGATCGACGGGCGGGTCGAGTTCGGCAAGGACTACAAGACCAAGCGACGCATCCTGGTGCGTCCGGCCGACGAGTCCGAGCCGCCGAAGGAGTACCTGATCCCGAAGGGCAAGCACATTGCCGTGCACGAGGGCGACTTCGTCCAGAAGGGCGAGAACCTCATGGACGGCAACCCGGTGCC
>VGEN01000146.1 GCA_016869285.1 Alphaproteobacteria bacterium
GCGTCGTTCCCTGGCCAGGGAACACATGGCCAGGAGACTGCCCGGACGAACTGCGCTCGACCCTGCCGACCTCGGTATCATCATTCACATCGTTGGTTTCGATTTGGTTCATGCTCGACTTCATCATGAATGCCTCCGGTTGGACAAATCGGTGTCCAAAAAATCCGGGGGCAGCTCAACCAGATCACCCTCCGGCTTGGCGATTGCGCTCTTGCTCGACGAGATGAACCATCGCGGCGAGACCGAGGTAGGGCACGAAGAGGTTAAGTCCCGGCAGGACCAGCAGGGCCGCCAGCAGCACGCCGCCGAGCCAGAGCGCGAAACGCCGCTGTCGGCGAAGCGCGCCGACGACCTCCGGCGCAAAGTGCCGCGCCGCCGCCGATTCGAAGTACTCTCGCGAGACCAAATAACCGTTCAGCGCCAGGAATAGGACCAGGTTGACGCCCGGCACGAGAAGATAGACCGGTAGAGCCAGGGCGTTGAGCAGAAGTCCCGCAAGGGCCAGCCGCAATGTCGTGGCCGCCGCCTCGACGGCGCCGCTCGCGCGCGCCTCGGGCGCCGCGGGATAGTGCCGGCGCTCGACCGTCCGGGCGAGCCGTTCCGCGAGGATGCCCGCGGCCAGGGCGCTGACCGCCGGAAACATCAGCCAGGCGAGAATCAAGCCGGCAAGACCACCGAAAAGGGCAACCGGCAAGGTCGCCCACTCCCAGCTCGCCGGCACAACATAAGCAAGGAGGAACGAGGCCGCGCCTGCGAGGCCGATCAGCAGCAGCAGCGACGCGACGATGCCGATGAGGATCAGCCGCCGGAACGGGGGATCGCCGAGCTGAGCCGCGGCGAGAGCGAGGGCGCCGAGCACCGGAAGATCAGAAATAGGCGATCAGGCGACCGGCGGCGGCGACCGCGAACCAGGCAAGCAGCGACACCGTGCCCGAGACTTTGGCAGCGAGCGCCGGCGATCCGTCCACCGAGTCGCCGAGCCCCTGCTTGGTCACCAGCTCGAACACTGCGACATTGGCGAGGCCGATCGCGATCAGCAGCACCTTGAGCCGGAAGACCGGGTTCTCGACGATTGCCGAGGCCTCGGCCGAAAACAACATGAAGCCACTCACCACCTGAACGGCGAAAGCGATCATCGCGACCTTGCGCCAACGGGCGACAAGCGGTCCGAGCGACATCTGAGCGAGGGCGCCGAGCAGCCGCGCATCCATGATCGCGATTGCGCCGGCGAAGCCGGCCAGGCCGAGGATATGCAGGACGTTGGCGAGTGGGTAGAGGAACGACGATTCCCGCATCGCCGCGCCGAGGCCGGAGTGCTCAAGCGCGAGGAACAGACCCTCCATCAACGCATCTCGTAGGTCTTGCCGTCGACGGTGATGCGCTCGGCCCGCATCTCGTGCGGCCTTGAGGTGCTGGCGTAGCCGTAGGCCGCCATGACGTTGCCTTCCTTGACGACGGCGAGCACGGCACGACGGGCTTCCATCCGCGACGGCGGCGCCAGCGTGATCTCCCACGTATTGCCGTCGTGGTCGATCATCACATGCACATGCGGGTACTGATAGGTCGTGTGCTTGATCGGGCCGGTGATGGTAAGGGGCCTGGAGGCGTCGTAGCTGCCCCAGCCGTGATGGGCGAGGACCGGGGCCGCGCCGATCAAGGCCGCGGCCACAGCGGCCAGGGCGAATCGAGTCATGACTGCCATATGCGAGTCTCCGGAAGCCGCGGACCCTCCCGCGCTGAATCCGAGACTACCGGCATTCCATACCGTGAGCCAGCCGCGCCGGTTGCACGGACGGGGCCGCTCGCAACATAGTGAGGGCCTCTTCGCTCATTCGCCGGGAAGCAGGCTCATGGCAGATTCGAGATGGGACGTCGTTTGCATCGGCAACGCCATCGTCGACGTTCTGGCTCATGCCGAGGACGCCTTCCTCGCCCGCCACGGCATGGCCAAGGATTCGATGATGCTGATCGACGCCGAGCGTGCCAAGGCGCTCTATGACGCAATCGGACCGGCGATCCAGCAGTCAGGCGGATCGGCTGCCAACACCGCCGCCGGTATCGCCTCGCTCGGCGGCACCGCCGCCTATATCGGCAAGGTCGCCGACGATCAGCTTGGCAACATCTTCGCCCATGACCTCAAGGCGGGCGGCATCCATTTCGAGACGCCGCGCCTCGTCGGCGGCGAGCCGACCGCGCGCTCCTTCATCCTGATCACGCCGGACGGCCACCGGACGATGAACACCTATCTCGGTGCCTGCGTCGAGCTGACCCCCGACGACGTCACCGCCGAGGTCGTCGGCGGGGGGCAGGTGCTCTACCTCGAGGGCTATCTCTGGGATCGGCCGGCGGCGAAGGAGGCTTTTCTCAAGGCCGCGCGGCTAGCCCACCGCCACGGGCGCAAGGTCGCGCTCACGCTTTCGGACTCCTTCTGCGTCGAACGGCACCATCAGAGCTTTCTCGATCTGGTGCAGGACCACGTCGACATTCTTTTCGCCAACGAAGCCGAGATCAAGACGCTCTACCGGACCACGACCTTCGAGGATGCGGCCGAGGAGGTCCGCAAGCTCGGCAAGACCGGCGCGCTGACCCGTAGCGCGAAGGGCTCAATCGTCTTCGACACCGACAACTGGCACACGATCCCGCCGATGCCAACCCGCGTGGTCGATACCACCGGCGCCGGCGACCTCTACGCCGCGGGCTTCCTCTACGGCGTGACTCACGGGCTCGGCGTTGAGCGCGCCGGCCACATTGCCGCGATCGCCGCCGCCGAGGTCATCTCCCATGTCGGCCCGCGCCCGCAGGCGAGCCTCGCCGAGCTGCTTGCGGAAGTCATCGCGTGACCGGCTGGCTCGGTTCTCTCGCGATTTACCGGGAGCCGCGGCTCCTCGCCATCCTGCTGATGGGCTTCTCGAGCGGCCTTCCGCTCGCCTTGACCGGCGCCACGCTCGGCGTCTGGCTTGCTGAGGCAGGCCTCTCGCTGACCGCGATCGGTCTCTTCGCGCTTGTCGGCACCGCCTATAACTTCAAGTTCGTCTGGTCGCCGCTCATCGACCGGCTGCCGCTGCCAGTGCTGACCCCCCTGCTCGGCCGCCGCCGCGGCTGGGCGGTCCTCATCCAGGCGCTGCTGGGGCTTGCGATCGTCGGGCTGGGTCTCGCCGATCCGCGCATCGATCCATGGTGGACCGCGCTCGGTGCCGTCACCGTCGCCTTCCTTTCGGCTAGCCAGGACATCGTCCTCGACGCCTATCGCGTCGAGCTGCTGGAAGACCGCGAGCAGGCGGCAGGGGCCGCCGCGACCCAGGTAGGATACCGCTTCGGCATGCTCGCTGCCGGCGCCGGCGCGCTCTATCTGGCGACCTTCTTCGGCTGGCAGGTCACCTACGCGGCGATGGGCACGTTGATGGCGGTCGGCATCCTGACCGTGCTCTTCACACGCGAGCCGGCCGCGGCCGATACGATCGCGCCGGCTCGGCCCGGCATGGGCGGTTGGATCACGGACGCCGTCATCGCCCCCTTTGCCGATTTCGTCACGCGGCCCAACTGGGCGCTGATCCTCGTGTTCGTCGTTCTCTACAAGCTTGGAGACGCGCTCGCCGGCACGGTGTCGAGCCCGTTCTATGTCGCGATGGGCTTCAGCAAGATCGAGATCGCCAACATCTCGAAGATATTCGGCGTCATCTCCACATTGGTCGGCGTCGCGCTCGGCGGCGTCGTTACCTACCGCTTGGGGCTTCTGCGAGGCCTCATGGTCTGCGGCGTCCTGCAGGCGCTGTCGAATCTGATGTTCGCGGTCCAGGCCATAGTGGGTTACGACGTGCCGATGCTGATGGTGACGATCGCGACCGAGAACATCACCGGCGGCATGGGCTCTGCCGCCTTCGTCGCCTATCTCTCGAGCCTGTGCAGCGTCTCCTATACGGCGACTCAGTACGCGCTCCTCTCATCGCTGGCGGCGACGGCACGGACCACGCTCTCCTCGTCCGGCGGCTGGCTTGCCGAGACCCTGGGATGGGTGCCCTTCTTCGGCTTCACCGTGCTTGCCGCGATACCCGGCCTTCTGCTCCTGGTCTGGCTCAGCCGCCGGGTAAGGCAGCCGCTCGCCGCCGCCGAGACGGCGCGTGCGTAGCCTCCTTTTCGCGCCGGCCAATCATCCGCGCCGCGTCGAAAAAGCGCTCGCCTCTGAGGCCGACGCCGCCATCCTCGATCTCGAGGACGCGGTTGCGGAAGCCGAGAAGGGCGCTGCCCGCAATGCGCTCTCTGCCGCAGCCGCGCTTCCGCGACGAACGCTTCTCTTCGTCCGCATCAACGCCTTGTCGAGCTATCACGGCATCGCCGATCTGCCGGCGCTGCCGCCCAACATCGACGGTATCGCCATTCCGAAGTGCGAAAGCGCCGCCGAGGTCGGCCAGGTCGCGGCCTATGCGCCGAAGGCCGACCTCCTGCCGATGATCGAGACCGCGCGCGGGCTCAAGGCCGTGGAGGAAATTGCGCGCGCGACGCCGCGCATCCGCCGGCTTGCCTTCGGCGCCCTCGATCTCGCGCTCGATCTCGGCCTTGTGCCGGGGAAGGACGAGGCCGAGCTCGCTCCCTATCGTGCGATGATCGTGCTCGCCTCGCGGCTTGCCGGGTGCGAGCCTCCGATCGACTCGCCTTCACCCGAATTCCGCGATCTCGATGCGCTCAAGGCCTCGTGCGAGCGCGCGCGGCGCATGGGCTTCCAGGGCAAGCTGTGCATCCACCCGGATCAGGTTCCGGTGGTGAAAGCGGCCTTCACACCGACCCTGGAAGAAACCGCCGAGGCTGAACGTATCGTCGCCGCGGCCGAGGAAGCCGAGCGCCGGGGCCAAGGCGCGGTGCAGGTGGGCGGGACGATGATAGATGCGCCGGTGGTGGCCCGCGCGCGTAGGACTCTTGAGGCGAGGCGCTAAGGAAGACCACGGTCGCGCCGTTGATGCACCCTCGCTCAAGCCGAATTGCTGCGCATTTCGGTACGCTCGGTCGCCGGCGCGGATTCGGAAGACTCCGCGGCGGCGCGTGAGGCGTACCGAGATCACATAAGCGATCTCGGCTTGAGCCGAGTGCGTGATCGCAGCGCTCGTGGTCCTACACCGGATTGCGCTCAATCAACTGTCGCGCGATCACCATCCTCTGCACCTCGCTCGTCCCCTCCCCGATCACCAGCAAAGGTGCATCGCGATAGAGGCGCTCGACCGGGAACTCCTTCGAATAGCCGTAGCCGCCATGCACGCGCATGGCATCCAGGCTGTTCTCAACGGCAGCCTCGGAGGCGAAGAGCTTGGCCATGCTGGTCTCGAGCGAGGTGCGGCCGCCGCGATCATAGGCGCGCGCCGCCGACTCGGTGAGCAGCCGCCCCGCCTCGGTGCGCGTCGCCATGTCCGCGAGCTTGAGCTGGATCGCCTGATGCTCGCAGATCGGCTTGCCGAAGGTCTTGCGGATCTGCGAGTAGCGGATCGCCTCGTCGAGCGCCGCCTGGGCGACGCCGACGCCGCGCGCGGCGACGTTGATGCGGCCGAGCTCCAGCGCCGCGAGCGTCTGCGCCAGGCCCTTGCCCTCGACGCCGCCGATCAGGCGATCGACGCCGGCGCGGTGGTTCTCGAAGATCAGCTCGGCGGAATCGATGCCCTTGTAGCCGAGCTTCTCGAACTTGCGTCCTGCGGCGAAGCCCTCGCCCTTCTCCAGGAGGAACAGGCTCATGCCGCGATGGACCGGATGAGCCGCGGGATCGGTCTTGACCAGCACGGCGAAAACCTGGCCATGCAGGCCGTTCGAGATCCAGGTCTTGGTGCCGTTCAGTACGTAGCCCCGGTTGCCGTCGCGTTGAGCGCGCATACGGATCGCCTGGAGATCGGTGCCGCAGTCGGGCTCGGTTAGCGCCAGGCCCCCGCGCTTGGCGCCTGAGGCCATATCCGGCAGGAAGGCACGTCTCTGCGCCTCGGTGCCGAAGCGCTCGACCGCAGCGGCGGCGATCAAGTGCGAGTTGAAGATGCCAGCGAGTGACATCCACACACGCGCGACCCGCTCGACCACGCGCGCATAGGTTTCGGCCGAGAGACCGAGACCGCCGTGCTCTGGCGAGATCGTCGCGCCGAAAAGCCCGAGCGTCGCCATCCCCTCGACGATCGCCTCCGGCCAAACATCGTCATGTTCCATCCGCGCCACATGCGGGCGCACCTCGCGCTCGAGAAAACGGTCGACGGCATCGAGGATATCGGTGTCGGACATGCGAGACCTCCGGCCATGTGCGTAGCACAGGCCCAGCGGTTGACACACCCGGCGAACCGGGCGAAGCATTCGCTCATGACTCCCGCCCAACACGCGGAGGCTGCGCGCTGGATCTCCTCCCGACGGATCGCCGGCACCTCCCTCGCGGATATCCCCGCCTCCCTGCGCCCCGCCGATGCCGAGGAGGGCTATGCTGTCGCCCGGCTCGTCCGTGAGGAGCTGACCAAAGCCGGTCGCGGAGCTCTGGTCGGCTGGAAGGTCGGCGCCACCACGGCAGCGATGCAGAAGCTGCTCAACGTGCCGGGGCCTTGCGCCGGCGCCATGCTGGCCTCGAGCCAGCTCGCCTCGCCGGCCAAGGTGGACGCCAAGCGTTATCTCAAGATCGGCTGCGAGTGCGAGGTAGCGGTGCGCCTCGCCAAGCCGCTCGGCAAGGGTACTACGCGGAAGGATGCCGAGGCCGCGATTGCCGCCCTTTATCCGGCGATTGAGATCGTTGACAACCGCTGCGGCGACTTCGCCGCGATGGGCCCCGCGACGCTGATCGCCGACGACTTCTTCCACGCGGGCTTCGTTCTCGGGCCGGAGGTGCGCGACTGGCAGCGCCTCGACCTCGCCAGCGCCGTCGGCGTTACGCGCGCGAACGGCGTCGAGGTCCAGCGCGGCAAGGGCAGCGATGTGCTCGGCCATCCGTTCGAATCGCTGGTCTGGCTCGCCAACCTCCTAGGCTCGCATGGCGAGCGCATCGAGCCCGGACAGATCGTCATGACCGGCAGCCTGCCGTTGCCGCATTGGGCGAGCGCCGGCCAGCATATCGAGATCTCGATCGACGGCCTCGGCAGCGCCCAAGTCACCCTTCTCTAGGATATCGCCATGACGCCGCAGCTCTGGATCATCATTCTCTGCGGCGCCACGGCGATGACGCTGTCCTTGGGCATCCGCGCCGCCTTCGGCCTCTTCCTCGGGCCGATCAGCGTCGACCTCAGCATGGGCCGCGAGGCCTTCGCCATAGCCATCGCCGCGCAAAACCTGCTCTGGGGCCTCGTCGCCCCGATCGCCGGCGCCGTGGCCGACAAGCACGGCCCAATCCGGGTCACCGTGATCGGCGGCATCGTCTACGCGGCGGGCCTGGCGCTCACCGCCTCGGGCCTGAGCGTCGGCTTGGTACAGGTCGGCCTCGTCATCGTCGGCGTCGCGCTCGGCATCGTCGGCTTTTCGGTGGTGCTGGGCGCGGTCGGCCGCGCCGCTCCACCGGAGCATCGCAGCCTCGCACTCGGCATCGTCGGCGCCGGCGGCTCCTTCGGCCAGTTCGCCATCGTGCCGATCGGGCAGGCCTTTCTTTCCTCCTTCGGATGGTCGGCGGCGCTGCTGGCGCTCGCGGCGATGAGCTTCGCCATCGTGCCGCTGGCCTATGGCCTCGGTGAGCGCAAGCTCGTGCCCGGGGCGCAGCAGACCCTGGGCGAGGCGATCCACGAGGCCTCAGCCCATTCCGGCTTCTGGCTCCTGACCGCCGGCTTCTTCGTCTGCGGCTTCCAGGTGACCTTCGTCGCCACGCACCTGCCAGCCTTCCTCGCCGACAAGGGGCTGCCGGCCTGGCTCGGCGCCGCCTCGCTGTCGCTGATAGGCCTCTTCAACATCGCCGGCACGCTGGCCGCCGGCTGGGCTGGCGGGCGCTATCGCAAGAAATACGCGCTGTCGCTGCTCTATCTCATGCGATCGGTGGTATTCATCCTGTTCATGATGGCCCAGGTCTCCGAGGCCAGCGTGCTCGCCTTCGCTGCAGCACTTGGGTTCCTGTGGCTCTCCACGGTGCCGCTGACCTCGGGCCTCGTCGCCCAGATCTTCGGGCCCGCCTACATGTCCATGCTGTTCGGCGTTGTGTTCCTCTCGCACCAGATCGGCAGCTTTCTCGGCGCCTGGCTGGGCGGGCGCGTGTTCGACGCCACCGGCTCCTACGATCCAATCTGGTGGGCCTCGGTCGCGCTCGGCATCGCCGCGGCGATTCTGCACGCGCCGATCGCCGATCGGCCGCTGGTGCGCCAGCCGGCGCCGGCGTGACCCGGGCTCTCATCGCGCTTTTTGCAACCGGCTTCGCCGGGCTCTTCGTCCTCGCGCTCGGCCTTTGGAGCCGCTTCGGGCCCCAGATCGCCTGGGAAGCCTTTCTCGCCTACTGTTTTTAGGGCTTCTTCCAGTCCGGCGAGCGGAATTGCTGGAACTCGAGCTTGTAGCCGTTGGGATCGGCGGCGAAGAAGCAATAGACGACGAAATTCGGGTGGTAGGCCGGCGGCTCGAGAATGGTGACGCCTTTCGCCTTCAACGCCGCGTGCCACTCATCGACGGCATCGGTGACAAATGTGATCACGACGCCCTTGGGCTCGACGAAGCGTCCGGGTCTGACTTGGCAGACACCGATGAAGGACGTCGCCGAGGCTTTGAAGATGCGACAACCGCCTTGATCGAGCACCTGCTCGAGCCCGATGGTCTCTCCATAGAAACGCGCGGTCGACGGAAGATCGTGGGTATAGACCCAGGTGACTTGCTGATCGATCGGCAGGTGCCCCATCGCTCTCCTCCTCAGGCCTGATTGTCCGGGCGGACCTCGTGCACTTTCTCGTCGTGGCCGCGTCGGCTGGAGATGAACACCAGCGCCATCAATCCGCCGCCGACGCCCAACGAGAACACAACTCCCAGGATCAACGCGATCCAGCCATGAACGCCGATCGAAACCGCATCGAGGCTGCTGAGGAGCCATGCCGCGCCGGCGAGCGCCAGCAGCAGGAAGAGAACGAGGAAACCGATCGGCAGGCCGGTTCTCAGTCGTAGGCACCCATGACGTTCTGGTCGACATCGATCACCGAGCCGGTGACCAGCTCGGAGGCATCCGACAGCAGATAGACCGCGAGGACGGCGGCATCCTTGGGCTTCAGCAGACGGCCGAAGGGCTGGCTCTTCTCAGCGATCTCGAGCCAATTATCGGGCTGGCCCTCGCGCTTCTTGATCGCATGCTCGCCCGGCGTATCCATCCAGCCGATGTTGAGGCCGTTGACACGGATACGGTGCTTGCGGAGCGCATGCGCGGTGTTCTTGGTCAGCGTGGCCAGCGCGCCCTTGGAGGAGGAATAGGCGGTCAGGAAGGGCTGGCCGCCATGGCTCGACATGGTGATGACGTTGACGACGCTGCCGGGCTTCTTCTGGTCGCGGAGCCGGGTTGCGATCTCCTGGGTCAGGATGAAGGGCGCGCGGACATTGACCGCATAGAGCAGGTCCCAGAGCTCGACCGAGGTGTCGAAGATCGTGCCACGGTCGGTGAGGCCGGCGGCATTCACCAGACCGTCGATGGTCGGAAACTTCTTCGCGCCTTCGGCGACGACGCGCCGGATCGCAGCCGGGTCGGCAAGGTTGGCCGCGGCGAAGATCGCAGGGCAGGTCTTGGAGATGTCCTTCGCCAGAGCGTTGCCACGCTCGGCGCTGCGCCCGGTGAGCACGAGGCCGGCGCAGCCCGCTTCCGCGGCGGCACGAGCGACACCCTCGCCGACGCCCTGCGTCGCGCCGGTAACGAGGATGACCTTGCCGGATAGACTCAACTTCATGCTTTCTTGAACTTCTTCTCGAGTTCCTTGACCTTCACCGACTCGTGCGACTTGAGCGAGGCGAGCGCCGCCTCCGCAAGCACGAGCGCCTGGCGCCCGTCATCGGCGCCGACCGGCATCCGCTTCTTGCCCTTGAGCGCGGCAAGGAAGGCGGCTAGCTCCGCCTTGTACGCCTCGGCATAGCGCTCGAGGAAGAAATAGAGCGGCTTGTCGGTCGAGATCGACTTCTCGTTAGCGAGCTCGACCGAGGTCTGCACATGGTTGCTCGCCATCAGCCGGCCCTTGGAACCATGCACCTCGATGCGCTGGTCGTAGCCGTAGGTGGCCCGGCGGCTGTTGTTGATGTGGCAGAGCTTGCCCGAAGCCGTGCGCATCACCACCATCGCCGAGTCGATGTCGCCGAGCTTGCCGACCTGCGGATCGACGAGCGCGCTGCCGGTGGCGAATAGCTCGACCGGCTCCTCGCCCAGCAGCCAGCGCGCCATGTCGAAATCGTGGATGGTCATGTCGCGGAACTGGCCGCCCGAAACCTTGAGATAGGAGAGCGGCGGCAGGCCGGGATCGCGGCTCGAGATGATCACCTGCTCGACGATGCCGATCTCGCCCTCGGCAATGCGATTGTAGAGAGCGCGGAAGGACGGATCGAAGCGGCGGTTGAAGCCGACGAACATCGGCACCCGCGCCTTCTCGACCTCGGCCAAGCACTGGTCGACGCGCTTCAGCGAGAGGTCGATCGGCTTCTCGCAGAAGATCGCCTTGCCGGCCTTGGCGGCGCGGATCGCGAGATCGGCATGGGTGTCGGTCGACGACGCGATGATGACGGCATGGACTCGGGCGTCGCCAAGTGCGGTCTTGGCATCCGAAACCTGCGCGCCGGTGCGCGCGGCAATCGCCTTCGCAGCATCGGCATTGACGTCGACGATGTGGAGGAGCTTCGCCTCCCCGCTGCGCGCCAGGTTGTCGGCATGGATGGCGCCGATCCGGCCGGCTCCGAATTGGGCGATATTGATCATGGGTCCACCTCGTCCCGGAGCCCCCTGGCCCCCGTCGGGTGCGGGATCAATCCTCAAAACGGCTGCTAGGTCAAGGCGTTCGGGGCAACCCTCCCATAGGCGTGAAGGTTTTCCCTCTGGAACGCCTGGAGAACCGGTCCGGGATCGACGAATCCCCGTCAAGGAACGTCTGAATAAGTCGCGCTGTTTGGGCGCGTATGTAAGCGCGGATTCAAGTAGCCAGTGCATAATTTTATGGAAGGGCGAAGGGGTAACCTCTTGCACTCACGAGAGGTTACTGATGAGCCGATACCGGCGAGTAACATATGAGGACCGCTGCCAGATTTATGCGCTGAGCCAGGACGGTGCCTGCCAAGAAGCTATTGCCAGGGTTTTGGGTTTAAGCCAAAGCACGGTCAGCCGAGAGCTGCGCCGCAATCGGGGTCAACGCGGCTATCGGTTCAAGCAGGCAGAAACAAAAGCTCAGGCGCGGCAGGCGATACGACATAAGCCCCGCAAGCTGACGGCGTCCGTGCGGCGCAAGGTCGAAGCGAAGTTGCGCCAGATGCGCTGGTCGCCCGAGCAGATCAGCGGCTGGTTACGCGAGCAGGGCATCGGGCTGAGCCATGAGCGC
>VGEN01000147.1 GCA_016869285.1 Alphaproteobacteria bacterium
ATTCCGTGCTCGTGGAAGGGGCAGCCTTGCAACTTCGTCGCCCAGATGTATCTCGACGATGACCCGCCGATCGCTGCGGGCCGCGAGATCTGGGGATTTCCCAAGAAGTACGCGCATCCGAAGCTCGGGGTCTACGAAGACACCCTGACCGGCACGCTCGTCTATGCCGGCCAGACGGTCGCCATGGGGACCATGGCCTACAAGCATCACAGCCTTGCGCGCGTGCCGGAAAAGACGGCGGCCTCGCTCGCCAAGATGCAGGTGAACCTGAAGCTGATCCCGGATGTCGACGGCAAGCCGGCGATCGCTCAGCTCGTCGCCTACAACCTCACCGAGATCAGCGTGAAGGGGAGCTGGACTGGACCGGCGAGACTTCACCTGATCCCGCACGTCAACGCGCCAGTCGCCGATCTTCCGATCCGCCGTATTGTCGGCGGGCTCCATTTCATCGCGGACCTGACATTACCGGCGGGTCGCGTTCTCTACGACTACCTGAAAGCCTAGATGTTCGAGTCCGGAAAGGATCCTTTCCGCCGCGCAATGTAGTCGAGCAGCGCCTCGTCGATCGCGGTATCGAGGCCGGGATCGACGTACTCCTTCAGCATCTTCTTCCAGGTGGCGTTGGCGCGCTGTGCCATGTCGAGGCTGCCCTCGGCTTCCCACTGCTCGACGCTGTTGTTGTCGGAGAGCGGTGCGCGGGCGAAGGCGGTCTCGAAGTTCCGCTGCGTGTGGTCGCATCCGAGGAAGTGCTTGCCCGGCCCGACTTCGCGGATCGCATTCATCGCCTGGCCGTTCTCGCTCGTATCCACGCCGGCCAGGAGCGCGTGGCACATGCCGGCCTGGTCCAGATCCATGACGAACTTCTCATAGCCGATGCTTAAACCCCCTTCGAGCCATCCGGCCGTGTGCAGGACGAAGTTCACGCCACCCAGGCAGGTCGGGATCATCGTGTTGGCGGACTCATACGCGGCCTGCGCGTCGGCAACCTTCGAGGCGCAGAGAGAGCCACCCGATCGGAAGGGAAGGCGGAGGCGTCTGGCCAGGGCCGCCATGGTGTAGAGCACGAGCGCCGGCTCGGGTGTGCCGAAGGTCGGCGCACCCGACTGCATCGACAGCGAGGAGGCGAAGCTGCCGAGGATCGCCGGCGTGCCGGGATTCAAGAGCTGGGTCAGCGCGATCCCGGACATGGCCTCGGCCAGCGTCACCGTGCAGGTGCCGGCCGCCGTCACTGGCGACATGGCGCCGGCGAGGATGAAGGGCGTCACCAGGGTCGCCTGGTTGTTCCGCGCATAGACCTTGAGCGCGCCCAGCATGGTCGCGTCCCAGGTCAGCGGCGAATTCGCATTGATCAGGCTGGTCGTGACGGTACGAGGCTTGCCGGTCGCGGGGTCGATCCAGTTCGCACCGAAAAGGATCTTCGACATCTCGACCGTGTCCTGCGCTCGCTCGGGATGCGTGACCGAGCCCATGAACGGCTTGTCCGAGTAGCGCATATGCGCATAGACCATATCGAAGTGCCGCTTGTTGACGGGCTGATCGACCGGCTCGCAGACCGTGCCGCCCGAGTGATGCAGCCAGGGCGTAGAGTAGGTCAGCTTTACGAAGTTCTGGAAGTCCTCGATCGTGCCATAGCGCCGGCCGCGGTCGAGGTCGCGCACGAAGGGCGAGCCGTAGTTCGGCGCGAACACCACGTTCTTGCCGCCGATGACGACGCTTCGCTCCGCGTTGCGCGCGTGCTGGGTGTATTGCGCGGGCGAGGACCTGCGGATGATCTCGCGGCACATGCCGCGAGGAAAGCGCACGCGCTCATCCTTTACGTCGGCGCCGGCCTGACGCCAGATTTCCAGCACCTCGGGATCGCCCTTGAAGTCGATGCCGATCTCCTGGAGCACCGTGTCGGCGTTCCGCTCGATCAGGGAAAGGCCTTCCTCACCCAGCACCTCGAAGGTCGGGATCTTGCGCGTGATGAACGGCACCGAGGCCGCGACCTGCGCGAGCCGCTGTGCACGCTTGGCTTCGCGGCCGCCATGGCGGCGGGAGCGGGGAGAGGCGTCTTGTTCGGTCATGCGGATCGCGTTGGTTCCGGTCTGTCGGCGGCTATGACTGTAACGCAGCCGCGTGCGGGCGGCGCGAAAATCAGCGGGTCAGGCCGGATTCAGGCTGGGGTGGGGAGCGCGACGCCGCTGACTTCGGCGAGCGCGCTCAGCGTCCGCCAGGTTTCCGGATCGATCGGGATCCCGGATGCGAGGCGCTCCGCCCGGGACCTGCGCTCAGGATCGCCGGCGACCAGGACCGGTTCCGCAGGCGCGATCGGCGTTGCGCTTAGCACGTAGTCGATCATGGCGTCGACCTCGCTGCGCAGCCGTGCCATGTCGGACATCCGGCCGGCATCGATCAGGATGGAAAGCATGTTGTTGATGACGACGCCATCGCGCGGATTGCCCGGCTGGATTGTATCGCCGCCGCCGATCGCGGCACCGAGCAGCTCGCACATCAGCGCGATGCCAGAGCCCTTGTAGCCGCCGAATCCGACCATGGCGCCGGTCAGCTCCGGAATCATGGTGCCGATATCGGTCGTCGGCTGTCCGTGCCTATCGATCAGCGTGCCCCCGGGCGCCGGCTGGCCGCGGACATGCGCAACCCGGAGCTTGCCCCACGCGACCTGCGAGGTGGCGCAGTCGAGGATCACCGGCGGGTTGCGCTCGCCGCCCGGCACCGCGAAGCAGAAGGGGTTGGTCGAGAAGCGCGGCTCGCGTGCCGCCGAGGGGGCGACATAGGGTGGCCCGCCCGAGACATTGACGAAGTGAAGCGAGGCAAGACCGGCCTCGGCGCACTGCTCGCCATAGGTGCCGATCCGGCCCATATGATCGGAATTGCGAACGGCCATGACGCAGGCACCGAGACTCTTGGCCCTTTCGATCGCCATCGCCATCGCCATCGCAGTGCGGGTGACCGACTGGCCTAGGCCGCGTCCGGCGTCGACGACCAGCAGCGGCCCGTCGTCGACCACGGCGCGTGGAGTCTGGTTTGCCCTCGTTTCGCCCTTGCCGAGCCGGCGGAGATAGCCGGGAAGGTTGCCGATTCCGTGACTGTCATGACCTTTGAGGTTCGCCTCGACCAGATGGTCAGCGACGATCGCGGCCTCTTCGCGACCGCAGCCGGCTCCGACGAGAAGGTCATGCGCCAAGAGTCTTAGGCCGTCGGCATGGATCTGCGGCATCGGTGATGACCTCGTGCGCGGCGAGCTTTAAGTAGCGGTTCTCCGTAGCGCCTCGAAGTCGGCAAACAAGGCCTTCGGGTCGGCGGCCTTCGGAACCAGGCCCTGGGCGTGCTGCTCGCGGCAGATGGTCTCGACCATGCGCTGGTTGGCTTTCGACTCCATGCCGAACACGGCATCGTCGCGGAACTCGTTGCAGAGGAGTTCCATCTCCTTCATTGCCCAGGGCGAGTCCTCGGCGAACCACTTCACCTTGTCCTCCCAGATCGCCCAGGATCTCTGCATCGCCTCGTAGATGGTCATCGCTGCTCTCGGGTGCTTCCTGGCAAAGGAGCGGCGGACAGCAATGACATGGAAACCGGGATAGACCCCGGTGCGGCGGTGATAGTCGGCCTCGACCTCGGGATAATCCTCGACCAGGCGGCGGATCGCGCCGCCCTTCTTGAACACCTCGGCCGGTGCCTTGGCGGTGGTAACGCAGTCGATCCGCCCTTCGGCCATCTCCTTCAGCAGGTTCTCGGAGCCGGAGAGGAAACGAGCATCCTTCGGCGGCTGCGCGTCGTTGGGCGAAGGCGGCTTGTTCGGCGTCTTCTCGTCCAGCGTGCCGATGGCCCACCGCACGTCGGAGATGTTGACGCCGGCATCGACCATGGCGATGCGTGCCCACATCGTGCCGGTGTCCGGCCAGGAATTGGTGCCGACGCACTTGCCTTTGAGGTCCGAAAGCTTCCTGAGGGGGCTGCCGGCGCGGACGAAGAAGTTGCGATGACGGAAGCCACGCAGGATGAAGGCGGGCATGCCGACCAGGCTGTCATCGCCCTTGGCGTAGCCGCCGACATAGCGGTTGAAGGAGACCTCGGCGACGTCCACGCCATCGGGAAAGACCAGGGTCAGCGGCGAATGACGGTCGATCTTAAGCCTCACACCCGGCGTCGGCACGTCGCCGAGATGCAACGGGCAGAGCTGGTCGTAGGCGCGTAGGATCATGTTGACGTCGGGATCCGCCATTCGAGGCTCCTGCTTCACGGGCTGCCCATACTATCTTCCCCCGGCCGGTTCGCCTGCCCCGCCTAGCTTGTTGACGGGGCAGGTCGGCCGGGGGCAAATGGACCAACGAAAAACCATTCTTCAGGGAGCGACCAGCCATGACGCGAACCTTCCTCCACCCGTCCCGGCGCAGGTTCCTGCAGGGGGCCGCCGCGGCTTCCGCCAGCTTCGCCAGCCCCCTCGTGATCTCGGCGCGCGCCGCGGAAACGCTCGTGGTCAACGCCTATGGCGGCGAGTTCCAGGAGATCTTCCTGAAGACCACCGTCGCGCCCTTCGAGAAGAAGTTCGGCGTCAAGATCACCTATGACGATGCCGGTTCGGCCTCCGAGGACTACGCCAAGATCCGCGCCACGCGTGGCGCACCCGGCTTCGACGTCGCCGCCGAGCTGACGCCGCCTGAGATCATTCTTGGGGCCAAGGAGAAGCTGCTCGAGCCGATCACGGAGAAGGAGGTCCCGAACCTCAAGCATGTATGGAAGAAGAGCCGCGAGGTGATCCCCAATACCGGCATCGTCCACACCTATCAGTACACGGCGCTGATCTGGAACAAGAAGCAGATCGACAAGCCTGGCTCCTGGGCCGACTACTGGATGCCGGGGCAAAAGTACGGCGACAAGATCAAAAACCGCGTCATGGCCTTCGAGCCGGGCAACCTGCTGTCGATCTACGCTCTGATCATGGCGGCCAAGCTCAAGGGCGGCGGCGTCGACAAGATGGACCCGGCCTGGGACGTGCTCAAGGCGCAGAAGCCCTGGCTCGGCGCCACGGTCATGGCCTCGGCCGCGGCGGCGCCCTATTTCGAGAACGAGCAGATCTGGATCGCTCCGTACTGGAGCGCGCGTGCTGCCTACTACGAGGCGCAGAAATATCCGATCGGCGTCACCATTCCCAAGGAAGGCACCATCGGTCTCGGTAACTGCGCCGGCGTCCCGGTCGGCGCCAGCAACAAGAAACTTGCCTTCGAGTTCCTAAACTGGCGCCTCGACAAGGATGTGCAGCGCGAGTTCCATCTCGCTTACTTCTCGAGCCCGGGCCGCGGTGACATCACCGATTGGCCGCAGAGCTTCAAGGATGTCCAGATCACCACCGAGCAGCAGATGAACGCGATCGAGTTCCCGGACAGCGAGGTGATCGCCAACCGCCGACGCGATTGGACCCGCCGCTGGCAGGAGGTCATGGCGTAGGGAAAAGCGCGGTTCGTCCGGGCGAGGCTCGATGATCGCCGCCGTCCAGTCTCGCCCGATCGTCCCCTTCCTGCTGGTGCTGCTGCCGGCGGCGTTCCTGCTCTTTTTCTTCGTCATCCCCACGGCGTTCCTGCTGTCGGCGAGCTTCATCGAGTCCGACGGCGTCATCATGACCGGCGTGTGGACGACGCAGAATTACGCCGATCTCCTGAGCCGGCCGCTTTACCGGCAGGCGATCCTCCGGACCTTCCTGATCGGTATCGCCGTCGGCGTCATCGTGATCGTGCTCTCCTATCCGCTCGCCTATTTCCTCGTGCGGACGACGAGCCCTTGGCGCGGCTTCCTGATCGCGCTGTCGCTGTCGCCGCTGCTCGCCAGCGTGATCGTCCGTACCTATGGCTGGTGGGTGATCCTGAACCGCGAAGGGGCGGTGAACACGGCGCTGCTCTCGATCGGGATCATCGACCAGCCGCTGACGCTGCTTCCCTCCTCGATGGCGATCACCATCGGATTGAGCCATGCGCTGCTGCCCTATGGCGTGCTCACCATCATGGCCTCGCTCAACGGACTCAACCCGAACATCGAGCGCGCCGCGATGAGCCTCGGCGCCGGCCGCATCCGCACCTTCCTGACCGTCACGCTGCCGCTCACTTGGCCGGGCATCGTCGGCGGCTTCCTGCTCGCCTTCGCGATCGCGATCAGCGCTTATGCGACGCCGGCGATCCTTGGCGGACCGGGCACGCAGGTCATGGCCACCTTGATCCGGAACTTCATGGTGCAGGCGCTCGACTGGGCCTTGGGATCGGCGATGGGCGCGATCCTTCTGGTCAGCTCGATCGCGCTGCTGCTGATTACCTCAGCGCTCGGCGGCCGGAGGGTAGGATGAGAAGCGGACCCTGGATTCTGCTCAAGCTCGTCGTCGGCGTCATCTACGTTTTCATCCTCGGGCCGATCCTGATAACCGCCGCCGTCGCCTTCAACGAGAGCAACCGTTCCTACTTTCCGCCCAGAGGCTTCTCGCTCAAATGGTGGGGTGAGGCCTTCGCGCCGCAATGGGTTCAGCCGCTGATGTTCAGCCTAGAGCTCGCGGCGTTGACGGCAGTGGTCGCAACCGCGATCGGCGTGCCGCTGGCCTTCGCCTTCCAGCGCTATGAGTTCCCCGGCAAAACGCTGGTACGCACGATCACGCTGGGACCGCTGATCCTGCCGACGCTGGTGACCGGCATCGCGCTGCTTCAGTTCCTGACCGTGATCGGGCTCGGCCGCTGGCTCGGCTATTGGGCGCTGCTGATCGGGCATGTGATCATCTGTTTGCCCTTCAGCGTGCGGACCATCGCGATCAGCCTGCAGGCGATGCCGGGCTCGGTCGAGAATGCGGCGGCCGGTCTCGGCGCCGGGCCGCTTGCCGTCCTGCGCTACGTGACCTTCCCAATCATAGTGCCCGGCATCTTCGCCGGCATGGCCTTCGCGTTCATCCACAGCTTTACCGACATCAATATGTCGCTGTTCATCGCCAAGCCGGGGCAGCGTCCGGTTACGGTCGCGATCATGTCCTTCCTCGACTTCGGCTTCGCCCCGACGCTCGCGGCGCTCTCGATCCTGTCGCTGGCGATCCCGCTCGTGCTGGTGGCGTTGCTCGGACGCTTCGTCGGCATCGGCAACTTCCTCTATCAGGAGCAAGGCCGTGGCTGATCCGGCGCTTCGCCTCCAGGCCCTGGTAAAGCGCTTCGGTGCGCATGCGGCGGTCGACGGCGTCGACCTTGCCGTAGCCCTCGGCGAGTTCGTGACATTGCTTGGCCCGAGCGGCTGCGGCAAGACGACGACCTTGAACCTGATCGCCGGGTTCCTCGCGCCCGATTCCGGCTTCATCGCGCTCAACGGACGGCTCGTGCAGGATCTGCCGCCCTTCAAGCGCGACCTCGGCATGGTGTTCCAGGACTATGCATTGTTTCCGCATATGTCGGTTGCCGACAACGTCGCCTTCGGCCTCAAGATGCGCGGCGTTTCGCGCGAGGAGACGGCGACGCGCGTCGCGGAGGCGCTGTCCTTGGTCAAGCTCGACGGCTTCGACGCCCGCCGGCCGAACCAGCTCTCCGGCGGGCAGCGCCAGCGTGTCGCGCTTGCCCGCGCGTTGGTGATCCGTCCGGCCATGCTGCTGCTCGACGAACCGCTCTCGAACCTCGACCTCAAGCTCCGCGAAGAGATGAGGGGCGAGATTTCCGCGCTTCAGCGACGGCTCGGCATCGCGACCGTCTTCGTCACTCACGACCAGGACGAGGCGCTGACCATGTCCGACCGCATCGCGGTCATGAGCGAAGGCAGGATCGAGCAGATCGGCACGCCGGCCGAGATCTACGAACGGCCGGCGACGCGCTTCGTTGCAAGCTTCATCGGCAGCATCAATATCGTGCCGGCGAAGGTCGCCGAAGTCCCGGTCAATGGCTTCGCACGCCTGGAGACGCCGGCCGGACCGGCCATTGCCCATGTCGGCAGCGCCTCCAGCGGGCGCAGCGTAATGCTAACCATCCGTCCTGAGCGCCTCAAGCTCGCCGAGGCCGGCGGCGCTCCGGCCGGCGCCGTCGCCTGGAGCGCCAGGGTCGTGCGGGTTGTCTACACCGGCGCGCGCCTCGAGGTTCAGCTCCGGCTTGCCGATGGCTCCGAGGCCGTGGCCGAGGCGACCAATGACGGTCGCACCAGCCTCGGGGAAGGCCAAGGCATCGTCGCCTGGTTCCGGCCCGAGGATGCCTGGATCATCGCCGGCGCTTGAGGCCCTGACCGCTCGGGGCGGGTCGGGCGCACGCGGACTGACGGCGGCCGTCCGGCTCGTGTAGCATGACCTCGATTTCATCTGACCCCCTGAGGACCCCATGCCGGGCGATGCAAGAACAGCTCAGGCTTCGCTTCTCGAACGGGCCGAGAAGGCCATTCCGGGCGCAGCGCTGGGCGTCTTCAGCCTGCCGGAGAAGCAGCGGGTCATCATCGAGAGCGGGCGGGGCTCCGAGGTTGTCGACGCCGACGGCAAGACCTATGTCGACTATCTGCTCTCCAGCGGCCCGCTGATCCTCGGCCACGCGCATCCGGAGATCGTCGCCGCCGTGCAGAAGCAGGCGGCGCTCGGTTCGACCTACTACGCGCTGAACCGGCCGGCGATCGAGCTGGCTGAGCTGATCGTCGATGCCGTGCCCTGCGCCGAGGCGCTTCGCTACCAGTCGACCGGCTCGGAGGCGACCTTCTCAGCGCTTCGCCTCGCGCGCGCAGCCACGGGCCGCAAGCTTGTGCTGAAGTTCGAAGGCTCCTTTCACGGCAGCCATGACGTCGCGCAGATGACGACGGCGCGCATGATGGGACGAAACTCGAACGAGACGGTCGCCGAGTCCGCCGGCCTGGCGGAGCTGCTGGCCGACGAGGTTCTGATCGTTCCCTTCAACGATCTCGAAGCGGTCGCCCATACGGTCGCGCAGCGCGGATCGGAGATCGCTGCCATCATGGTCGAACCGCTGCAGCGGGTTCTGCGCCCGATGCCAGGCTTTCTCGAGGGGCTGCGCGCGCTTTCGACCGGGCACGGCATTGTGCTCATCTTCGATGAGGTCGTCACCGGCTTCCGGGTCGCCTGGGGCGGGGCGCAGGAGCTTTACGGTGTCGAGCCCGATCTTGCCTGCTATGCCAAAGCGATCGGCGGCGGCTATCCGATCTCGGCGATCGCTGGCCGGCGCGACATCCTGAAACTCGCCGACAAGCGACGGTCTGGATCGGAGCCCTATTCCTATCTCGGCGGCACGCTCACCGGGAATCCGCTCTCGGCCGCGGCGGGGCTTGCCTGCTTGAACGTGCTCAAGCGGCCTGGAAGCTACGAGCGGCTCCGCGCGATGGGCGATCGCCTGCGAAAGGGGCTGGAGGAGGCCGGTCTCCGGGCCGGCGTGGCGGTGCAGGCGTTGGGCGAAGGACCGGTGCTGTCGCCGCTCATCACCGAGAACCGGGATATCCGGTCGGCCAGGGACCTCGACACCGTGAACAAGAAGGCGATGCTGAACTGGGCTCACGAGATGATCGACCGCGGCTTCCTGCTCACGCCCGGCGGGAAGATGTACATTTCTCTCGCCCATACGGACGAGGACATCGAGCGGACGGTGAGCGCCGCGTATGACTCGTTTCGCGCCGTCAGATGAAGCGTGCTGAAGCTTGAAAGGGCAATCGTCAGCTTCGTCGTTCGGAACGTCTAAGGCTTGGTTGACTTAATAAACTAGGCCTCGTCATAGTCGGCCATATGACCCTTACTCTTCTCCTGTCGGGCGACTCGATCTTGCAGCGCCGACTGAACAGCCGTGACGACGCCGAGCTCAAGCCGCTGTTCGACAAGGTCCGCGCAGCCGATGTCGCCTTCACCAATCTCGAGGTGCTTGCCAACGACTATCGTGGCGATCCTGCGTTGGAGAGCGGTGGCTCGCATTTCGGTGCGCCGGCCTGGGTCCTGGACGAGCTGGTGGATGCCGGCTTCAGCCTCTTCGCCACCGCCACCAACCACGCGCTCGACTATTCGATCGCGGGCCTCGTGCATACGATTGAGGCGCTGGAGGCGCGCGGACTCTCATTCGCGGGCGTCGGCCGCAATCTCGAGGATGCGCGGCGGCCTTGCTATCGCACATCGCCGGCCGGCACCGTCGCGATGATCTCCTGCTGCTCGACCTTCGCCAAAGGCAATGAGGCGGGCGCGCAGCGGCCCGATCTCCCGGGGCGTCCGGGGCTGAGCCCGCTGCATGTCGACACGGTGCACGAAGTCACCGAGCAGCAGCTCGCGGCGTTGCGCGAGATCGCCGAGGCGCTCGGCCTCGAGGCTGACCGCCAGCAGAAGATCAAGGCGGGCTTCGCGTTCCCGCTCGCCGACCCGGCGCTCTTCCCGCTCGGCGATCTCAAGTTCAAGTCCGCCAATCGGCCGCAGGTGCGCACGACCTCCAACGCCAAGGACGTCGCCGCCATCCGCCGCTGGGTCGAGGAGGCGAGCGGGCTTGCCGATCTCGTGCTCGTGAGCCTGCACGCGCATGAGCAGCTGGGCGACAAGGAGGTGCCGGCCGAGTTCATCGGCCCCTTCGCGCGCGAGATGATCGATGCAGGCGCCGATATCGTAGTCGGCCACGGTCCGCATCTGCTGCGCGGGCTGGAAATCTACAAGGGCAAGCCGATCTTCCACAGCCTGGGCAACTTCATCGGCCAGAACGAGCTCGTGGCCAAGATCCCCGCCGACGGATACGAGCGCTTCCGCGCCGATCCCGGTTTGACGCCGGGTCAGGTCTATCAGAAGCGCACCCAGGGCGACCAGGCAGGCTTCCCGGCCGACCGCCGCTATTGGGAGGCGATCGTGCCGACGCTCCGCTACGAAGTTGGCACGAATGGGCGAAAAACTCTTCGATCGATCGAGTTGACGCCGATTTCGCTCGGCTGGAAGGACGCTCGCCACCGACGCGGCCGCCCACGCCTCGCCGGTCCTGAGGAGGGAAGGGCGATCCTCGAGCGTTTTGCTGACGCGGATTCAAGTAGCCAGTGCATAATTTTATGGAAGGGCGAAGGGGTAACCTCTTGCACTCACGCGAGGTTACTGATGAGCCGATACCGGCGAGTTACCTATGAGGACCGCTGCCAGATTTATGCGCTGAGCCAGGACGGTGCCTGCCAAGAAGCTATTGCCAGGGTTTTGGGTTTAAGCCAAAGCACGGTCAGCCGAGAGCTGCGCCGCAATCGGGGTCAACGCGGCTATCGGTTCAAGCAGGCAGAAACAAAAGCTCAGGCGCGGCAGGCGATACGACATAAGCCCCGCAAGCTGACGGCGTCCGTGCGGCGCAAGGTCGAAGCGAAGTTGCGCCAGATGCGCTGGTCGCCCGAGCAGATCAGCGGCTGGTTACGCGAGCAGGGCATCGGGCTGAGCCATGAGCGC
>VGEN01000148.1 GCA_016869285.1 Alphaproteobacteria bacterium
GATCAAGTTCTACACGCCGAAACCCTATGTGCTGGTGTCGAGGGTCCAGGCCAAGGACAACCCGATCAAGGTCGAAGTCGTCTATCTGCCGGATCTCCAGAATCCAATCTATGCCCGCACCATCCCCGGCTGGGGCTCATCCAACCTCTCGCTCGAGTTCAGCAACGGGTTTTGACCGAAGTCGGCCAGCAATCCGACTCCAAGGCCACGGAATCGCTCGCCGCAATCACGGGCTTGGTGACGGCCTCGGGAGGTCTTGCAACCTCGTTGGCGACGGCGGCGAAGACGCGAAGGGAGACTGACTTGCTCCAGCCCCAGGCCCTGGAGAACTCCCGCGCCGCAGCACGTGAGCAGATCGCGAGAGGTCTCACGGAAGTGCGCGCCGATCCGGGCAACGCGGCGTTCTATGCTGTCGAGATGCAAGCGCTGCTCGAGATCGAATACGAACTCAAAGCTCTCGCAATGAAGATCAAGGACCCCGGCCAGATTCCGGATCCGGAAGGGAATAGCAAGAAGCTCGAAGAGATCTTGAAGAAGTGGAAGGAAAGGCTTTCCCGGACCACTCCGGTGAATCAGGGACCGGTCGGCGTCACCTGCGCCCATACGCTCGCCGACCCGGCGCTCGACAAGCTTCTGGAACAGGCGGGCGGCGAGATGGATGCGGCCAAGCGGGTCCAGGTCTACGGCGACGTCCAGAAGAAGATCATGGACTACGCCGCCTGGTTCCCGATCCACAATCAGGTCAACCCGATCGCCTATCGCGCCAACCGCACCGGCTACCGCCTTGCCCGCGCGCAGTGGAACCTGAAATTCTACGAGGTCGACGAGGTCAAGTAGACCTCGATCGCGAGGATCGTTTCGTGCCCCTCTCCCGCGTTAAGCGGGGGAGAGGGCAAGACGCGACCTACACGTTGTCCCTCGGGATCGAGGCCTTCCAGTTCTTGGCGAAGACGCGCGTGCCGCCCTCGAAGGCATCGAGCGTCGCCTCCAGCTCGAAGGTTTTCGGCGTCGCGGTCATCACCGTCCGGCACTTGGTCTCGATCTCCCAGTCCTTGCGCTTGAAGCGCGAATGCGAGGAGACCTCGGCGCGCGCCTTCAGCGGATCGACCGGATCGATCGAGAAATCGTCCTGCATCCAGCTCGAATTCTCGAGGTCGATGCCGTCGATATAGGTCGTGCCGCTGTCGTTCTCGAAGACGTAGCGGAGCGCGCCGGTCGGGCGGTCGCGAGTGTGTGTCTGCTTGATCGAGCCGGGCTTGATCGTCGTCGTCTTCAGAATCTCCGGCATCTCGTGCGGCGGCAGCGGCACGAGCTTGGCGTCGGTCGGCGATGATCCTCGGATCGGCAGGATCAGCGCGCTTCCGGCGCCATGCACGGTTAAGGTTGCAGCTTCCGGCGAAGGCCAGGCGAGCGGCCAATAGGTGGTGGAGATCGCCACCCGGATGCGGTGCCCCGCCGGGAACACCTGCGCCAGGTCGTTGAGCTTGATGCGGATCTTGTAGGTCTTGCCCGGCACCAGCGGCTCCGGGCTCTCGTGGCTGTCGCGGTGCGTGAGGTTAAGAAGCCCGTAGCTCACACGGGTCGCCGCGCCCATCGCCAGCACGTTCGACAGACGCACGGCGACGAGGGCCTGCGGCTTGTCGGAGGAAAGTTCCAGCTCGACAATCGGGGCGCCGAGGACCTCGACATTCTGCTCGAGCGGCGACGTGTCGAAGACGAGCGAGCCGCCATCCTCCTCGCGCTGATCGCCGGGCAGGTCCGGGAACAAGCCGTAAGGACACCACTTGCCGATGGTCTGGCCGACGGTCTGGGGCGAGCGGAGCTTAGCGGTGCCGCTGCCGGCGGCGCCCCTGGCGAGGCGTCCGTCGGCGAAGCTGAAGCGCGTCGGCGTCACGCTCGGCGGCGGCCAGGAGGGCTCGCCGATCCAGCGTCCCGGCATTTCCTTGTAGAGGGTCTTGGGCGGGACCGAGTCCTGCATCCAGATCCGCATCATCGGCTCGGCCATGATGCCGGTGTCCTTGCCTTTCAGCCAGTGATCCCACCAGCGCACGGCATCCTTGAGGAATCCCACCGGCGGTCCGGGCAGCGCCATGTGCGGGTAACGGTGGCCCCATTGCCCGATCATCGCCTTCTTAGGACAAGTGAGATGCTCCATCAGGCGCGGGATCGCATTGGTGTAGGCGTCGATCCAGCCGCCGATGGCGTAAACCGCGCACTTAATCTTGGAGTAGTCCTCGCAGACCGAGCCGTGCTTCCAGAATTCGTCGCGGCGTTGGTGCTCGAGCCAGTTCTTGACCCAGAGTCCCGAGTTCTCGAGCCGATCCATCCACATTTCGCGCCAGCGCTCGCCGACCACGGTCGGGTCCGGTGGCCTTGCATTGTGCGAGAACATGGTCGAGGCCCAACGCAGATTGTCGTTGATGACGCAGCCGCCCATGTAGTGGACGTCGTCGGCATAGCGGTCGTCGGTCGAGCAGGAGGTGATGATCGCCTTGAGCGCCGGCGGCTGGAGCGCGGCGATCTGCAGCCCGTTGAAGCCGCCCCAGGAGTTGCCGATCATCCCGACGGTGCCTGAGCACCATTTCTGCTTGGCGAGCCAGGCGATGATCTCGACGCCGTCGGAGAGCTCCTGCGGCAGGTACTCATCGACCAGCACGCCGTCGGAGTCGCCCGATCCCCGCTGGTCGACGCGCACGCAGGCATAGCCGTGTCCTGCGATGTAGGGGTGCATCTGTGAGTCGCGCACCGCCGTTCCGTCGCGCCGCCGATACGGCAGATATTCCAGGATCGCCGGGACAGGTTCCTTCTCGGCGTCCTCCGGCAGCCAGACCCGGGCCGCCAGCCTGGCGCCGTCCGCCAGGGTGATCCATATTGTCTCGATCTCCCGCACCTTCCGCGGGAAGGACTTCACGATCACCGTCATCGGAGGGCCTCGTCGTTCATCGGGTTGCTCAAGGCCATGGCCATGCGTCAGACTATCGCAAATCGGCTTCGGGGGGAGCGATGCGGGTCATCGAAAAGCTGCCGCACAAGATTCGCGTCGTCGAGAACATCTTCATTCCGCTGAAAGGCGGCGACCGGGTCGCAGCCAAGCTCTGGATTCCGGAGGACGCCGAGAAGAACCCGGTGCCGGCGGTCATGGAGTACATCCCATACCGCAAGCGCGACTTCACGGCGCGGCGCGACAGCCAGACCCATGGCTATCTCGCCGGCCACGGCTATGCCTCGATCCGCGTGGACTGCCGCGGCGGCGGCGATTCCGACGGCATCATGCATGACGAATACTTGATGCAGGAGATGCAGGACGGTGCCGAGGTGATCGGCTGGCTCGCCCAGCAGCCCTGGTGCACCGGCAAGGTCGGGCAGTTCGGCGGCTCCTGGGGCGGTTTCAACTCGCTCCAGGTGGCGTCGCTGCGTCCGCCGGCCTTGAAGGCGATCGTCACCGTGGTCTCGACCGATGACCGCTACGCCGATGACATGCACTACATGGGCGGCGCGCTGCTCAATGACATACTCTCCTGGGGACAGCAGTTCTTCGCCCAGCGCGCGCGGCCGCCCGATCCGGCGATCGTCGGCGAGCGTTGGCGGAAGATGTGGAACGATCGGCTCAACGCGATGCATCCGCAGATCGGCGACTGGATCGCCCATCAGCGCCGCGACGCGTTCTGGAAGCACGGTTCGATCTGCGAGGACTATGCCTCGATCCAATGCGCGGTCTATGCGATCGGCGGCTGGGTCGACGGCTATTCGAATGCCGTCTTCCGCATGATGCAGGGGCTCACATGCCCGAAGAAGGCGCTGCTCGGCCCCTGGGGCCACGGGCGGCCGCACTTCGCCTATCCGGGGCCGATGATCGGCTATCTGCAGGAGCAGCTTCGCTGGTGGGACCACTGGCTGAAAGGCAAAGACACCGGCATCATGGCCGAGCCGATGGTCAAAGCCTGGATGCAGGACTCGGTGCCGCCGAAGAGCTTCTACGACGTGCGTCCGGGCAAGTGGGTGAACGAGCCTTCCTGGCCCTCGCCGAACATCAAGGATCGCGCCTATACGTTGACGCCGGGTGCCCTGTCGGAGACCAGGAGCGACAAGGGGCCCGTGCTGTCGATCCGCTCGCCGGAGACAGTCGGCGTCGCCAGCGGCGAGTGGTGCCCCTTCGGCCTCGGCGGCGTCGGGCCGGAGCTGCCGACCGACCAGCGCCAGGACGATGGCGGCTCGCTCGTCTTCGATTCTGAGCCGCTTGCCGAGCCGCTGGAGATCCTGGGCGCGGCGGTTGCCGAGCTCACGCTCTCCTCCGATAAGCCCCGCGCCAACCTGATCGCGCGTCTGTCCGACATCCAGCCGGACGGGACGGTGCTGCGCGTGACCTACGGCGTGCTCAACCTGACGCATCGCGAGAGCCATGAGCATCCGACCGCGCTCGAGCCCGGCAAGAGCTACAAGGTCCGCCTCCAGCTCAACGAGGTCGGTCATGTCTTCCCCAGGGGCCATCGCCTCAGGGTCGCGATCTCGACCGCCTACTGGCCGATCCTCTACCCGTCGCCCGACGGCGCCACCTTGTCGATCGCGATGGGCCTGAGCCGTGTCACCCTGCCGGTGCGGGCGCCGCGCGCAGAGGATGCCAAGGTGCCGGGCTTCGAGGAGCCAGAGGGTACGCCGATGATCCCGGTCGAGACGCTGCGTCCGGCTGAGATCGTGCGCAAGCTGACGCAGGACATCAGCTCCGGCGTCACCGAATACGCGATCTACCGCGACGACGGCCGGATCAAGATGGCGCATAGCGGCTCCATCCTCGAGACTGTGAAAGCCAACATCTTCCGCGTGCGTGCGGACGATCCGCTCTCGGCCGAGTCCGTCGTCACCTGCACCTTCAAGATGGAACGGCCGGACTGGGATGCGGAGATCCGCAGCGGCGTCACGCTCACCGGCGACGCGACTCATTTCCGGCTCGTGACCAACCTCGACGTCTTCGATGCCGGCGTGCGCATCGACAGCAAGACCTGGGATCAGCGGATCAAGAGGGATCTCGTCTGATGCTGCTCTACGCGGTCAAGCGTCTGGGGCTGATGATGGCGATCGTCGCGGTCGCGATGACGATCCTGTTCACGATGATCCATCTGGTGCCAGGCGATCCGGCCTCAATCGCGCTGGGGCCGCGGGCCTCGCCGTCGATGGTCGAGGATTTCCGCGCGCGCATGGGGCTCGACCAGCCGATCCCGATCCAGCTTCTCGGTTTCTTCGGCAATGTGCTGGCCGGCGACATGGGGCGCGACGTCTGGACCGAGCGCAGCGTCGCCGCCATCGTCTTCAACGAGCTGCCCTATACGGTGGTGCTGGCGCTGGCCGGGCTTGGCTGGGCGGTCCTCCTCGGCGTGCCGCTCGGCTGCTACTCGGCGGTCTATCGCGGAAGCTGGCTCGACCGCATCACCGGCATCTTCTCGGTCGCGGCGATCGCGGTGCCGTCCTTCGTCATTGCCATCTACCTGCTGCTGGTCTTCTCCGTCTGGCTCCGCTGGTTCCCGGCGCTCGGCGCCGGGCCGCCGGACGACCCGTGGAAGCAGGCGCACCATCTGGTGCTGCCGGCCTTCGCCATCGGCCTCGGCTGGGTCGGCTTCCTCGCCCGCCTGGTGCGCGCCTCGATGCTCGAGATCATGGGCGAGAACCACATCCGCACGGCACGCGCCTTCGGCCTGTCGCGCCGCAAGATCATCTATCGCTACGCGTTGAAGCTGGCGATCCTGCCGACCGTGGCGCTGCTCGGCGTCGGCATGGGCCGGCTGCTCTCCGGCGCGGTCTTCGCGGAGATCGTGTTCAACCGGCCGGGCGTCGGGCGGCTCGTCTTCGAGTCGGTCAACAGCCGCAACTACCCGATCGTCATGGGCGCCGTGATGGTGACCACCGTGCTGTTCGCACTCTCGACCTTGCTCTCGGACCTCGCAGCGGCCGCGCTCGATCCGAGAACGAGGGACAAGCTCTAGGCCGACGGGTAGCCATAGCGTACCGCGCGATCGCCACCGAGCAGCCGCGAAAGCTAGGGGCTTCGTTCTCGAATTCGTGCAACCAGGACCCGCTGGAAGTGTGCGGTCGAGGAGGAGCGCTTCCGGCCTGACGACGGTTCGGCATGTCTTCAGGCATTGCCGCAGGTGAGTGGCGCGAGGAACGGATCAGGAAATCCCGATGCCGTCTTGTCGGAGGTCGATGCGGCGGCCCTCCTCGCTGGATGCATAGGCGGCCTCTTCGACGCGGAGATTGGCGAGGTAGTCGCGGCCGGCGTTGGTGAAGACCCGGCGACCCAGCAAGGCATCGACCGCATGCCGCTGTAGCTCATAGACGCAGTCGCCGCCGAAGTCTTCGTTGCGCCAGGTGTAGTCGATCGCGGTTTCCACGCCCGAACCGTGATTGCGCACGAATACGCGCCCGTCGCCGTCTAGCCGCAACGTTCCGTGCGCGCCTTCGATCAGCATCTCGCCCATGGTCAGGCGAGGACTGCCGGCCCGATGGTCGACCAGACGGTTGCCGTCGAATACCGCGCGCGAGCCGTTTGTCATGCCGAGGACGATCAGCCCCGCATCCTCTCCGGCGATCACAGGATTGAGCTTGCGCAGGTCGGCGTAGACCGTTGCCACTTCGCCAAGCAGGTAGCGGAAGACGTCGATCAGGTGGATCGCTGTTTCGTGGACGAGAAAGCGCGGCATCTGCTGGAAGTAGGGTTGGCGGTCGAGATAGGCGCGCGGTCCTTGCCCGTCACCCGGTCGCAACCGAAACGTCGCCTGGTAGACCTCGCCGAGGCGCCGCTCTTCGAGTAGTCGCGCGATCTCCCGGTACCAGGGCTGGAACCGAAAGTTTTCGTGCACGACCAGGTGAATCCCGGATCGTTCGGCGAGCGCTACAGCCGCTTGCGCTTCGCCGAGGTCACGGCAGAACGGCTTCTGACAGATAACGTTCACGCCGCTCGCCGCCGCGAGCCTGATCGCGGACAAATGCGTCTGCGGCGGCGTTATGATGTCGAGGAGGTCCGGCCTTGCCGACTTCAGCATTCTGCCGAGATCGTCATACGCGCCTTCGATGCCGAACTCGTCGACAACCCCCTTCGCCCGGTCGAGCGTCAGGTCGCACACGCCCACGACCCTGACCTCGGGGATCCGGCGCCAGGCGCGATAGTGGAAACGGCTGAAGTAGCCGGTTCCCATCGTGGCGACGCGGAGCGGGCGGTGCATCGGATGAGCTCTCAGAGACCTTGAGGATCGATCTCCTGAATCGCGGCCAGCACGGCCGCGCCGATCGCATGCGTGCCGTCCGCTCCGCCTGACTCCACGGGCTTCAGGCCGGCGGCAAAGGCGCGATCGACCGCGGAGCGGATGAGTTCGCCCGCGCGGATCGCTTCGGGCCGGCTGTGACGCTCGCCCAGCCATTCGAGCATCATCGCGCCGGAGAGGACCATGGCTGTCGGATTCGCCTTGCCTTGGCCGGCGATGTCAGGAGCGGTCCCGTGGCACGGCTGGAACACGGCATGCTGGTCGCCGATATCGGCTGACGGCGCGAATCCAAGGCCGCCCGCCAGGCCGGCGCCTAGGTCGGAGAGAATGTCCCCGAACATGTTCTCGGTCACCAATACGTCGAGTTCCCAGGGTCGGCGCACCATGTAGAGTGCGGTCGCGTCGACATAGGCATGCTCGGCCAGCAGATCGGTGTGCCGGGCCGCTCGCTCGTCGAAGATCTTGCGGAAGAAGGCGAGGCTCGCGAAGACATTGGCTTTGTCGACGCAAGTCACCACACCTCGACCGCCGCGAGCCTTCCGCCGCCGCGCGAGCCCGAAGGCGAAGTCGAACAGCGGCTCACACACCTTTCGGGTGATGACCATGGTGTCGCGCGCTTCGCGGTCGGCCTCGACGATTCCTTTGCCCCGGGAAGCGAACAGGCCTTCGGTCGACTCACGGATGATCACGAAGTCCAGCGACCTTGCCCGCGGATCCGCCAGTACCTGCGGCAGGTTTGGCAACGTTCGCACCGGGCGCACCCCCGCATAAAGGCCAAGCTCGAACCGAAGGTCGAGCTGCGGCGCGATTTCCGTGCCGTCCGGATAGCGGATCTCGGGCCACCCCATGGCGCCGAGGAGGATCGCGTCGCCGCGCCGCGCCGCCGTCATGGCCTGCGACGGCAGCGCGACGCCGGTATCGCGGTACACGAAAGCGCCCGCGTCGTGCTGATCGAAAGAGAGGGAGAAGCCTCCGATTCTCCGCGCCGCCGCGTCAAGCAATGTCAGGCAGGGCGCCATAACCTCATGGCCGATGCCGTCACCCGGCAGGACCACGATCCGAAAGGCGTCGTTTGGGCTCATGCGTCTTCCAAAGCGGCGGTAAGCGGGCGGATGTCAAGGTCGAAGTGGCGCGCCCGAAGTCCGGCGCGCGGAGCGCGGAAGACCGCGATCGCGTCGCCCAGAAGGCACCCGAGATAGGCGGTGCGAAGATCCTCTCCGCCGAAGGCGAGGCTTGAGACGTTGCGCAGCATCCGGCTCTTGACGTTGTCGAGATGCGGACGGCCCATCTCGCCCGCTAGGAACGCGGCCTCGACCCAGGCGACGTGCTCCGGATCGGAATCCTCCAGCACGACCGTCTGGTGCCCGTCCGGCTCCACACAGATCAGTCGATTGGAGATGATGCTGGTGATCCACATACCGCCCGTCTCGTCGAGTGTGATGCCATCGGGGTAGGTGCCGGTGCCGAACTCGGCGACCACCATCTTGTCGCGGAGCCCGCCCCGATCATCGACAGTAAAGCGGGTCAGACGGCGCGCGAAGGTCTCGTTGACGAAGAGGAAACGCTCGTCGGCAGAGAACGCCAACTCGTTTGCATAGCCAAGACCTTCGGCCGCGATGCGCGCGCCGTTCCTGTCCTTGACGACGATCAGTCCGGAGGTCGCGCCGGGGCGGTAATCGTCGGCGCGCGGGACCTTCGTGGTTGAGATCGAGAGCCACAGCCGGCCCTGGCTATCGACTAGCGGGAAGTTGCTGGGCGGTAGAGGCCGGTTCTGCAGCTCGGTAAGGACCGGTTCAACCAGGCCGCTTGGCGAGAGCCGATAGATGCCACCCGTGGCGGGGCCGAGATGCGCGAGCAGAAAGCTGCCGCCTTCCTCCAGAGCAATGCCGTTCGGGCGCATCGGCTCGACCGTCTTTCTTGCAAGGATGCGCCGAACGCTGCCGTCGGCGGCAATGACCGACACCCCTCCGTTTCCCGACCAGTCGGCAGCGAAGAGACATCCCGATACGTGACTGAGGACGCATTCGGGGCGGACCAACCCCGCGCCGGTAAAGCGCACATCGGCGAGCGCCAGAGGAAACTCGTGATTGCCCGGCATTGCCGCTCTCGGGATCGCGTCTTAGCGAGGCAACCGCTCCAGCTTGCGCTCGACCAGGCGCACGAACAGGCTCGCGCCGAAGGGCAGGATGTTGTCGTTGAAGTCGTAGGCTGGGTTGTGCACGGCGCAGCCACCCTCGCCGTCGCCATTGCCGATCATCATATAGGCACCGGGGCGGACGTTGAGCATGTAGGAGAAATCCTCCGAGGCCATGATCAACGGGCCGTTGCGGTCGACATTCTCCTCGCCGACAAGCTCGGCCGCCGTGTCGGCGATGAAGGCGGTCTCGGCCGGATCGTTGATCGTCGGCAGAAAGATGAGGCGATAGTCGAGCGCCGCCGTGGCACCGAAGCCGGCGGCGACGCTCTCCGCGATCCGCCGCATGTTGGTCTCGATCAGCTTGAGCGTGTCCCTAGAGAAGGCGCGCGCCGTGCCGCGGATTGCCGCCGTCTGCGGGATCACATTGTAGGCGTCGCCGCCATGGATCTGCGTGACGCTGAGCACGGCGGTATCCGAGGGGTTGACGTTGCGCGAGACGATCGATTGCAGCGCCGTGACGATATGGCTCGCGACCAGCACCGGGTCGATGCCGGTTTCCGGCTTGGCGCCATGCGCGCCCTTGCCGGTCACGGCGACATCGAAGAAGGCGCCGCCGGCCATCATGCCGCCCGGACGGATGGCGAACTTGCCGACGGGGAAGCCCGGCCAGTTGTGCATGCCGAAGATCGTGTCGCAGGGAAACCTCTCGAACAACCCGTCCTCGACCATCGCCTTGCCGCCGCCGAGACCTTCCTCGGCCGGCTGGAAGATGAAGTTGACGGTGCCGTCGAAGCTCTTCGACTTGGCCAGGTGCTGGGCGGCACCGAGCAGCATCGTCGTATGCCCGTCATGGCCGCAGGCATGCATGGCGCCCGGCATGGCGCGACTTGTGCGCGAAGGTGTTGGCTTCCTGGATCGGCAGCGCATCCATGTCGGCGCGGAGACCGATCGAGCGCGGCGAGTTGCCGATCTGCAGCCGCCCGACGACGCCGGTCCTGCCGATGCCGCGATGGACCTCGCAGCCGAAGGCCTTCAGCTTCTCGGCGACGAGATCGGAGGTCCGCTGCTCCTCGAATCCCAGCTCTGGATGCGCGTGGATGTCACGCCGCCAAGCGGTCATTTCGGCCTGGCTCTGCTTCAGGCGGTCGAGAACCTGCATCGACGTCTCCTTCACCATACTCTACAGGAAAGCGCGTAGCTCAAATCATCGGAAGGTGGCAACTGGCACATAGCGGCGCCCGACCTGACCCGGCGTTCGGATCGGGCCGCAGCGAAGCGTTCTCGCCGCTCGCGGCCCCACGCGAATCTACCGCTTATGGCTGGCCCATTCCGAGCGCCGCAATTCGTACCAAACTTCGCCTTCCTCGGTGCCCGGGATGCGGGTGGGAAAGTCGGGGAAGCTTGTACGGACGTGCTTCATGCCGACCTTCTCCATCACGCGGCGCGAGCCGTAGTTCACTGCCATGGTGCAGCCGGTGACCTTGCCATACCCAGCGCGGCAGAACCCCCAGTCGACAAGAGCCGAAGCCCCTTCGGACGCCAGTCCCTGACCCCAATCCTCCCGACGCAGGCGATATCCGATCTCTGCCACCGTCTCGGTTTCCGGAAACAAGCAGAACCATCCGACGAACGCGTGCGTGGCTGTTCGCCGCGCCGTCCAAACGTAAGGCTCTGATCCTCTCGGCATGAGAAATGCCACGTCCTTCGGGTCGGTCTTCTCATGGTCGACGGCACCGCCATTGAGGAAATGCATCACCTCCGGATCGAGCTCGAGGCCGATGAAGTCAGCGCGGTCGCTTGGACTGCAAGGACTGAGCGTGAGGGTCGTCGTCTGCAACCTGGTCACTACGAATATTCTTCGAACCTCGTGATTGCCGTGGTAGTCGCAATGTCGGCGCTCGGCCAGAGCGGCCTACGTAGCTGACCTAGACCAGCGGGAAATGGCAACGGACTTCGCG
>VGEN01000149.1 GCA_016869285.1 Alphaproteobacteria bacterium
AGCAGAAAGGCCGCCTCCGCCTCGATCCGATCAGACCGCCGGTCGCCGCCCTGAGCCAAGGCCGCCGTGCGGCCGCTGCGACGCCACTCATCCACCCACCGGATCGCGCTCGACACACCGACCCCGAACCGCTCAGCAGCCTGGCGCCGAGACAATCCGTCCTCGACCGCCCGCACCACACGAACACGAAGATCCTCTGATAGGGGAACTCCCATGCCCGCTGGCCTCCTCCTCCAGCACGCATCTTGAATCACATCGCGACAGGATTGGGAATCCCTGACGATTCAGACAGATCGGAAAATGCTCTAGCGATGATCGATCGCGTTCTCGATTTTCTCACGGGCAAGGCGGCGCCTGCCACGGCCAAAGGCGAGCATGACTTCGAGCTCGCTGTCGCCGCGCTGCTGATCGAAGCCGAGCGCATGGACGACCGCTTCGATGCGGCGGAGCGCGGGATCATCGAGCATGTGCTCGCCGCCAAATTCTCGATGGACCATGACGAGGTCCGGGAGCTGATCGCCGCCGCCGAGAAGGCGGTGAAGAACGCGACCCAGCTCTTCCCCTTCACGCAGAAGATCGTGAAGACGATGCCGCCGGAGGACCGCCACCACATCCTCGAGCTGATGTGGAAGGTCGCCTATGCCGACGGCACGCTCGACCCGCACGAGGACATGCTGCTTAGGCGGATCGCCGGCTTGCTGCAAATCCCGGACCGCGACCGCGCGCTCGCGCGCCAGAGCGCGATCGAGAAGCTGAAGAAGCTGAAAAGCTAACTCTTCTCCGCCGCCAGCGCCGCCAGCACCTTGGCGGTAGCGCCGGATATGTCGCCGATCTTCTCACCATTCCGGACGCGGTCCTGGCTGCGGCCGCTGCGCTCCTGGCGTGTCCAGCCCTCCTCGGCCGCTGCCTCGGCATCGGCGACCGGCATCACCAGCACGCCGTTCTCGTCGGCGAGGATGACGTCGCCCGGGCTGACGCTGGCGCCGCCGCAGGAGACGGCTACGTTCATGCTGCCGCCGATGTCGTAGATGCGCGTGGTGATCGGCGAGATGCCCCGGCACCAGAGCGGGAAATCCTCGCGCCGGATCTCGGAGGGATCGGTGCAGGGCCCGTCGAGGATGGCGCCGGCTGCGCCCGAGGCCTTCGCCGCGACGCAGACGCCGCCGCCGAAGCAGGCATGCTTGGTGTCGCCGAGCCGGTCGATCACCAGCACGTCGCCCGGTCGCAGAAGACCAAGCGCGTGATGGAGCAGCGTCGAGTCCTGGCCCGGAATAGCGACGGTGACCGCGGTGCCGACGATGTGCTTGCCGTCGATCAGCGGCTTGATGGCCGGATCCATGAAGCCGATATGGCGGAAATGGCCGATCGAGGCCGTCTCGACCTTGCGCAGCTTCTCGATCAGCGCCGCCGGCGCCTGCGCCGGCATCGGGTTGACCACGTATTTCGGCGGCTTCGCGGGCATGACATTTCCTTTTCTTGAGGTTCAGCGGCCGAGCGCGCGCATCATGCCGACGCTGCGCTCGACGATGAGGACGACGGCGATCGTCGCGAGGATCAGCACCGTCGAAAGAGCGGCGACCATCGGATCGGTGCGACCCTCGACATAGCGGAACAGCTCGACCGGAAGGGTCGAGAGCCGCGGGCCGACGACGAAGAGCGAGATCACGACCTCGTCGAAGGAGAGGATGAAGGCGAGCGCGGAGGCCGCGATCACGCCGGGCAGCATCAGCGGCAGCGTGATGCGCCGAAACACGGTGGCCGGCGAGGCGCCGAGCGTCGCCGCCGCATCTTCGATGTCTCCGGGCAAGGTCGAAAGCGCCGTCGCGACGATACGGACGACGAAAGGCAAGGTCACGACCATATGCGCAGCAACGATGCCGGGGTAGGTGGCAGCGAGGCGCAGCGGATAGAAGACCAGCAGGATAGCAAGGCCAAGCACAATGGTCGGCAGCAGCAGCGGCGCTGTCAGGAAGGCGAGCAGCGCGTCGCGCCCGAGGAACTTCAGCCGGGCGATCGCATAGGCGGCGGGGATGCCGATCAGCAGGTCGAGGCCGACCACGATCGAGGCGATGAGGACGCTGTTGCGAAAGCCGCGGGCGAAGCCCTCATGCGCGAAGAGCGCATGATACCAGCGGAACCCCCAGCTCTTCGGCGGGAAGGCGATGAAATTGTCGCCGCTGAACGAGATGGCGAAAACCAGCACGATCGGCGCCAGCACGAAGGCGTAAAGGAGCGCGATGCCGATGCGGGTTGCGATCCGGGTCATTCTGCCACCCGCCGCTGCAGCCGCCCGGAAATCACGAGGACAAGCGAGAAGAGCGCCAGCATGGCGACCGCGAGCGCAGCGGCAAGCGGCCAGTTGAGCGTCACCAGCGCTTGCTCATAGATCTCGGTCGCGAGAAGGAAGACGCGACCGCCGCCGAGAAGCCTCGGCGTGACGAAAGCGCTGATCGCCAGCATCAGGCAGAGGGTCGATCCCAGCACCACCGCCGGCAGGCTCAAGGGCAGCGTGACGCGAAGGAAGGTCCGGAGGGGCGAAGCGCCGAGCGTGCGCGCCGCCTCCTCGAGCCCGCGATCGAGCCGGCCCAGCCCCGCCAGCAGCGACAACGTCATGTAGGGGAGCAGGCTTTCCGTCAGACCAATGGTGACGCCGACATGGTTGTTGACCAGTCGCACCGGCCGGTCGATCAGGCCTATCCCGCGCAGCATCGAGTTGATCCAGCCGGCATCCCCTAAGATCACGATCCAGCCATAAGCGCGGACCACACCCGATACCAGCAAAGGACAGATCGCGAGCAGCACGAGCACCGTCTTCCAGCGCGACTCGAGCCGATGCAGGAATAGAGCGATCGGGTAGCCGACGAGCAGCGCGAAGAAGGTGGCGCTGACCGCCATCTTCAGCGAGGCGAGCGTCAGCTCGGCATAGAAGGGGCCGGTCGCCAGCTCGACATATTGATGCGCCGTCCAGCCTTGGCCAAGCGCGCCGCTGGAATCGACCGGGTTGAACGACATGCGCGCAAGCCAGAGGACCGGTAGAAGAAAGCCGAGCGAGATCGCGGCCGTGGCCGGCAGCGACAGCGCGGCGGCCAGGCCGA
Organism: Alphaproteobacteria bacterium; assembly: GCA_016869285.1. Lineage (GTDB taxonomy): Bacteria > Pseudomonadota > Alphaproteobacteria > SHVZ01 > SHVZ01 > SHVZ01. The sequence continues at coordinate 3,096 of VGEN01000149.1, forward strand.
CGCGGCTTCGCCGGTCATCGGCCATCGTCGCTCTCCGCAAAGACCCGCGCCGCCGAGGCGGGCCAGCCGACGCCGACGTCCTGGCCGGGCACGAGTCCGCGCCAGGAGGGATCGGCGGTGCCGCGCTCGGCGATTACCGTGAACCCTTCCCCGGCGACGGCGATCTGCACGATGTCCCCGACATAGGTGAGGCCGGTGACGCGGCCGCTGAGCCCGCCTCCTCCCAGCGCGATGTGCTGCGGGCGCACCATCACGGTGACGCGGGCGCCCACCGGCCGCGTCTCGCCTACGGAGATCGGCCGGCCGCCGATGTGAAGCCGTCCGTCGCTGCCGGCGGCGGCGGCCAAGCTGTTAATGCGGCCGACGAAGCGGGCGACGAAGGGCGTCGCCGGCCTTTCATAGACCTCCTCCGGCGTGCCGAGCTGGGCAAGCCGGCCCTTCTCCATGACCGCAACACGGTCGGCGAGCGCCAGCGCCTCGGTCTGGTCGTGCGTGACGAAGACAGTCGTGATGCCGAGCCGGCGCTGGATCTCGCGGATCTCGCCGCGCATCTCTTCGCGCAGCTTTGCGTCGAGGTTGGACAGCGGCTCGTCCAGCAGCAGGAGATCGGGGCGGATCACCAGGGCGCGGGCGAGCGCGACGCGCTGCTGCTGCCCGCCCGAAAGCTGCTTCGGCCGCCGCGCCTCGAAGCCGGAGAGACGGACCAGTGCCAGCGCCTCGGCGACGCGGCCGCGGATGTCGGCGGATGCGATCCCACGCATCTCCAAGCCGAAGGCGACGTTGTCGGCGACGCTCATATGCGGGAAGAGCGCGTAGCTCTGGAACACCATGCCGATGTTGCGGCGATGGACGGGCTTTGCCGTCAGCTCCTCGCCGCCGAGAAGGATGCGGCCTCCCGTCGGCTCGACCAGGCCTGCGATCATGCGGAGCGTCGTGGTCTTGCCGCAGCCGGACGGCCCAAGCAGCGCCACGAACTCGCCGCGGTCGATGGCAAGATCGAGCCGGTCGACCGCCGGCTCGCCGACGCCGTAGTCCTTGCTCAGGGCCGCGAGCGCGAGATAGCCGCCCTCCGACGTCATGAAATCAGCGGCCGGCGATCACTTCCCTACGCCAGCGGTTGTTCCAGGAGTCCCGGATCGTCGTCACCCAGCCCCAGTCGAGCGGGATCATCTTCGCCATGTTCTCAGGTGCCGCGGCGGTGCGGTTCATTGCCGCCGCCGAGATGTCGGCCTTGGCATTGGTCGGCGCGTAGAACATGGCCTCGGTGAAACGCTTCTGCGCCTCGCGGCCGAGCGCGTATTCGATGAAGGCGGTCGCCGCCTCCGGATTCTTGATGCCGGCGACGAGATTGATCGTGTTGATCTGGAAGACACTGCCTTCCTTGGGGAAGACGACGCCGAGGCGCTGCTTCGACTCGTCGTGATAGAGCTGGGCGCGCGCATTCCAGCCGGAGGCAACGGTCAGCGTGTTGCCGAGAATCAACGTGTAGCCGTCGGGCTGCGGGTCGAAAGTCTGGATCGAGGGACTAAGGTCCTTGAGCCGCTTCATCGCGCCGTCGATCGAGGTCTTGTGGTCCTCGCCGGCGATCTTGGAGGCAAGCACGGTTGCGGCGATGCCCTGGATGTTGGGCATGGCCGAAAGCCCGATCTGGCCCTTGAAGCGCGGGTCCCAGAGATCGGCCAAGCCCGTCGGCGCCGGCTTCACCTTCTCGGCATCGTAGACTAGGACCCAGTGATCGAAGGTGACCGCCGGGCCGAAGCCGTCGGGCACGATCGCCATCGGATGGAGCTCCCTGAGGCTCGGCACCCTGGCCGGGTCGAGCCTAGAGAAAACACCTTCCTTGTTGCCGACATTGGAGACCGAGACGTCGAGGATGGCGACGTCGACCTGCGGGCTCGAGCGTTGCGTGCGCAACGTTCCCAGCATCTGCGCGGAATTGCCGGCGGTGAAGTAATTCACCTTCACCTGCGGGAACTTCTGCATGAACGGCTTGATCACCGCCTCGGTGTACTTGTCCTGGAAGATCCCGGCATAAGCCATGACCGTGATCTCGCCCGACGGCTGCGCCTGGGCAACCGAGGTCGAAAGAGCAAGAGCAGCAATGACGACAGCGGTGCGAACGAGCATCGGAATACCTCCGGCCTTGCGGGATGCTCGACGATAGCCGACCGGCGCCGGACAAAGAAAGCCTCCGGGGCGGGGGCCCCGGAGGCGAGTGCTGATCGGTGACCTTGGGTGCTACGGCTAGTTGACGCGCAGGCGCTTGTCGGAAGCGTCCGCCATGGTTGCCTTCGGCGCGCTCGGCGCCTGTACCGGCTGGCAAGCCTGCTTCTGACGCTTGAGCTCCTCGCAGAGCGCCTTGACCTGGGTCGACGAGAGGTTCTGCAGGCGTGCACGAAAGCGCTTGCCTTCGGCGGTCTTGATCTGAGCGATGTCGCTGGAGGCGGTCGCCGTCGGCCTGGGCGCCATGCGAAAAGCGTCGGCGACGGCTCGCTCGGCCTGGGCTTGCGTCTTGAAGACGCCGATCTGCGCCAGCCAGCCGCGACCGCCAGCGGCTTCGATCGCCTGGCGCTCGATCTCGTCGGCGGAAGGCCCCTTCGCCTTCCCCTTCGTGTTGGTGCTGGCACCGGCGCTGGCCTTTGCCGGCTTCTCGGCTGGCTTTTTCTGGTCGGCGACACGGACCAGCGGCGCATCCATATGGCGGATGCCGAGGCTGCGGAAACCGTCATCGAGCAGTGAGGCCATGTGCGCATCGCGCGCGCGGCTCGTGGAGCCGCCGAAGACGACGCCGATCACGCGCTGGCCGTCGCGCTGGGCGGAGGCGACCAGGTTGAAGCCGGAGGCGTTGATGAAGCCAGTCTTGATGCCGTCGACGCCGTCATAAGCGCCGAGGAGCCGGTTGTGGTTGCGATGGATCTGGCCGCGAAAGGCGAATTCCGAGGTCGCGAAGTACCGGTACTGGCGCGGATGATCGCGCAGCATGGCGAGCGCGAGCATCGCCATGTCGCGGGCGCTGGTGACCTGGCGCAAGTCGGGCAGACCCGAGGCGTTGGTGAAGGTAGTGTGGTGCATGCCGAGCGCGCGAGCCCGCTGGGTCATCGCCTGGGCGAATTCGGACTCGCTTCCACCCATAGCCTCGGCCAGCGCCGCGGCAGCGTCATTGGCCGATTTGGTGACGAGGCCGAGGATCGCCTGCTCCGTGGTCAACGTATCGCCCGGGCGGAGGCCCAGCTTGGAAGGCGTCATCGACGCGGCGCGCGACGACACGGGCAGGGGCTGGCCGAGCGAGAGCTGATTGCGCTTCAGCGCATCGAAAGCCATGTACAGCGTCATGATCTTGGTCAGCGACGCCGGGTGCAGGATCTGGTCGGCGTTGACGGCGGCGATCACCCGGCCGGAATCGGCGTCGACGACGATCGAGCTGTAGCGGTCGTCGTTGACGAAGGATGGCGGAGGTGCGGCTGCCGATGGGGAGGCGAGGGCGAGGAAGGCGGCAAGGCTGACGGCGCAGAATCTAGCAAGGCTTAGTCCCTCCGAACTCATTACCGTCTCCCCGGAGTGCGCGAGAAATACCGTTGGACGGTCACCGTTATGCCACAGGATTATTTCTGATGTTAGAAAAATTCCCTAAAGATTTGTTTTTAAACATTTTTTGAGCGACGAAATTGCGGCACCCACGACAGGTCAACCGAATCAAAGGCTTAACCGACCAACCTTAATGAAAGGGGGTTCTCGCTCCCTCGCTCATGTGCAGTCGCGATATTGCAGCGCACAAAATTCCTTGACACTCGTCGGAGATGGCCTATCTATGCACCATGCTGCGCTGCAGCACAAATCAACCGAGCGGCCGCCCCCGGCCCCCCAAAGGAGTGAAGCCCGTGAACGCCAAGACCACCAAGACCGCCAAGGACGCCTTCGAGGCGGCCGAGACCGTCGTCAAGGCCGGCACCGATGCCGCCAAGGCCTCCTACGAGCAGGCCCTGCAGATGACCAAGGAGCAGGTCGAGAAGGCCTCCCAGAACTTCTTCAAGGGCTATGGCGAGTTCGCCAGCCTCGGCAAGGAGAACCTCGAGGCGTTCGTCCAGTCCTCGACCATCGCGGTCAAGGCCGCCGAGATTTTCGGCAAGGAGTGGATGGGCATCGCGCAGACCGCGGTCGAGCAGAATGTCGCCGCGTTCCAGAGCCTGGTCGCCGCCAAGACGCTGAAGGAAGTCGTCGACCTTCAGAACAGCTGGGCGAAGAAGGCCTTCGACACCGCCGTCGTCGAGGGCACGCGGCTCTCGGAGATGAGCGTGAAGACTGCCAACGACGCTTTCGAGCCGATCAAGGCTCGCGTCAATGTGAGCGTCGAGAAGCTGTTCAAGCCGGTCGCCGCCTAAAGCATCGCTTAACCCGAGCGAATCGCTGTCGATCGATGGCCCGGCGGGGCGACCTGCCGGGTCATTTGCTTTTTCATCTCCAAGTTCCCATTTAAATAGGCGTCTTCCGCGCCCGGGTTTTCGTCTTTCGCCGACGATAACGGGGCCAACCCTTCCCCAGGCGGGTTCGCGACCCTATGATTTCCATCGAACCTGATCGTCCTTAGGACGCCATTAACGTGAGCGACCCCACTATCGGCAACGGCAAGGGAACAGGCGGCGGCCCGCAGACGGGCGTTGTGGTCAAGGCCAAGCCCAAGACCAAGAAGCCGTCGATGTACAAGGTTCTCATGCTGAATGACGACTACACGCCGATGGAGTTCGTCGTGCATGTGCTGGAGCGGTTCTTCGCCAAAAGCCGAGAGGAAGCCACGCGCATCATGCTGCACGTTCATCACCGCGGTGTCGGCATCTGCGGTGTCTACACCTACGAAGTCGCCGAGACCAAGGTGACCCAGGTCATGGATTTCGCTCGCCAGCACCAGCACCCGCTGCAGTGCACGCTCGAGAAAGACTAGGGCACGGAGGACTTAAACGTGGGCATGCTGTCGCGTAACCTCGAGAAGTCGCTCCATCGCGCTCTTGCACTCGCCAACGAGCGTCGTCACGAATACGCCACGCTCGAACACCTCTTGATGTCGCTGACCGAAGATCAGGACGCGATCGCCGTCTTTCGCGCCTGCGGCGTCGAGGTCGAGAAGCTCCGCCGGGACCTCTCCGGCTACATCGACAACGAGCTTCAGGCGCTGATCTCCAAGCGCGGCGAGGAAGCGAAGCCCACGGCCGGATTCCAGCGCGTCGTGCAGCGTGCCGTCATTCACGTCCAGTCCTCCGGACGCAGCGAAGTCACCGGCGCCAACGTGCTGGTCGCGCTCTTCTCCGAGCGCGAGAGCCACGCCGTCTACTTCCTGCAAGAGCAGGACATGTCCCGCTTCGATGCGGTCAACTACATCTCGCATGGCATTGCCAAGGTCGCCGGGCGATCCGAGCAGAAAACCGTACGAGGCGCTGACGAGGAGCAGCAGAGCACCCAGGAAAAGCAGAACAAGAAGGGTTCCGACGCGCTCGAGTCCTATTGCGTCAACCTCAACCGCAAGGCCGCCGCCGGCAAGATCGACCCCCTGATCGGCCGCGCCGACGAGGTCGAGCGCACGATCCAGATCCTCTGCCGGCGCACCAAGAACAACCCGCTCTATGTCGGCGACCCCGGCGTCGGCAAGACCGCGATCGCCGAGGGCCTGGCACGTCGCATCGTTCAGGGCGAGGTGCCTGAGGTCCTCAAGGACGCCACCATCTTCGCGCTCGATATGGGCGCCTTGCTCGCCGGCACGCGCTATCGCGGCGATTTCGAGGAGCGGCTCAAGGCCGTCATCACCGAGCTCGAAGCGCATGAGAAGGCGATCCTCTTCATCGACGAGATCCACACCGTGATCGGTGCCGGCGCCACCTCGGGCGGCGCCATGGATGCCTCCAACCTCCTGAAGCCGGCGCTGGCCTCTGGCGCGCTAAGATGCATCGGCTCGACGACGTACAAGGAGTATCGCAACTACTTCGAGAAGGACCGGGCGCTGGTCCGGCGCTTCCAGAAGATCGACATCAACGAGCCCTCGGTCGAGGACTCGATCAAGATCCTCCAGGGGCTGCGCCCCTACTACGAGGACCACCACAAGGTCCGCTACACCGCCGAGGCCATCAAGTCGGCGGTCGAGCTCGCCGCGCGCTATATCAATGACCGCAAGCTTCCCGACAAGGCGATCGACGTGATCGACGAAGTCGGCGCGGCGCAGATGCTGCAGCCGCCGTCCAAGCGGCGGAAGACGATCGGCGTCAAGGAAGTCGAGGCGATCGTCGCCAAGATTGCGCGAATTCCGCCGAAGAGCGTCTCGGCCGACGACAAGCAGGTGCTGAAGGATCTGGAGCGTGACCTGAAGACCGTCGTCTTCGGACAGGACAAGGCAATCGAGGCGCTCTCGGCGGCGATCAAGCTCTCGCGCGCCGGCCTGCGCGAGCCCGAGAAGCCGATCGGTTGCTATCTCTTCTCAGGGCCGACCGGCGTCGGCAAGACCGAGGTCGCGCGCCAGCTCGCCAAGGTCCTCGGCATCGAGCTCACCCGCTTCGACATGTCGGAGTACATGGAGCGCCATTCGGTGAGCCGCCTGATCGGCGCACCGCCAGGCTATGTCGGCTTCGACCAGGGCGGGCTGCTCACGGACGCGATCGACCAGCATCCGCACTGCGTGCTGCTGCTGGACGAGATCGAGAAGGCGCATCAGGACCTGTTCAACATCCTGCTGCAGGTCATGGACCACGGGAAGCTCACCGACCACAATGGCAAGTCGGTCGACTTCCGCAACGTGATCCTGATCATGACCACGAATGCCGGCGCCGCCGACCTGGTGAAGCCGCCGATCGGCTTCGAGCGTGCGGTCCGCATCGGCGAGGACACGGAGGCGATCAATCGCCTGTTCACGCCGGAGTTCCGCAACCGGCTTGATGCGATCGTCGCCTTCGCCGGCCTCACACCGGAGATCGTTGGTAAGGTTGTCGACAAGTTCGTGGCCCAGCTCGAAGCGCAGCTCGGTGAGCGCAATGTCGAGATCGAGCTGACCGAGGCCGCACGCGAGTGGTTGGCGAAGAAGGGCTACGATCCACAATTCGGCGCGCGCCCGCTCGGCCGCGTCATCCAAGAGCATGTGAAGAAGGCGCTGGCCGAGGAGCTGCTGTTCGGGCGGCTTTCCACCGGCGGGCGGGTCCGCGTCGACTTCGACGGCGAGAAGCTGATCTTCGACTATCCGACACCGCCGACGCCGCGCGACGAGGAGCCCAAGGTTCCGGCGCTCGTCGGGTAACTTGCGATCCATCGGAAAAGAAGAAGGGCCCGCTCTCTCGAGCGGGCCTTTTCGATTGACGGCCGAACGGCCTCAGGCGGCCTAGTCCTCGAGATCGGCCTTGGAGGCGCCCGCGATCTGGCGGATCAGATCGCAGAGGCGCCGGCGGACGGCGACGTCCTGGATCCGGTAATAGGCGCGGACCAGCTCAAGCGTCTCGCGCTTGTTCAGCGGATCGGCGGTAGCCTTCATCGCCTCCGGCATCTCGCGCACGGGCACCGGCTGGGCGTCCGGCTCCAGCCCCTCGAAGAAATAGGTGATGGGGACGCCGAGAACCCGGGAAAGCTCCCAGAGGCGACTGGCGCCGACCCGGTTGAACCCGCGTTCATATTTCTGCACCTGCTGGAAGGTGAGGCCCAGGGCCTCGCCAAGCTGGGTCTGACTCATCCCAAGCAGGGTGCGGCGCTGACGGACGCGCAGTCCGACATGGGCATCGACCGAGCTCGCCCCTCTGGGATTGTGGCGGTCGCTCCTAGCCGGCTTGGCAGCGGCTCTCCTCGGCATCGCGAGACTCCTATTTTCACGAGGCATTACGCAGGTTTCAGTCTCTTCCTGTCACGATTTGGGGCCGTGGGCGACTGGAAACAGCGCGACTGCATAGCATTTGGTTACAATACTGTACAAGGGGCTGTCCCAGATAACTACCTGAGATGACGCTTAACCCATTGTTTGATCTGGGTTAGTTGCTTGGATGGGTCACTGGTGTTGAAGCGCCACTCGCACTCCTTCAAGAATAGCCCGAAATGGGCCTTCGGGACACCGTTGAACTTGCGCATGTGGCGCTTGGCCTGGTTCCAGAAGTTCTCGATGCCGTTGATGTGATTCTGCCGATCAGCGAAGAGCTCGGAGTGATTGATCCGGAAGTGCTTGAAGTCGGATACGTCGAGCACGTTGTAGCCCTTCCAGCAATCGGAATAGAC
>VGEN01000150.1 GCA_016869285.1 Alphaproteobacteria bacterium
TATCGATCCGATACACCCGACCTCGCCGCTCTAGCCGGCGATGCGAAGAGCGCTCCCACGTCGCCGGGGTTTCCGGGACGCGGGTCTAGAGGCTGTCTCTGCAGAGAGTTTGAAGCCGAGAGATTTGATCACGCCGAGCAGGGTGGTCAGCCTGGGATCGCCATCTTGGCTGAGCGTCTTGTAGAGCGCCTCGCGTGTCACCCCGGCACTCCGAGCAACCTCAGTCATGCCACGCGCTCGCGCAATCACGCCGAGCGCATTGGCGATGTAGCCGGCATCGCCGGTCTCCAGCGCATCGCTCAGAAGCTCGGCCTGAGATTCCGGCGAACTCAGGTACCGGGCGGCATCGAAGGGGATCGTCTTGGTCGGCATGGTCAGTCCTCCAGGTCCGCGGCCAGGGCCTTCGCCTTGTTGATGTCTCGCGCCTGCGTTCGCTTGTCGCCGCCACATAGCAGGATCACCAAAACCCGGCCGCGCTGTACGAAGTAGACGCGGTAGCCCGGCCCGTAGTCGATCCGCAGTTCCGAAATTCCTGCGCCGACCGGCTTCACGTCGCCGAACAGGCCTGACTGCAGACGAACAATGCGCTGTGCGATCTTCTCGGCCGCGCGGGAATCGGAGATGCCGCCAAGCCATTTGGCAAAAGCCTCGGTCTGGCGGATCTCCAGCATGTGTAATCTATAGATTACAGTGGGTCATGTGTAAACTACAGATGACAGGTAGTGCAGGGTCTACCCGGCTATCCGGTAGATCCGCCCGCGCTTGTCCGACTTCTCCGATACGACCTCGAGCCCGAGCCTCTTCTTGAGCGCGCCGGCGATTGCGCCTCGAACCGTGTGACGCTGCCACTCGAGGGTCTCGGCGATCTCTTCAACTGTGGCGCCCTTGGCGCGCCGGAGCATGGCGATCATCTGCGCCTTCTTGCTGTCCTTGCGGACGGAGGGCTCCTTCCGCGGCTTGGCGTCGGCCTCGACGGGTGCGGCGGTCTGAGCCGCCTTGGCCGGCTTGCGTTTGCCTGATGGGCGATCGCGGTCGGGGAGCGCGTCAATCGCGGACGTCGCCTCGGCGTCGATGCCGAGGTGCCGGTAGGCGGCTGGCGAGGCCTTGAGGGTCAGTGGCGCGCCATCGTCGTAGCGCCAGAGGGTGTCGTCGGCGCGACCTGGGACTTCTTCGAGCAGGCCCTTGGTCAGCAGGCTCTTGAGGACATTACCGATGGCATTGCCCTTGAGCTTGAGCGTGATCGTAAAGACGCAGCCATCGGGACGCTGGCTGGCGGTCGAGAGGATGACGAGCTGGGAATCGGAGAGCTTGTGCATGGTCCGGGCTCCTTGGATCGAGCCGCGAGGATCGCGACCCTTCTACGAGCCCGAGCCCCGCCGGCGGTACCGGCCGGGGCGTGACCTAAGCAAAGTCCGCTTACTCGGCGTGCTCGCCCTCCTTGAAGGCGCTGTCGGTGATGCGCTTCAGGACCTCGGCGTAGTGGGCGAGGGTGCCGGCATGGCCCCAGTTGATCTCTTCGGGGATGTAGCCGAAGTGCTCGTCGCTGAGTGCCTTGAGCCGGTCGAGCATCGCGTCGATCTCGGCCTTGCGGGCGACGAAGGCCTCGAGGGCGGTGGCGGTCTTAGGTGTGAATCGGCATGGCCTTTGATCTCGGATCGGCGTCGAAGGTTGACCCCGCGCGTAGTGCGTCAAGCCGTTCCGGTGTTTCGCCATTTCTCCCCGCCACTGGGGTCACGCTTGGACGCCGAAAGGGGTCAAAATTCAATGCCGGCTCACACTTCACGGCGCCAGCAGCGCCTGCAGCGCGAGTTCTGGGCTGGCCGAGATCAGGGTGCGCGCGTAGTCGCTCTTTGGCGCGCTGAAGACCTGCCCGACAGGTCCCTCCTCAACGATGCGCCCGTTGTGAATCAGGGCCACGCGATGCGCGACATAGCGCACGACCCCGAGATCGTGACTGATGAAAAGATAGGTGAGGCCGAGCCGCGTCTGCAGTTCGAGCAGCATGTTCAGAATCTGCGCCTGCACGGAAACGTCGAGCGCCGAGGTCGGCTCGTCCAGGATCAGGAACTCCGGGTTAAGCGCAAGCGCACGCGCGATGCAGACGCGCTGTCTTTGTCCGCCTGAGAATTCATGCGGATAGCGCCACATATGCTCGGGCTTGAGCCCGACGGTGCCGAGCAGCTCGCCGACGCGCACCGTGCGCCGACCGCGATCCCGGTAACCCGCCTCCGGATGGATCGCCAGCGGCTCGGCCACCAGGTCGTGGACGGTCATGCGCGGGTTCAGCGATGCATATGGGTCCTGGAAGACGATCTGCATGCGGGCGCGCAGCCGGCGCATTTCCTCCTGCCCGAGGCTGGTCAGGTCGCGCCCGTCATAGGCGATGCGGCCGGAGCTCGGTGCCTCGAGATTGAGGATCAGGCGAGAGAGAGTCGATTTGCCGGAGCCCGACTCGCCAACGAGACCGAAGCACTCGCCACGCTCGATCATGAGAGAGACGCCGTCGAGCGCGACGACCTCGGCCGATCGTGCCGTGCTTCGATAGACCTTCCGGACACTCTCGATGGCGAGCAACTTCATGCGACCGGCTCCGCCGCCCGCAGGCAAGCCACGGTGTGTCCGGCTTGGATCTCTTCGGCTATCGGGCGCCTCTCACGGCAGGTGTCGATCGCATGAACGCAGCGCGGCGCAAAGCGGCAGCCGCGCGGCGGCGTCAGCAGGCTCGGCACCGATCCGGCGAGCCCTTTGAGCTCGCCGCGCGCAAGGCCTTCCCGGGGGAGGGCGGCCAGCAGCGCCTTCGTATAGGGATGCCGGGGCGCTCTGAAGACGGCGCGCGTCGGCCCATCCTCGACGGTGCTGCCGGCATACATGACCGAGACCTGCGAGCAGACCTGGGCGACGACGCCAAGATTGTGGGTGATGAGCAGGACGCCCAGCTGAAATTCATCGACGAGGTCACGGATCAGGCGGAGGATCTGCGCCTGCACGGTAACATCAAGCGCCGTCGTCGGCTCGTCGGCGATCAGGAGGTCCGGCCGTCCGATCAGCGCCATAGCGATCAGAACGCGCTGGCGCATGCCGCCAGAGAACTGATGCGGATAGTCGTCGACGCGCGCAGCAGCGTCGCGAATACCCACCTTGCCCAGCATCTCGACCACGAGGCGGCAAGCCGCCGCTCGCCGCTCGGCGCGCGACGCATCCGGCCCAAGGCCCAGAATGCCGGAATCGACCTGGCCAGCATGGAGCGCCACGTCGATCATCTGCTCGCCGACGCGGAAGGCGGGGTTCAGGTTTGTCGTCGGGTCCTGGAAGATCATGCCGATGCGCCGGCCGCGCAAGGCTCGCATCTCGGCCTCGCTCGCTTCCATCAGGTCGCGCCCATCGAAGCGGATGCTGCCGGCGGCATAGCGCGCCGGCGGGCTCGGCACCAGGCGTGAGATGGAGAGCCCGGTCAGCGACTTGCCGCAGCCGGTCTCGCCGACCAAGCCGTGGATGCGGCCGCGTTCGAGGGTCAGGTCGATGCCGTTCAGCACATGCGCGTCGCCCTCGAAGCTGCGCATGTAGAGGTGCAGGTTGCGGATCTCGAGTAGCGCCATACACGTCTATCGGCGCGCTTTGGGATCGAGCACGTCGCGCAGCCCATCGCCCAGCAGGTTGAAGCCAAAGACGGCAAGGAAAATGGCCAGCCCCGGAAAGACCGCCGTCCACCAGAACTCCGGCATATAGCCGCGGGCGATGGCCAGCAGCGAGCCCCACTCCGGCGTCGGCGGCTTGACGCCGATGCCGATGAAGCCAAGCGCGGCGACGGTCAGGATGGCGAAGCCCATGTCGAGCGACATCTTGATGACGATCGCGCCAAGAACGTTGGGTACGATATGTCGCCAGATCAGGCGGGCATGGCTGGCGCCAAGCGCGCGCGCGGCGAGCACGAACAGCTCCTCCTTCTTGGAGAGGACTTCGCCGCGCACTAGGCGGGCGAAGCCGGGCCACCATGAGAGCGACACAGCGATGATCATGTTGACGATGCCGGGGCCGAGGGCGGCGGCGATTGCCATCGCCAGGATAAGGCCCGGGATGGTCAGCTTGAGATCGGTCAGGCGCATGATCAAGTCGTCGGTCCAGCCGCCGTAGTAGCCGGCGATGCCTCCCAAGACCGTACCGACGACGGCGGCGGCGAAGACGACGGCGAAGCCGCAGAGGAGCGAGACGCGCGATCCCGCGACGACGAGCGTGAATACGTCCTGACCCAGCTCGTTGGTGCCGAACCAATGAGTCGCGGAGGGCGGGAGGAAACGCGCGCGCGGTGCGATGCCGCCCGTCACATGCTGAGGATATGGCACGAAGGACTCGCCGAAGATCGCGACCAGCACGAGGAACACGCAGATGCCGAGGCCGATGACCGAGAGTCGCGATCCAGAGAAGCGATAGAAGGCCCGCCGCCAGGCCTCGAAACGGGCAGCCGCCGCCGAGCGCGGGAAGTCACCGAAATCATGCGGGGCCACGCTCATGACAGCCGGACCTTGGGGTTGACCAGCCCGTAGGCAAGGTCGACCAGCAGGTTGACGGCGACGAAGATGAGGCCGATGCAGAGCGTCACGCCCATGACCGGCATGAAATCCTGGGTGGTGATCGCCCGCGTGGCATAAAGCCCGATACCCGGCCAGTCGAAGACGGTCTCGACCAGGACCGTGCCGCCGAGCAGCCAGCCGAAGTAGAGCCCGATGACCGTGAGGCTCGCCGACAGCGCGTTTTTGAGCACATACTTGAAGATGGTCAGGCGTTGCGAAAGCCCGAGAGCCCGCGCCGTTAGCACATAGTCCTGAGAGAGAACCTCGAGCGTCGAGGCCCGCATCATGCGCATGATCGTCGCCAGCGGCGAGAGCGAGAGGGCGACGGCCGGCATCGCCATGTGCTGAAGAGCGAGAAAAAAGGTAGAAAAGTCGCGCGCGACCAACGTGTCGATCAAGAGGAAGCCGGTGAGGAAGGGGGGCGGCTCGGCGGTGATCGGCAGGCGTCCGCCGAGCGGCAGCAATCCCAGCCACATGGCGAGGGCGAGCTGCAGCAGGAGTCCGAGGAAGAAGCGCGGTATCGAGATCGCCCCGAGCGAGACGGCGCGCGAGAGCGTATCCGGCCAACGGTCGCGGTAGACCGCGGCAAGCAGGCCGGTCGGGATGCCGATCAGGATGGCGACGATCATCGCTGCGATCACCAGCTCGAGCGTCGCCGGCATGAAGGTCTTGAGGTCGTCGATGACCGGCTGGCGCGACTGGATCGATCGGCCCCAGTCGCCGATCGCCAGGCCCTTGGCATAGGCGAGATACTGCACGGGAAGAGGCTGGTCGAGGCCGAACTCGGCGGCGAGCGCCGCAATCTCCTCGCGCGTCGCATGCGGTCCGGCGGCGAGTTGTACCGGGTCGCCCGGCAGCAGCCGGCCGATGACGAAGACCAGCATCGACAGCCCGATGAATACCGGGATGAGCAGCAGGAAGCGGCGGATGACGAAGGGAAGCATGCGATCCGGAGGAATTTGGTCGGCGCCGAGACCTGGCGGCGCCGACCGTTCGAGCTGCTACATCATCCCTTCAGCGACAGCGGCCAGAGCTCGACTGCGTTCGAGGCAACCGGAGTGAACCTGTAGTTCTCGATGTCGGTCCTGAGCGCAAGCTTCCGCTTCTCGAGCACGCCGAAGATGTCCGGCGCATCCTCGACGATGACCTGTTGCAGCTCCTTGTAGATCGCGGCGCGCTTGGCTTCGTCGAGCTCGGCGCGGCCGCGCTCGATCAGCTGGTCGACTCTGGCGCTCTTGTAGACCATGTTCTGCCAGTTGCCGTTGTTCGCCGAGTGATAGGCGGCAAAAGCGATGTTGTCCGGATCGCCGTAATTGGCGGTCTGGTAGACCGGGAAGAAGTCCGGCGCCGTCTGCGGCGTCTTCGTGAGCGCCACCATGTCCGGCCACACCATCGGCTTGATGTCGAGGTCGATGTTGAGCTTCTTCAGGCTGTCGAGCAAGACGAGGCTCCAGCGGCGCTGCTGCTCGAGCCCGGTGACATGCGTCATCGTGAGCTTGATGCCGCCATTGGGCGACTTGCTCTTGGAAAGGAACTCCTTGGCCTTGGCAAGATCGGTGCGCGGCACGGCCAGCGACGGATCATGGCCGAAGATGCCGTTCGGCAGCGGCCCCACCATGAGCTGCGCATATCCCGCGAGCTCGAGCATCGCCTGATAGTCGAAGGCGTAGGAGATGGCGCGGCGCATGTTGATGTCGGCGAGCGGGCCGTTCTCGGTGTTCATCTTGATCGAGAAGGTGCGGAATTCCGGCTCGATCACCAGGTTGACGCCAGGGCGGCCCTTGAGCGCGTCCATGTCCTCGGAGGTCAGGTCGGCGGCCATGTGAACCTGGCCCGCCTGGATCATCTGCCGCTGCTTGATGGTCTCGCGCACGATCTGCCAGATGGCGCCGGAGAGATTGCCGCCACCCGGCTGCCAGGCGTCGGCGACGCGCTCCAGCTCGTAGAGATTGCCGGGCTCGGCGCGCTTGACCCGGAACGGGCCGGACCCCGCCAGGTTCTTGGAGAGCCAGGCCTGGCCGTCGTCCGAGCCCTTGTTCGCCTCGACCTGCTTCGGATTGACGACCCATTGCCAGGGCAACACATGCAGAAAAGCAACGAAAGGCTTGGTCAGCTTGATCGAGACTGTCTTGTCGTCGATGACCTTCATCGAGTCCGGGCCGATGACCGAATTCACCATCCAGCCATTGCCCTTCTTAAGTCGCATGATGCGATCGAAGGAGTGCTTGACCGCCGCGGCGTCGACCGGCGTGCCATCCTGAAACTTGGCCTTCGGGTCGAGCTTGAAGGTGTAGGTCATGCCGTCCGGCGAGACGCTCCATGAGGAAGCGAGGCCCGGCACCGGCTTCGGCGGATTGCCTTCGGTGCGCACCAGGCTGTCGTAGACATTGCGCAAGAGCCAAGCCGGCGAGTAGCCGGTCGCCACATGCGGATCGAAATTGGGGATGTCCTGGCCAGAGGCGATGATGAGGATCTTGCGACCGCCCGTCTGCGCCATGGTCATCTGGGACAACGGCAAGAGACCAGCGGTAGCTCCCGCGCCGATGATCACAGAACGCCTAGTTACGCTCATGGTGTTCCTCCCTGTGAAGTCAAGTCGCACTCTACTCGGCCGCAACCCTGGTACGGCCGTCAAAGCCGTAGGTCTTTTCAGCCTGCTCTGATGTCACGTAGCCTTCAACAAGGTCGCGCTCGATCTTCGCCCGATCGCGCTCGCGCGGATCGCCGTAGCCGGAGCCGCCGGAGAGCACGATCTCGACGATCTCATCGGGGAGCGCGATCTGCACGAGCTCGCCGGTCCCGCAATCCTTGACGATGGCGCCGGCAGGATCGCGGACGAGGCCGCGCGCGTCGCCGCCGGGCTTGCCCTCGAAAAGTCCGGCCGGATGCTGACTGACGCCCTCCGGGTAGACGGACATCAAGGTCGCTTGCCCGTCCTGGACGAGGCGGCGGACACGCACGCGCTGACCGAGGCCGCCGCGATGGCGCCCGGCGCCGCCGGAATCCGCGATGTAGGCCTTCTCGAGCACCAGCATCGGCGTGCGTGCTTCGAACATCTCGATCGAGGTGTTGGCGGCCGAGGTCGGCCAGAGCAGACCGGACTTGCCGTCGCCCTGGGCTGAGGCGCCCTGGCCTCCGCCCATGAAGAGAAGGTCGGAATAGGTGCGCCCGCCGGGGTCGCGGCCATAGACGTTGGCGGCGACCGGAAGCCCGGTAAAGGCCTGGACCTGCTTCGGCGCGGCACTAGCCAGAGCCTTGAAGATGTTGGGCGCCAGATACCATCCGGTGCGCGTACGCAAATTGACGGCGACCGGCTTCGAGCAGTTGAGGATCGAGCCTTCAGGCGCCTTGACGGCGAAGGGTCGGTAGCATCCAGCATTGCCGCGCACCGTCGGCGTCAGCATGCATTTCAACGGATAGGTCGTATGCGCGGCGGTGTAGTTGAGCGTCGAGTTGAGGCCGCCCTGCGCAAGCTGCGCCGGCGCTCCCTCGAAGTCGACGAGGATTTCGTCGCCCTTCACCGTCAATTCGACCGGGAAGGTCATCACGGTGCCGAGCGGGTTGTTGCTGATCGTCGAGCGATAAACGCCATCGGGCAGCGCCCGGATCGCGTCCCGCATCGCCTGTTCCGAACGGCCCTGGACGACCTGGGCCAGCGACCGCAGGTCCTGCAGCCCGTAGTCGCGCATCAGGGCGACCAGCCGCTGCGCGCCGAGCGCATTGGCGACGACCAGCGACTGGAGGTCGCCCAGCACCTGATGGCTGTTGCGAACGTTCTCGGCGAGGAGCCGATGCAGTGTCTCGTTCGGCCGTCCCTCCTCGTAGAGCTTCATCGGCGGGATCTGGATGCCTTCCTCGTAGATCTCACGGGCGCGGAGACTGTCCTTGGTGCCGCCGATATCGGAGACGTGGCCGACGGTGCCGGTGAGGCCGACGAGGCGGCCTACATGGAAGACCGGCGTGACCACGGCGATGTCGAAGAGGTGCCCGGCGCAAAGCCAGGGATCGTTGGTGATGAGGACGTCGCCGGGCTTGAGCGTCGCGGCGGGATACGCGGCGAGCAGCGCTTTCACCGCGCGCGGAAGGGTCAGGTTGAAGACCGGCATGGCGCGCGGGCTGTGCGCCAGCGTCTCGCCCTCCGGATCGAGCAGCTCGCAGGCAAAGTCCTGCGCCTCGGAGATGACGAGCGAGAAGGCGGTACGGCAGACGGTCAGCCACATCTCCTCAGTCACGTTGACGAGGCGGCTCCACATGATCTCGAGCGAGATAGGATCACTTTCGATCAGGCGGACCGCCTCGGCCATCGGGGTCGCAGGTGTGATTCGCGCCGCCGGCGCCTCGGGCACCCGGACATGGATGCGGAGATTGCGGACGGCATCGACTTCGATCGTGTCACCGGGACCGATCACGGTGGTTGCCTCTCGTTCCTCGACGATGGCGGGCCCTTCGACGCGGTCGCCAGGCACCAGGGCATAGCGGTCCCAGACCGCGACCTCGCGATAGGAACCGCCGAGCCAGACCGAGCGGCAGCCCTTCTGCTTGCGGGAAGCATCGCCGCCGCTGATCGCGCCGGTGAGCTGGATATGGCGTTCCGGCCCGGTGCAGCGCACCCGGAAATTTATCGCCTCGAACCGAGCCTTCTTCGGCACCTCGCTGTAGCGGGCGGTATAGACGCCTTCGAAGGCTGAGCGCAGCGTGCCGAGCTGGGCGGAAGTGATGCGCCCGTCCGGCAGCGGCACCGCGATCTCGTGCATCTGGCCGACAAGCCGCATGTCGGCCGAGCGCTCGACGCGGATGTCAGCCGCAGCGATCCCGGCCTCGGTGAGGCGCTTGCGGCCCTCGCGTTCGAGCTCGGCGAGGATCGCGTTCAACGCCTCGGCATCGAAGCCGTCGCTGAACTCGAACAGGCGCGAGCGCGCCGTGTCGAAGGAGAGGGGCGCGGTAAGAAAACCGAGCGCGGAGGCGGCGCCCGAGGCCGGCGGCACGATCACCTCGCCGACCCCGAGCGCGCGGGCGACGCCGGTCACATGGGCCGGGCCGGCACCGCCGAAACCGACCATGGCGAAAGCGCGAGGGTCCTTACCCTTCTCGACCAGGTGCACGCGCGCGGCGGCCGCCATGCTGTCCGTGACGACGGCATGGATGCCGGCAGCTGCCGCTTCGATGCTGAGGCCGAGCGGTGTCGCCACCGTCTCGATCGCGCTTCGGGCAGCGGCGATGTCGAGCGACATGCGCCCGCCGAGGAAGAAGCCGGGATCGTAATAGCCGAGCACGAGATTGGCGTCGGTAACAGTGGGCTGCGTTCCGCCGAGGCCGTAGCAGGCGGGCCCCGGGGCCGACCCCGCCGAGTGCGGACCGACGCGGAGGAGGCCGACATCGTCGATGCGGGCGATGGAGCCGCCGCCGGCGCCGATCTCGATCATGTCGATGACCGGTGCCTTGATCGGGATGCCGGAGCCGCGCTTGAAACGGTGCACGCGCGCGGCTTCCATCATCGGCGCGACGTCGACGCGGCCGTTCTCGATCAAACAGGCCTTGGCAGTCGTGCCGCCCATGTCGAAGGAGATGACATCCTTCTTGCCGGCGAGCCGGCCGAAGAGCGCGGTCGCGAGACCGCCGCCGGCAGGGCCGGATTCGAGCAGGCGGATGGGAACCGCCGAGGCGGTAGCGATTGAGACAAGACCGCCGGCCGAATGCATCAGGCGAAGGGTGCCGTTGAATCCGCGCGCGGCGATCTCGCGCTCCAGCCGCGCGACGTAGCGCGCCATCAGCGGCTGGACATAGGCGTTGGCCACCGTCGTCGCGCAGCGCTGATACTCGCCAAGCTCGGGGACGACCTCGCTCGAAAGCGACAGGAGGAGCTGCGGAAAATGCCGGCGTACGATCTCCGCCACCTGCTGCTCATGCGCCGGGTTGGCATAGGCGTTGAGGAGGCAGACGGCGACGGCTTCCGCGCCGTCACCGACGAGCTGCGTCAGCGCCCGGCGGACGTCATCGGCATCGAGCGGCGTCACGACGCGCCCGTCGCGGTCGAGACGTTCGCGAACCTCGAGCCGGCGATGGCGCGGCACCAGCGGCTCAGGAAACTGCAGGAACAGATCGTAGATGTCGTAGCGTTGTTCGGTTCCCATCTCGAGGATGTCGCGGAAACCCTCGGTCGTCAGCAAGCCGAGGCGCGCGCCTTTGCGCTCGATGATGGCGTTGGTGACGAGCGTCGTGCCGTGAACGATCTCGGCGACGTCCGCAAGGCGGATGCCGGCCATGGCGACGAGCTCCTCGAGCCCGATCAACGCTGAGTCGGCCGGGTCCGGTGCCGAGGTGAGGCGCTTGTGCAGCCGGATCGATTCGACCTTCGCGTCGGACAGGATGAAGTCGGTAAAGGTGCCGCCGATGTCGAAGCCGATGCGGAAGCGACCACGATGCACGCTCATTCGCCCTGTCTCCGGAAGCTGCCTGCCTGTCGCGGGCGCCATTCTAGACCGGAAGGCGAGCCGCGCTCGGCTGGTTTGGCGTCGATCGCCCGGCCTGCCTTTAACCCATTGTTATGGCAAGCATCATGACTTCGTTTCCTTACTAGTCGGTTGCGGTTTGACAATTGTCCGGCGCG
>VGEN01000151.1 GCA_016869285.1 Alphaproteobacteria bacterium
TTCGCTGATCGGCAGAATCACATCAACGGCATCGAGAACTTCTGGAACCAGGCCAAGCGCCACATGCGCAAGTTCAACGGTGTCCCGAAGGCCCATTTCGGGCTATTCTTGAAAAAGTGCGAGTGGCGCTTCAACACCAGTGACCCATCCAAGCAACTAACCCAGATCAAACAACGGGTTAAGCGTCATCTCAGGTAGTTATCTGGGACAGCCCCTTAGGTATTTATTAACGCCAGTAGGGGGACACTGGCGCGGCGACGCTTCGTGCCTCAAGGAGGCCTCGGTGTTCAATTCGAAGCCCAACGGCGGTGTGGATAAGCGCGCGCAGGAAGCCGAAAAGAAGGCGCGTGAGGCGGAGGCCGAGGCCAAGAAAGTCGAGGCAATCAAGAACTCGATCGCCCAGGCGATCGAGGGCATGCGGGCTTTTGCGCTAGCGCCTTCGACCGACCGTTGCGAGGCGGCCGCCAAGCGGGTGACCGAGCTCCTGAAGAATCCGAAGGCGCCGAGGGACTTCGTCACCGAGATGCGGGCGCGCTCGGACGACCTGCTCAAGAGCTGCTTCATGAAGGCGGCGAGCGACGCCGCCGCGGCGGCTCTCAGCGCCGCACACCACGACGACAAGGAGCTGCTGGGCAAGAAGATCGGCGAAGCCAAGACCCATCTCGCCCGTGCGCTCCAGCTCAAGGCGCCGCCCGAGTTCAAGATGGCCTGCAACCGCGCACTCGAGGCCGCCTCCATGACCGGCTTCGTCACCCATGACGGGCCGACCAAGGCCAAGCCCGGCGATTTCGCGCCGAAGCCGCCCGACCGCGCCCACGGCGCGACGCCGATGAAGTTCGAGCAGCCGAAACCGGCGCCCGGAGCGGTGCCGCCGAAGCCCGGCATGGTCGCGCACCGCTAGCCGTCGATCGTCGCCGCCAGCTTCTTCGGCGCTGTCATGCGATAGCTGCGGCGGATCAGGAGCTCGACTTCCTTCCAATCCGGCCGCCTGTCGAGATGCATGCCGACCCAGCCCTTGTGGCCGACATAGGGTGGCACGAAGAAGCGCTCGCCATCGGCGCCGACCAGCACCTGCTGGCTTCCCTTCGGCGCCTTGAACCAGATCGCCGGCCTTTCGTCGCGATCGACATGCATGACGAAGATCTTGCCGCGGACGCGATAGGTCGGCAGCTCCCAAGTCTCGCGTTCTTCCGCTTCGGGGAGCGCGAGGCATATCGCGCGCAGACGATCGATCGGCCGTTTCGCCATCGTGCCACTATAGGCCGCTCCCGGTTGACTTTCGTCGACCGTCCCCGCACGGTGGCCCGTCCGTCGATCCCCCGGGGAGAGACCGGCGAAAGCCGGCGCCGAAGGAGCAACCGCCCCGGAAACTCTCAGGCACCCGGACCCGGGGGAGAGGACTCTCTGGAGAGCAGGCGGCAACGCCTCACCGACGAGGTAAACCCGATTCGCGGGTGAATCTTTCAGGTCTCATGACAGAGGGGGCGGCTTCGCGCGGGGCGACCGCGCGCGGGCCGCGTGAAACCCTCTGGGAGGACCTGACGTGGCCGAACCCGGCACACTCAAGACGACGCCGCTCAATGCCCTTCACCGCTCGCTCGGCGCCAAGATGGTGCCCTTCGCCGGCTACGACATGCCGGTCCAGTACCCGATGGGCATCATGGCCGAGCACCTGCACACGCGTGCCCAGGCCGGGCTCTTCGACGTCAGCCACATGGGCCAGGTGCGCATCGCCGGCAAGGACGCGGCCAAGCAGCTGGAGACGCTGGTCCCCGGCGACTATCAGGCGCTCGGGCTTAACCGCACCAAATACTCCGTCCTGCTCGACGACAAGGCCGGCATTCTCGACGACCTGATGGCAACCAATCGCGGCGACCATCTCTTCGTCGTCGTCAACGCCTCGAACAAGGACGCCGATGTCGCCCGCATGCGCGAACGGCTTAAGGGTGTCGGCATCGAGTATCTCGAGGACCGCGCCCTGATGGCCCTTCAGGGGCCGGCGGCGAAAGCGGTGATGGCAAAGCTCTCGCCCGGCTCGACCGACATGGTGTTCCTCTCGATCCGCGACCTCAAGATCGCCGGCATCGACTGCATCGCCACGCGCTCCGGTTACACCGGCGAGGATGGCTGGGAGATCTCGGTCGCGGCGAGGGATGCGGAAGCGCTCGCACGCGCGCTGCTGACCGAGCCGCAGGTCAAGCCGATCGGTCTCGGCGCCCGCGACTCCCTTCGCCTGGAAGCCGGGCTCTGCCTGCACGGCAACGACATCGGCCCGGATACCACGCCGATCGAGGCCGATCTCGCCTGGACCGTCAACAAGCGCCGGCGCGAGCAAGGCGGCTTCCCCGGCCATGCCGTCGTCATGAAGCAGCTCAAGGAATGCGTCGCGCGCAAGCGCGTCGGCATCAAGCCGGAGGACAAGGCGCCGGCCCGCGGCCACACGCCGATTGCGGACATGTCGGGTGCCGTCATCGGCGAGATCACCTCCGGCGGCTTCGGCCCCACGGTCGGCGGTCCCGTCGCCATGGGCTATGTCGCGACGGCGCATGCCGCGGCGGGAACGTCCGTTCAGACGATCGTCAGGGGTACGCCGCGACCGGCCAAGGTCGCGACGCTGCCCTTCGTCCAACACAACTATCATCGGGGATGAGACGCCATGCGGTTCAGCAAGGATCATGAGTGGGTGAGGGTCGAAGGCGGCGTCGCCACCGTCGGCATCACGACCTATGCCCAGGAGCAGCTCGGCGACGTCGTCTTTGTCGAGCTTCCGGCCGTCGGCAAGAAGGTGAAGGCCGGCGAGGAAGCCGCCGTCGTCGAGTCGGTGAAGGCCGCGAGCGAGGTCTATGCGCCGATCTCCGGCGAGGTGACGGAAGTGAATTCGGCGCTCGCCGACACGCCGGCTCTGGTCAACGAGGACGCCGAGGGCAAGGGCTGGTTCATGAAGCTCAAGCTCGCCGACGCGAAGGAGCTCGACGCGCTCATGGATGCCGCCGCTTACAAGACCTATACCGAGGGCCTGCACTGATGCGCTATCTGCCGCTGACCCCCGACGATCGGCGCGAGATGCTGGCCGCAATCGGCGCCGCGTCCGTGCGCGATCTGTTCAAGGACGTGCCGGCCAAGGTCTGGCAGTCGAAGCCCGTCGACCTGCCGATGCATCTCGGCGAGATCGAGGTCGATCGCGCGCTCTCGGCGATGGCAGCCAGGAACATCCCGTCCGGCCAGGTGCCGAGCTTTCTCGGTGCCGGCGCCTACAAGCATCATGTGCCGAGCGCCGTCGATCATCTGATCCAGCGCGGCGAGTTCCTGACGGCCTACACGCCCTATCAGCCCGAGATCGCCCAGGGCACGCTGCAAATGCTGTTCGAGTTCCAGACGCAGGTGGCGCTGATCACCGGCATGGATGTGGCGAACGCATCCATGTATGACGGCTCCACCGCGACGGCCGAGGCGGTGATGATGGCCGGGCGCGTCACGCGCCGGAACCGCGCCGTGCTCTCCGGCGGGCTGCATCCGCAGTACCGCGCCATCGTCGAGACGCATGGCAAGTATGGCGGCTTCAAGGTCGAGTCGCTCGCGCCCGATCCCGATGGCAAGGAAGACGCGGCGGCCCGGCTCGGCGACGATGTCTCCTGCGTCGTCGTGCAATACCCCTCCTTCTTCGGCCATGTGCGCGACTTGAAGCCGCTCGCCGAGGCCTGCCACGCCAAGGGCGCGCTGCTGGTCGTCGTCACCACCGAGATCGTCTCGCTCGGCGCGCTGGAATCGCCGGGCGCGATGGGGGCCGACATCGTCGCCGCCGAGGGCCAGTCGATCGGCAACGGCCTCAACTATGGCGGCCCTTATGTCGGCCTCTTCGCCACGCGCGAGAAATTCGTGCGCCAGATGCCGGGCCGGCTTTCCGGGCAGACCGTCGATGCCGACGGGCGCCGCGGCTGGGTGCTGACGCTGTCGACGCGCGAGCAGCACATCCGCCGCGAGAAGGCGACGTCCAACATCTGCACGAATGCGGGCCTCTGCGCGCTTGCCTTCTGCATCCACATGACTCTCCTCGGCGAGGCGGGGCTGAAGCGCTTGGCCGCCATCAACCACGCCAAGGCCGTGCAGCTCGCCGACAAGCTTGCCGGCGTGCCCGGCCTGTCGGTGGTCAACAAGAGTTTCTTCAACGAGTTCACGGTGAGGCTGCCGAAGCCGGCGGCCGGCATCGTCGAGCGGCTTGCGGCCAAGCGCATCCTCGCCGGCGTGCCGGTGTCGCGCCTCCTGCCCGGCGATGCGGCACTCGCCAACCTGCTGCTCGTCGCCGCAACCGAGACGAACACCGATCGGGATATGGACGCGCTCGTGGCTGCGCTCCGGGAGGATCTGCGATGAGCGACTGGAGCAAGGCCGTCAGCGCCGGCTTCAAGGCGGACGGCACCGGACCGACCGGCAGCCGCGGCCTGCAGATGGAAGAGGCGCTCTCCTTCGAGCAGGATGCGCCCGGCCGCACCGGCGTCGACCTGCCGGAGCCGCCGACGGTCAAGGACCGTCTCGGCGGCCTCGCGCGCAAGGGCGCGATCGGCCTGCCGGGATTGTCCGAGCCGCAGGTGGTCCGCCACTTCACGCGGCTCTCACAGAAGAATTACGCGATCGATGCCGGGCTCTACCCGCTCGGCTCCTGCACGATGAAGCACAACCCGCGGCTCAACGAGAAGATGGCACGGCTGGCGGGTTTCGGCGATCTGCACCCGCTGGCGCCGGAGTCGGCCGTGCAGGGCGCGCTCGAGCTGCTGGATCAGCTCGCTCATTGGCTGAAGACGCTGACCAACATGCCGGCGGTGGCGCTGTCGCCGGCGGCGGGCGCGCACGGCGAGCTTTGCGGCATGCTCTGCATCAAGGCCGCGCTCGAGGCCAAAGGCGAGAACCGCCACCGCGTGCTGGTGCCGGAATCGGCGCATGGCACCAATCCGGCGACAGCCGCGGCGATCGGCTTCACCGTCGAGGCGGTGCCGGCCCAGGCGAACGGCAAGGTCGATGTCGCGGCCTTCAAGGCCAAGCTCGGCCCCGACGTTGCCGCGATCATGATCACCAACCCGAACACCTGCGGCATCTTCGAGACAGAGATCTCGGCGCTGGCCGATGCGGTGCACGCGATCGGCGGGTATCTCTACTGCGACGGCGCCAACTTCAACGCCATCGTCGGCCGCGTGCGGCCGGGCGATCTCGGCGTCGACGCCATGCACATCAACCTGCACAAGACCTTTTCCACACCGCATGGCGGCGGCGGACCGGGCTCAGGGCCGGTGGTGCTGTCGGCCGCGTTGGCACCCTATGCGCCGCTGCCGCTCACCGTGCACGGCAAGGATGGCTTCAGGGTCATCGAGACGCCGCAAGCCTCCGGCGAAGGATCGAAGGCGCTCGGCCGGCTCAAGGTCTTCCATGGCCAGATGGGCATGTTCGTGCGCGCGCTCGCCTACATGATGAGCCATGGTGCCGACGGCCTCGCCCAGGTGGCCGAGGATGCGGTGCTCAACGCCAACTATGTGCTGGCGCGCTGCAAGGATGTGATGACGCCGGCCTTTCCCGGCTATTGCATGCACGAGGCGTTGTTCGACGACCGCTTCCTCAAGGATACCGGCGTCACCACGCTCGATTTCGCCAAGGCGCTGATCGATGCCGGATACCATCCGATGACGGTCTATTTCCCGCTCATTGTGCATGGCGCCATGCTGGTCGAACCGACCGAGACCGAGAGCAAGGACGCGCTGGATGCCTTCATCGCGACCTTGCGAGCGCTCGCGGAGAAGGCGAAGACCGACGCCCAGCACTTCGCCGACGCGCCCAGACTGACGCCGCGCCGCCGCCTGGACGAGACCGGCGCCGCCCGCAAGCCCGTGCTCCGCTGGCGCCCGGAGACGGTCCAGAAGCAGGCAGCGGAGTAGCTGCGCTTTCGTGCCGCATGCTGAGGATGGCCATGGACAGGAAGATCGTCTTCTACCTCGGCCATCCCACGCTGATGCATCAGTACGAGCCCGTGCTGAGGCTCCTGCCGCGCGATCTCGTGGCGCTCGCTGCAAGGAGGCGAGACGGTGAGTATCGCTTCGCCTTCGAGGTCGGTGAACGGCTAGGCCTCGCCTGCTACGTGGCCGAGGGTCTGATCGGGGCCTCTTCGCGCGAATTCATCCTGCTGACTCATCACGCGAAGGCGTTCCAGGAGATCGGGCCGGGCTATCGCCTCGAGCAGATCGCGCGGCATCATGCCCTCGTTCCTTACTCATACGGCGTTCTCGACGACACGCTGTTCGCACCCGGCAACAAGGAACTTTACGGCGCATATGAGGTCATTTTCTGCAACGGGCCTTATCAGGCCGACACCTTGCGTCCGCACACGCCGGCCAAGCTGATCCAGATCGGCTATCCGCGTTACGACCGCCTGTTCACCGATCCTCCGGACCGCGACTCGCTCATGACGCGCTTTGGCTGCGATCCCTCGAAGAGGACGATCGTCTGGCTTCCGACCCTGCCGTCGAACGGTCAATGGTGCTCGGTGCCGAAGTTCGCTGCCGCCATGAGCAGGCTCGCGTCCATCTACAACATCATCCTGAAGCTGCATCCCGACGACAGATCCAGCGGTGAGCTCGCCCGGTCATGCGGCTTCACCATGGTGATCACGGATCCGACGGACAACATCGAGCTGTTCGCGGTCGCCGATTTCTGTGTCTGCGATTACTATGGCAGCGCTTTCGGTGCGCTCTATGCCGATCTGAACCTGCTTCTGTTCAATACCGGCGACCCGGTTCCGAACTTGGCTGATGGGGTGTTGCGCAGCTTCATCCCCAACCTCGATGCCGCTTCTCCGATCGAGATCGAGCGCATCCTCGGGGACCGCGAGCTCTGGCGGGAGCAGAAGCTGCGTCGCCAGGCAGTCAGGCAGGTGATGTACGCTCCCTACTACGGCACCTCGAGCGAGGTGATGGCTTCCGCCATCAAAGGCCTTCCGAGACTCATGGGACTCTAGGGGCCTGCCAGGGGGCCCATTGTGAGCCTCCGAAAACTCTGTCACATAACCCCAAACCGGCGGGGAGGGGCGCATGGCGACGGTCAGGCTGACGATGGCGGAGGCGTTGGTACGCTTTCTCATCCAGCAATCCGTCGAGATCGGCCGCAAGCGCGAGCCGTTGTTCGGCGGTGTCTTCGCCATCTTCGGCCACGGGAATGTCGCCGGGCTTGGCCATGCGCTCGAAGCCGAGAAGAAGCGACTGCCGACCTTGCGCGCGCATAACGAGCAGGCGATGGCGCTGGCCGCTATCGCCTTCGCCAAGGCGAACGCGCGCCGGCGCATGATGGCCTGCACCACCTCGATCGGGCCCGGCGCCACCAACATGGTGACGGCCGCTGCGGTCGCGCATGTGAACCGGCTGCCGGTGCTGTTCCTGCCCGGCGACATCTTCGTCAGCCGCCGCCCCGATCCGGTGCTGCAGCAGGTCGAGGATTTCTCCGACCTCACCGTTTCGGCCAATGACTGCTTCCGCCCGGTCTCGCGCCTGTTCGACCGCATCGTCCGGCCCGAGCAGCTTCTGGTCGCGCTGCCGCAGGCACTCCGCGTGCTGACCGACCCGGTCGAATGCGGGCCGGTGACCTTGGCCCTGCCGCAGGACGTGCAGACCGAGAGCTTCGACTATCCGGAAGAGTTCTTCCGCCCGCGCAGCTGGCGCATCCGCGCGCCCGAGCCCGATACGGCTGAGCTTGCCGAAGCCGCGGCGGCGATCGCGGCCTCGAAGCGGCCGCTGATCATGGCCGGCGGCGGCGTCAAGTACGCGCTTGCCGAGAAAGCGCTCGCGGCCTTCGCCGAGAAGCACGGCGTGCCGGTGACCGAGACCCAGGCTGGCAAGGGCAGCCTCGCCTTCGATCACCCGCTGAACGCCGGCGCTATCGGCGTCACCGGCACGGCGGCGGCGAACGACCTCGCGCGCGATGCCGACCTCGTCATCGCCGCCGGAGCGCGCCTGAGCGACTTCGCCACCGGCAGCCGCGCGCTGTTCCCGCAAGCGAAGCTGCTCCAACTCAATGTCGGTGCCTTCGACGCGGCCAAGCATGGGGCGTTGCCGCTGGTCGCCGATGCCGAACGCGGGCTGGCGGCGCTCGACCGCGCGCTCAAGCGCTGGAAGGCCTCGCCGAGTTGGACGGCGCGCGCGCAGAAGCTGGCGCGGCTATGGCTCAAGACGACGGCCTCGATCACCGCGCCGGACGCCGCCAAGCCGAGCAACGCGCAGGTGCTGGGCGCCGTCGACCGCGCCGCCAAGCGCCGGAAGAGCATCGTGGTCTGCGCCGCCGGCGGCTTGCCGGGCGAGCTGCACAAGCTCTGGCGTGCCACGGATTCGACCGAGTACCACCTTGAATACGGCTATTCCTGCATGGGCTACGAGATCGCCGGCGGCCTCGGCGCCAAGCTGGCCCGGCCGGAGCGTGAGGTCTTCGTGCTGGTCGGCGACGGCAGCTATCTGATGATGAATTCCGAGATCGCGACCTCGGTGCAGCTCGGCGCCAAGCTCACCATCGTCGTCCTCGACAACAAAGGCTTCGGTTGCATCGCGCGGCTGCAGAAGGCGACCGGCGGCGCATCGTTCAACAACTTGTTTGCGCCCAAGACGCCCTGGGTCGATTTCGCCGCCCATGCGCGCGCGCTCGGCGCCGAGGCCGTCAAGATCCGCTCCATAGCCGAGCTCGAGATGGCGCTCGACCGCGCTGCGGCCAAGAAGAAGACGCAGGTGATCGTCATCGACACCGATCCCTGGAAGTCGACCGGTGCGGGCGGCGCGTGGTGGGATGTCGCCGTGCATGACGCGCCGCGCGACGCCACGCGCAAGGATGTATTGAAGAACTACACGAAGGCGCGGAAACGTCAGCGCCTGGGAGCTTAGAGGAACGCCATGGCGAAGATTGGCATCAACCCGCTCACCTGGACCAATGACGACATGCCGGAGCTGGGATCGGCGACGCCGCTCGAAACCTGCCTCGCCGAGGCCAAGCAGGCCGGCTATGACGGCATGGAGCTCGGTAACAAGTTCCCGCGCGATCCGGCGGTCTTGAAGCCGATCCTCGCCAAGCACGGGCTCGGCCTTGCGTCGGGCTGGTACTCGGCAAGGCTCCTGGAGCGAACGCCGAAGGAAGAGATCGAGGCGGTGCAGGGGCATCTCAAGCTGCTCAAGGCCTTCAAGGCGCCGGCCATGGTCTTCGCCGAGGTCACGGGCTGTGTGCATGGCGACCGCAATCGCCCGGTCACGCAGCGCCCGAAGCTCTCGAACGATCAGTGGAAGACGCTGACCGCGCGTATGACCGAAATCGGCAAGTATCTCGCCGGCGAAGGCTGCCCGATCGCCTACCACCACCACATGGGCACGGTGATCGAGACCGAGGCGGAGATCGACCGGCTTGTGGCCGAGACCGGCAAGGAAGTCGGCCTCCTGCTCGACACCGGGCACCTGACCTATGCCGGCGGCGATGCGGTCGCGGTGGCGAAGCGCCACGCCGCGCGCATCAATCATGTCCACTGCAAGGACATCCGCCCGAAGGTGCTCGCGCAGTCGAAGGCCAACGATTCGAGCTTCCTCGACTCCGTGCTCGTCGGCGTCTTCACCGTGCCCGGCGACGGCTCGATCGACTACCCCGCCGTGCTCGCGGCGCTGAAGCCGGCCGGTTACTCAGGCTGGTTCGTGGTCGAGGCCGAGCAGGACCCGGCCAAGGCGCATCCGCTGACCTATGCGAAGAAGGGCCACGATTATTTGCGCCCGCTGGTGAAGGCGCTGGGGTTCTAGTTCTCGCCCGCTGATGGCGGACGTGGAGCGTCGCTCAGCCGGTGATCGCGGCTTTCGCGCAGCGTGGAATCTAGTACCCACCCACTAGGTAGGCGCTAGCATTTCCCTGCTGAATACCACTCTTTCCAGCGGGGCCACCATGAAAGCACGACGACTGCTTCCACTTCTGGCCGGCGCAGGTATCGCTGCGCTCGCCAGCACCGCCTACGCGCAAAGCGTCCTCAGGGTCGTTCCGATCGCCGATCTGAAGATCATCGATCCGATCTGGACCTCGACCTCGATCACGCTCAACCACGCGAACATGATTTACGACACGCTGTTCGCGCTAAATGCCAAGCTCGAGCCGCAGCCGCAGATGGTCGAGCGGCACACGGTCAGTGCCGACGGCCTGACTTACACCTTCACGCTCCGTCCAGGCCTCAAATGGCATGACGGAACGCCGGTGACGGCTGCCGACTGCGTTGCCTCGGTCAAGCGCTGGATGAGCAAGGACAGCCGCGGCGTGCTCGTCGCCGGCTTCACCGCCTCGGTCACCGCCGACAATCCCACGACCTTCACCTGGAAGCTCAAGGAGCCATTCGGCCAGCTGCCGGCGAGCCTCGCCAAGATCGCGTCGTACTCGGCCTACATGATGCCGGAGCGCATCTCCTCAACACCGGCGACGACGCAGATCGACAATCCCACGGGCTCCGGCGCCTACATGTTCGACAAGGCGCAATGGAATCCGGGCGTGAAAGCGGTCTACAAGAAGTTCACCAGCTATGTGCCGCGCTCCGAGCCTTCCGACATGGCGGCAGGCGCCCGGCTTGCCAAGGTTGATACGGTCGAATGGATCTTGCTGCCGGATCCCGCAGTCGCGACCGCGGCGCTTGTTCGCGGCGAGGTCGACTTCATCGCGCGGATTCAACTCGCCAGTGCATAGAGATTTAGGAGCCAGCGAGGGAGTCGAAAACCTCTTGCGGTGAACGGAAGCCGAGAGATTTCCGAGGTCTTGTGTTGAGCAAACGT
>VGEN01000152.1 GCA_016869285.1 Alphaproteobacteria bacterium
CGTCACGAATAATCCAGGATAGAGGGTGCCTTGTCGGCCGGCGACGGGCGAGAGGCTCAGCCCTTGTCGCCGGGATTGTAGACCGGCCAGTCGCCGGCGGCGACGGCGTCCAGCGTCGGCGTCGGCTGGCCCATGCGGAGCTGATAGATCCAGTAATTGGCAACCACGCGCTGCACATAGGCGCGGGTCTCGCCATAGGGGATCGCCTCGGCGAAGAGCAGCGGGTCGTCCTTGTAGTCGCCCTTGCGCTGCCATTTGAGCGCAACCGTCGGCCCGGCGTTGTAGGCCGCGACCGCCAGCAGCAGGTTGCCCTGGATCTGCTCGTGCTCGAGCAGATGCTGGACGTAGCGCTGGCCGAGCGTGAGGTTGCGTTCGGGCTCCATCAGCTGCTGCTTGGCGTCGGTGCGCTTGACCTCGCCCTCGCCGACGAAGACCGCGGTCTTCGGCATGATCTGCATCAGCCCGCGCGCGCCGGCGCCGGAGGCCGCCTTGACGTGGAAGCCCGATTCCTGGCGCGTGATGGCGAAGAGCAGCGCCGGGTCGACCGAGAAGCCGCCTTCCGGCTTCCAGCCTGGGATCGGGTAGAGCGCGCCGTCGTAGCGCTGATTCTCCTGCGCGAGCTTGCCGGCAAGGCGCATCGAGAGCGCCGGCATGTTGGCGCGCGAGGCGAGCGCGAGAAAGGCCGGCGCGAGATCGGCATTGCCCTGGGCGGCGATCTTGCGAAGCTCCGCCTCGGCCCGCACGGTCTCGCCGACCTGGATCAGCGCGAGCGCGCGCCAGCCGCCGGGCATCTCCTCGATCTGGCGCATGTCGTCGACGGAAAGCTGCGGCTCCGCCCAGTTGAAGGGCGTGTCGACGCCGAGCGCGCGGCGCGCGAGCAGGCCGTAGAACGAGGTCCGCTGGAGAGCCGCCCGCACGAGATGGCGCGAGACCTTGGTGTGCTGGCCTGCGACCAGATGCGCGCGCGCGGCCCAGAAGGCCGCGGCAGAGACCTGGTTGGGCGTGAGGCCCCTGAGCTCGAGCATAGCCTCGAAATGCCTGGCGGCGTCGGCCGCCCGGTTGAGGCGGAATGCCGAAAGCCCGGCGATCCACGGCGCCAGCGGCTGCCAGCCTCGGGCCTCGCGCGTCGCTTCCGAGGCAAGCCGGAAGGCGGGCACGTCGTTGCCGTTGAAGAAGTGACTTTGGGCGATCTCGGCCTTGAGGATCGCGATCTCGACGCCGTCGAGGATCTTCCTCGCGACAAGCTGACCCAGCACGCGCTCGGCACCGTCGGGATCGCCTTTCTTCAGACGCGCGCGAAGATCGGAGGCGCCGTGGATGATGTCGCGGATCTCGTCCGAGCCTCGCTGCCTCTGCGAGGCATAGCCCGACTCGGACCCGGTCGACTCCTCGCCATAGCCGCCGAGGAAGCCTACCTGCGGGCGCTCGGGCGCCGCCGCTGCGGGCGGCTTGCGGTCGATCGCCAGGCGATAGAGGCGGCCCGCTTCCGGGTGGTCGCCATAGTGCTTCAGCCAGCTCGCAAGCTCATCGTATCTCGAGCGGTACTTGGGGTGGGTGTAGCGCTGGGATAGCACGGCGCCGAGCAGGCGCTTATCCCTGAGCTGGCGGATTTCCCTGTCCGCCTGGGCCCAGGCCGCGTCGCTCTGCAGGCGGAAGATCTCGGCATAGCGCTCCGCCTGGCCGGCATCGAGCACCTGCGGCAGGCTCAGGGTCGGATCGACCTTGGAGGCGTCGATCATGCCCTTCGGCAACGACGCCTGCTCGGTCGCGGATTTGAGCACCTCGCCCTTTGCCGGGTCCAGCCTCTGCGCCTCGGACGCCATCGCCGCGCCGCCGGCCAAAGCCAGGACGGCGGCAACGAGCATCAGCGCGCGCGCCCGGCGACGGACGCGGATGGGTCCCTCCTCCCTCATGGGTCGACTCACCTAGCGGACGGAGGAGTTCGAGGCAAGCCTAGGATTAGCGTCAGAAACTTGTCGACCTTCTCAGGATACCGTTGTCTATTTGAAATAATGTTTGAGTTCAGTTCGTTATAGCGCGTTGCTCAGGCGCAGTTTCAATGCAAGAAAATCTCGCCAGGCCTCGCGCTTTTGTCCGGGCGACCTCAACAAATACGCAGGATGATATGTCGCGAGCGCTGGAATAATAGGCAAGGACTCATCAATCTTATACTCGAACCAGCGGCCTCGAAGCCGCATGATGCCGTCCGTTTGATTGAGCATGGTCTTGGCCGAGGTGCCGCCCAGAAGAACCAGGACGGCCGGGTTAACCAATTCGACGTGCCGAAGGACGAAGGGCAGGCATTGCTGGATTTCCTGCGGCGTGGGCTGGCGGTTCCCGGGCGGCCGCCAGAAAAGAATATTGGTGATATAGGCCGAGCCGCGGTCGTAGCCGATCGCCGCGAGCATCCGGTCGAGCAGCTTGCCCGAAAGCCCGACGAAGGGCTTCCCCTGCCGGTCCTCATCCGCACCGGGCGCCTCGCCGACCAGCATCAGCCGCGCTTGCGGGTTGCCGTCGGCGAAAACCGTATTGGTCGCGGTCTTCTTAAGGCCGCAGCCCTCGTACAGCCGGACCGCCTGTTCGAGCTCGGCAACCGTCTTGCAGGCTGCCGCCAGGGCTTTCGCATCCTGGGCGATCAGGGTCGGCGGAGCCGCCTTCTGCGGCATCGCCGGAGCTCGCACCGACGACGGCGAAGGGGACGGCGCCTCGGCCAAACTACGCGGCCGCGTCGGGGCCGGCGCGACCGCCGGCTGAGGTGCGGGCGCCGGCAGCGGCCGCGTGCGGTCGACCGGCTCCGCGAGAATAGCCTCGTCGGCCCCAGCGGCGACCTGCCAGGCGAGCAGTGCGGCGGCGGCGGTGTCGGAGAGGTCGGTCAGCTGCACCATGTCCCTGATAGAGCCTATCCCCGCGGCTAAGCCTTGGACAGTATCCCGAGGAGTGAGATAAGTCTGTCGGCGCCCCCAAGCATGATGCGAGACTGATGACGCGCGAGCGCATGGAGTACGACGTGGTCGTGGTCGGAGCCGGGCCTTCGGGCCTCGCTGCCGCGATCCGGCTGAAGCAGCTTTCTGCCGAGTCCGGCCGCGAGGTCTCGGTCTGCGTCATCGAGAAGGGCTCCGAAGTCGGCGCGCATATCCTCTCGGGCGCGGTGATGGAGCCGCGTGCGCTCGACGAGCTGATCCCCGACTGGAAGGAGAAGGGCGCCCCGCTCAACACGCCGGCGCTCGAGGACAAGTTCTTGTTGCTGACGAAGAAGCGCGCCTGGCGCCTGCCGACGCCGCCGCAGATGAACAATCACGGCAACTTCATCGTCTCGCTCGGCAATGTCGTGCGCTGGCTCGGCCAGCAGGCGGAGGGGCTCGGCGTCGAGATCTATCCGGGCTTCGCCGCGGCCGAGGTGCTTTACGAAGAGGGCCGCGTCGTCGGCGTCGCTACCGGCGACCAGGGCATCGGCAAGAACGGCGAGAAGACCGGCAGCTACACGCAAGGCGTCGAGCTGCGCGCGCGCTTCACGCTCTTCGCCGAGGGTTGCCGCGGCTCGCTGACCAAGACGCTGGTCGCGCGCTACGGGCTGCGCGACGGCGTCGAGCCGCAGACCTACGGCATCGGCATCAAGGAGCTCTGGGAAGTCGATCCGGCGCGGCATCGCTCGGGCTCGGTCGTGCACACGATCGGCTGGCCGCTCGGTGCTGCCACCTATGGCGGCTCGTTCCTCTATCACCTCGAGAACAATCAGGTCGCGGTCGGCTTCGTCATCGGCCTCGACTACGAGAACCCGTGGCTTTCGCCCTTCGAGGAGTTCCAGCGTTTCAAGACTCATGCCGAGATCCGGCCGATCTTCGAAGGCGGGCGACGCATCGCCTATGGCGCGCGCGCGATCAACGAGGGCGGCTTCCAGTCGATCCCGAAGCTCACCTTTCCAGGCGGCGCCTTGATCGGCTGCACCGCGGGCTTTCTCAACGTGCCGAAGATCAAAGGCAGCCACACGGCGATGAAGTCGGGCATGCTCGCCGCCGAGGCGGTCTTCGCCAGCCTGGCCGATGCCGGCGTCGCCGAGGTCCGGGGCTACCGCGAGTCGCTCGAGAAGAGCTGGGTGTGGGAAGAGCTCAAGGCCGTTCGCAACATCCGTCCCGGCTTCGGCGGCGGCCTGTGGCTCGGCCTCGCGCACGCGGCGATCGACACCTATCTCCTTCGCGGCAAGGCGCCGTGGACGCTGCACCACCATGCCGATCACGAGACTTTGAAGCCGGCGGCGCAGTGCCTGCCGATCGACTATCCGAAGCCCGACGGCAAGGTCAGCTTCGACCGGCTCTCCTCGGTGTTCATCTCGAACACCAATCACGAGGAGAACCAGCCGGCGCATCTGAAGCTCGCCGATCCGGGCCGCGCGATTGGGGTCAATCTGGCGATGTACGAGGCTCCCGAGCAGCGCTACTGCCCGGCCGGGGTCTATGAGATCGTCGGCCGCGACGAGGGGACGCCGAGGCTGCAGATCAACGCGCAGAACTGCGTCCACTGCAAAACCTGCGACATCAAGGACCCGACCCAGAACATCAACTGGGTCGTGCCGGAGGGTGGCGGCGGGCCCAACTATCCCAATATGTAGACCTCTCTCGTCGATGGAACCGATGCCGGCTTCTCGCACCACACCGATCGTCCTCCTCCTCGCCGCGTCCCTCTCGGCCTGCGCTGCCGGCGGCACCACCGCCGACAAGCTGCCGCTCGCGAGCACGCCGTCCGGCAACTTCCTCTCGGGCCTTGCGGCTCAGCGCGGCAACGACCCCGGAGCGGCCGCCGAGTTCTTCGGCGCCGCGCTCAAATCCGATCCCAACGAGCAGCAGCTCCTGCTGCGTGGGCTTGCCGTGGCCCTCCAGGACGGGCGCAACGAAGTCGCCGCGGATCTCGCTCAGCGTATGGCCGCGCGTGACCCGCAGAACGGCTTTGCCAATCTTGCGCTCGCGATCGTCGAGGCGCGGGCCGAACGCTACGCGGAGTCTGAGCAGCGTCTCATGCGGCTCCGCCGCCAGGGACCGAATGCGATCCTGTCGCCGCTCCTGGTCGCCTGGACGAAAGCCGGTCAGCAGAAGTACGACGAGGCGATAGACCTGCTCGAGACCGGCGGCAATCCGCAGGCCGATCTCTCCGGCATGTTCCATCTCCATGCCGGCCTGATCAACGAGTTCGCAGGGCGGAGGGACGCAGCGGAAAAGAGCTTTCAAGCCGCGCTCAGGGGTGAGGCGCCGTCGCTTCGCGTCGTGCTCTCCGCCGGCCGCTTCCTCGAGCGCAACGGCAAGAGCGCCGAGGCCGAGGAGATCTATCGCAAGTTCAGCGACCGCGCCGGCGACCCGATCTATCTCCAGCGCGACCTCGCCCGCGCCCGCGCCAGGAGTGCGCCGCCGGCGGCCTTCTCCAGGCCGACCGAGGGCATGGCCGAGGCGCTGTTCGACCTCGCCTCCGCGCTGCAATCGGACCGCTCCGGCGATCTCGCGCAGATCTACGCGCAGATGTCGCTGTGGCTGAAGCCTGAGTTTCCGGCAGCACGCCTGTTGCTCGGCAGCCTGCTCGAGAACGAGCAGCGCTATGCCGATGCCAACACCTTCTATCGGGCCGCGAGCGCCGATGAGACCTATGGCTGGTCGGCGAAGCTGCATATCGCGAGCAATCTCGACCAGATGGGCAAGAGCGACGAGGCGGTCGCCGTGCTCGAAGCGATGGCGACCGAGCAGCCCGACCGCATCGATGCCCTGGTGCGGCTCGGCGATCTCTGGCGCTCGAAGATCAAGCTGCCGGGCAACTTCCCCGAATACGACAAGGCGCTTGCGGCCTATGACCGCGCGGTTGCGCGCGTGCCGAGCCCGCAGCAGCAGCATTGGTCGCTTTTCTTTTCGCGCGCCGTCGCGTTCGAACGTTCGGGGCGCTGGGCCCGCGCCGAGTCCGATCTCCTGAAGGCGCTCGAGCTTCAGCCGGAGCAGCCGAGCGTGCTCAACTATCTCGGATACTCCTGGGCCGATCAGCGCATCCATCTCGACAAGGCGCTACCGATGATCGAGCGCGCGGTCGAGCTGCGCCCGCGCGACGGCTACATCATCGATTCGCTCGGCTGGGTGCATTTCCGCCTCGGCAATCTTGATAAGGCGCTCATCTACATGGAGCAGGCGGTCGAGATCCGTCCGCACGATCCGACGATCAACGACCATCTCGGCGACGTCTATTGGCGTGCCGGCCGCCGCGCCGAGGCGCGCTATCAGTGGGAACGCGCGCTCAGGCTCGAGCCCGAGCCGGAGCTCGTGCCGCAGATCCAGAAGAAGCTGGCGGAAGGCCTGCCGCCGCCGTGAGCGGCCGGGTCCGCGTCGCCGCGCACGCCAAGATCAATCTCTACCTTCACGTCATCGGCAAGCGCGCCGACGGCTATCACCTGCTCGACAGCCTCGCCGTCTTCGCCGATCTGCATGACGAGGTCGCGGTCGAGGCTGCCGACGAGTTGTCGCTGACGATCGATGGTCCGTTCGCGAGCGCGCTCGCGAGCGAGACCGACAACCTGGTGCTCCGCGCCGCGCGCGGGCTCGCCGAGGCGACGAGGCGCGAGCCCAAGGTGCGGATCCGCCTGACCAAGCGAATTCCGGTCGCCGCCGGCATCGGCGGCGGCTCGGCCGATGCGGCGGCCGCCTTGCGCGCACTCGCGGCGCTGTGGTCGGTCGAGATCGATCCGTCCGTCGCGCTCAAGCTCGGCGCCGATGTGACTGTCTGTCTTGCGAGCGAGACCCGGTTCATGTCCGGCATCGGCGAGACGTTGGAACCGGCGCCGGATCTCCCGCCGCTTCATCTGCTGCTGGTCAATCCCGGTATCGCGGTCGCGACCAAGGACGTGTTCCGCGCCCGCTCCGGCCCGTTCAGCCAGCCGGCACGTTTCAGCGAGGCACCGCAAGACGCCGCGCAACTCGCGCGCTTGCTCTTGCCGCGGCGGAACGACCTGACCGCGGCGGCGGAGCTGAACGCGCCCGCAATCCGCATCGTGCGCGAGGCGATCGGCGGGACCGAGGGTTGCCTGCTCGCGCGCATGTCGGGAAGCGGCGCCACCGTCTTCGGCCTCTACGCGGCGGCGGAAGAAGCCGGGCGGGCGCATGAGACGATCGCGCGCAACCAGCCCGGCTGGTGGTGCTGGAACGGCGGCGTGCGCAAGGGCGACAGCGTCGCCATGCCAGCAAAGTAAGCATTGATAGCAATGTTGTTAATGCTTACGAGAGCCGCTGACGATCACGACCTCAAGCACCGCTAAGGCGTTCGAGTGCGTGGCGCGGCGACGGACAGCGCCGGCCCGAGTTTCGCGGTCAGGACTTCGAGCAGCTCTTCCGTGGCGATGCCGGTCTGCGGCAGGCCGCTGTCGCCCTGGAACTTGCGGATCGCCTGGCGCGTCTTGTCGCCGAGCAGGCCGTCGGCGCGGCCGGCGTCGTAACCCAGCTCACCCAGCATGTGCTGGACAGCGCCGATCACCTCGCTCGACGGCCGCGCCTCGCCCTTGGCCGGATCAGGCCGGGGCACCGGACGCTTCGCCAGCGCCTCGCGCGCTTCGGGATCGCCGAGCAGCGCTGCGCGGCTCATGAAAGAGCGCGCTGCCGTCGCATTCACCGGCCCGCCGAGGCCCGCCTCGGCGAGGACGGCAAGATTGTAGAAGGCCTTCGCGACGCCCTGATCGGCCGACTTCTTGAACCAGCGCTGCGCCTCGCCATAGTCGGTCGGAATGCCGCGGCCTTGCGCGTAGAAGACGCCGAGATTGTACTGCGCGCGTGCGTGCCCCTGCTCCGCCGCCGAGTGATACCAGAGCAGAGCGCGCACGTCGTCCTGGCCGACGCCGAACCCGTGCTCGTAGAGGACACCGAGATTGTACTGCGCGCTCTGATTGCCTTGGACCGCGGCTTCGCGGAACCAGTAGGCGGCCTTGCCGTAGTCGGGCTGCCCGGTATCCGGCTGCACCGCGAGCACGCCGAGCTCGTATTGCGCCTTCACGTCGCCCTGGCGCGCGACTCTCTCGAGCTCATCCGCCGCACGCGCCGGCGGCGCCTGCTCCTTCGGCTGCTCCAGGGTCGGAAAGGACTGCGCGGGCTCGCGCGGGGGCGCAGGTGAAGGCGGCGGTTGCGCGATCGTCGGCGGCAGCGCGCCGATCTGCGGCGGTGGCGGAGGCGGCACGGGCATCGGTGTCGGCGCGGCCGCCCCCGCCGTGCCGTTAACGGTCTGCAGCGTCGACGACGAGGGTGTGGCTGAGGCCGACGCCGTTACCGCCGGCGTCTCGCTGCCCGGCCGCGATGCGGAGGCGGATAAGGACGGCGATGGCGATGGAACGGCAGAGGCGGGCGGAGCCACGACGGCCGCCACCGGCGGTGACGGTGGAGGCTCCGGCGGCGGCGTGGCGCCGTCCTTCGGCGGCTCGACCGGCGACACCATGCCGGACTCGGCCGGCAGCTCCTCGAAGAGGCTGCGAATGTCGCGGATCAAGTCGACGGCCACCTCCTCGCCGGCCTGCGCCAGTCGGCGCCCCTCTGCGACGACGCGATCGACGCCGTCGGCTACTTGGTCGGCCAGCCTCGGCGGCAGCCCGATCAGCTCACCATGGTCGAGGAAGAGAACGGCAGAGCCGGCGCCGAGCACCAGCGCGACCACCGCGCCAAGGATGCCGACGAAGATGCGGCGGAACCGGCTCTTGCGCTTTGGTCGGACCGCCCTCGGCCTGGCCCAGGCGCGGCGATGCGGCCGCTCCTCGGGGATCTCCGTGGCGGCGTTGAAACCCAGCGGCTCGGGCTGGCGAAAGCGCTCGAAGTTCTCCTCCGGCGGCATCGGCGTCGGGAAGTCCTCGCCTGGCGCAGGCGGCCGTGCGGCGTCGGGCTCCGGCTCGGGCTGGAGGAATCGCTCGAAGTCGTCCTCGGGCGGCGCAGGCGATGCCTCGGCCTCAGCCAAGGGCTCTGGCGTCGGCGACGCGGCGCGGGTCCTACCGGCGACCCGGGCCTGCTCGATCTCGACCAGCCGGTGCGCCAGCTCCTGGACCTTGAGAGCGACCGGTATGACCATGTCGCCGGCCCGCGACTCGGCGCTCTCGACCCCGGCCTCGAGCGAACGCACCTCAGCGCGTTGGGCGGCGGCCAGAACCCCGGCTGCCGGTTCCGCTTCCGGCGCAGCAGCCGCCAGCAGAGTTTCATGACTGCGGATCGCCTGCTCGATCCAGGCGCCCACGGTCATTCCCGCGGCCTGGGCCGCCTGACGCGCCGTTTCGCGCGTCGGCCGCTCGACGCCCTTCACGCTCCAGGGGGCCGCGCCGCTCTTGCCGGTCATATCTGGTGCACTACCGGACTCCAGACTCAATATCTAGCGCGGCCACGGGGCCGGTTCGGCTCCGGGGGCGGTAGCGCCGGCGCCTCGAGGGCCTCGAGCCGGCGACCGATCTGGGCCAGCGCCTGATCGAGCGGTTGCAGGGATTCGAGCATCCGCCGCTCGGCTCTTGCCAGACGCTGGGTCAAAGCCTCGATGTCCACGCGCAATTCCGCCGGCGCCGGGACCGGGGCCTCCTGCCTGACCGCTACCTGGGTTGCCTGGCCCAGCCTTGCGGCGCTGGCGGCGTTGATCACGCGGGAGAGCCAGACCCCCATCGGCTCGCCGGCGACCATTGCCGCCGACTTGGCGATCTTACGGGCCTCAGCCGATACGCCCTTGATGCTCCAGGGCATATTGCCCGCATCGGCCATCCGGTCCTCCCTGTCATACTGAGTAAGACCCCATCCCTGCGGACACGATAGCAGAGGTCGGACCGGAGGGTAACGGGGAAGTCTCGGGAAGTGCGGGAAGCCGCGTTGCTGGGGCTCCCGTTTGCGGTTATGGTGCCGCGCGTTTTCGCGTTGGGGCGTGGCCAAGCGGTAAGGCAGCGGTTTTTGGTACCGCGATCCCAGGTTCGAATCCTGGCGCCCCAGCCATCTCCCTGCCTGGAAGATCGACCGGCTAGGGCGAAAGCGTCATGCCTTCCCGGGCAACCAGGGTTCCGGGGCGGCGTTTCTCCGCGGCCGCCGCGATGCGATCCATAGCGACATCGTCATGGCTGGGATCATGGTGGAAAATCACCAGGCGCTTAGCGCCGGCGGCCTCGCAGACCCGGACGCCTTCCTCCCAGGTCGAGTGGCCCCAGCCTTTGAATTGCGGATATTCCTCATCAGTATAGCTGGAGTCGTAGATCACGAGGTCGGCGCCGGCGATCAACCCGGTGATCTCAGGATCGGGGCCGCGGCCGTCATGCTCGGTGTCGGTGACATAGCAGATCGACTTGCCGCCATACTCGATGCGATAGCCGGTGGCGCCGTTGGGGTGGTTCAGCGGCGCGGTCCTGAGGACGACCCCTGGCCGAGGCATAAGTGTCTGGCCCGCCTGGAAATCCTTGTACGCTATGTCGGCCTTGAAGACCTCGATCGGCACCGGGAAGAGCGGCGGCATCATGAGTTCGCAAAGCGCGTCGCAGAGCTCCAGACCCTGGCTCTCCAGATGCCCGGCCCAGAAGCGGAAGCGGTTGTGCGGCACGAAGACCGGGCCGAAGAAGGGCAGGCCGCTGACATGGTCGTAATGGGTGTGGGAAAGGAACAGATCGGCGTCGATCGTCCCCTCCAGGGCGAGCTTGCGCCCAAGCGGCCTCAGGCCTGTGCCGGCATCGAAGATCAGCAGCGCCTTGCCGCAGCGGACCTCGAGGCAGGAGGTGTTGCCGCCATAGCGAATCATCTCAGGC
>VGEN01000153.1 GCA_016869285.1 Alphaproteobacteria bacterium
GATAGACGAGGCCCATGTACACGCCCCGTCACTTTGCCGCCGAGGAGGCGGCCGGGCTCGATCTGATCGAGCGGAGCGGCTTCGGCGCGCTGATCATGAGCGCGGAGGGAAAGCCCGAGATCTCGCACCTGCCCTTCGTGCTCGACCGCGCGGGCGATCGGCTGCTCGCCCATGTCGCGCGCGCCAACCCGATCTGGAGGCTGATGGACGGCACGGCCGAGGCGACGGCAGTGTTCCAGGGTCCCAACGCCTATGTCTCGCCCGACTGGTACGAGAAGCCGCGCGCCATGGTGCCGACCTGGAACTACGCCGTCGTCCATGTGCAGGGGCGGCCGAGCGTGCTCGACGATGCCGGCGTGATCGACCTCCTGGTGCGCCTTTCGGCGCAGCACGAGGCGAAGTTGGCGCCGAAGCGGCCCTGGACGGTCGACAAGCTCGATGAAGCCCAGTTCTCTGGATTGAGAAAAGCGATCGTCGGCTTCGCGCTGCCGCTTGAGCGCATCGAGGCCAAGATCAAGATGAGCCAGAACCGCTCGCCGGCCGATTTCGACCGCGTCAGGGAGGCGCTTGCCGGTCTCGACGATGCGGATGCGAAGGCGACCGCGGCGATGATGGCGGCGCTTCAGCCGCGATAGACGATCCAGCCCTTCTCGACCGCGATCTCCACCGCCTGAAGGGCCTCGCCCTCGCAAGGACCGGCGACGCAGAGGCCGTTCTCCGGCAGGAACAGCGCGCCATGGGTGGCGCAGATCAAATGGCGGTCGTCGGGGTGGAAGAACTTGTCGGGCACCCAGTCGAGCGGCGTGCCGACATGCGGGCAGACATTCAGATAGGCCTTGAGCGCGCCTTCCCAGCGCAGCACGAGGACGCGCGTCTGGTCCGAGCCTTCGCCGAACCGGAAGCCGCGCGCATCGCCCTCCTCGATCTCCTCATCGCGGCAGAGCCGGATCAAGGGGCGATGCCGGCCATCTTGCAGAGCTTCTTCCAATGCGCATCCGAGACGGGCATGACCGAGAGCCGCGAGTTGCGCACCAGCAGGAAGTCCTCGAATCCGCCATCCGCGCGGATCTGCTGAAGCGTCACCGGCGTCTTCACCGGCTTGACCGGCGCCACGTCGACGGCAACGAACTTGCCGGTCTCGTCGGTCGGGTCGGGATAGTGCTCCTTTTCGACCTTCATGACGCCGACGATCTCCTTGCCGATGTTCGAATGATAGAAGAAGGCGAGATCGCCCTTCCTCATCGCCCGCATGTGACCGGCGGCCATGTGGTTGTGCACGCCGTCCCACATGCTCTTCTTCTTCTCGACCAAATTGTCCCAGGAGAAGGTGTCGGGCTCCGACTTCATCAGCCAGTGCTTCATGGATTTCCTCCGGTTCAGCCGGGAGGTCCGCCGACCTCGGGATGCGAGAACACCTTGCGCCAGGGCTGGATCGTCAGCGTGTCGAAGAGGCCAACCTTGTCGTAAGGATCGCCGGCGAGGAATTCTTTGAGCTCGGCCTCGTCCTTGGCTTCCACCAGCAGCAGGCTGCCGCAAGGCGCCTTGCCATCCGGCGTCAGCACCGGCCCAGCGGCGAACAGCCGATGAGCATTGGCCTTGAGGTATTCGAGATGAACCGGACGCGTCTTGAGCCTGAGCTCGAGATGGCCCTGCTTGTCGAGACGGTGCACGTAGTAAAGCATCGAAGCTCCCGGTGAAGATCGTCGCGACGCTAGCGGACGATTGACGAGAGCGCTAGCGCCAGCCCTCGGCTTTCGGCGGCCGCCCGAGGAGCCGCTGAACCGCATCCTCGACCGAGACGCCGCCATTGACGATGTCGTCGACCGCCTCGACCAGCGGCATCTCGACGCCGAGGCGCTTGGCGCGGGCGCGGACGGGATGCGCGCTGGCGACGCCCTCGACCACGGCGCGCTTGCCCGATGTCGCCTGCGCCACGGTCTTTCCCTGGCCGAGCGCGACGCCGAGGGCATGGTTGCGCGAGCTGGCGCCGGTGCAGGTCAGCACCAGATCGCCGAGGCCGGAAAGCCCGGTCAGCGTCTCCGGGCGGGC
Source organism: Alphaproteobacteria bacterium (assembly GCA_016869285.1). Taxonomy (GTDB): domain Bacteria; phylum Pseudomonadota; class Alphaproteobacteria; order SHVZ01; family SHVZ01; genus SHVZ01. The sequence continues at coordinate 2,050 of VGEN01000153.1, forward strand.
GCCGAGCGCGCGCCCGAGGCGGATCAGCTCGGCCAAGCCCCGCGTGACGATCGCGGCGCGCGCATTGTCGCCGAGGCCGGCGCCTTCGACGATGCCGGCGGCGATCGCCAGCACGTTCTTGACCGCGCCGCCGATCTCGGCGCCGATCGGATCGTCGGAGACGTAAAGCCGGAAGGTCGGGCGCGCGAGCCTGATCGCCAGCCGCTCGGCCAGGCCCTCGGTCGTACTCGCCAGCACCAGCGCCGTCGGCAACCCGCGTGCGACCTCATGCGCGAAGCTGGGCCCCGAAAGCACGGCAAGATCGCGGCCGGGCAGCATCTCGGCGGCGACCTCGGTCATCAGCGCGCCGGTCCTGGCTTCGATCCCCTTGGCGCAGAGCACGACGGGAACGCCGGGCTCGAGCACGCGGGCGAGATCGCGCGCGACATTGCGCAGGAACTGCGCCGGGACCACCAGCAGCACCGCCTTCGCCCCGGCCGCGGCTTCGGCGAGGTCGGAGGTCGCGCGGATCTTCGCATCCAGCTTGAAGCCGGGAAGGAACGCGGCGTTCTCGTGCTCGGCAGCGATGGCGGCGGCGATTTCGGGCTCGCGTGCCCAGAGCGTCACGTCGCCGCCGCGGATCGCGACCTGGGCCAGCGCCGTTCCCCAGGCGCCGGCGCCGATGACGGCGATCCTCATGCCCCCACCCTCACGCTTTCGCTCCGGCATAGGGCGCCGGCGGCGCCTCGGCATCGAGCGGCCAGCGCGGCCGCGGCGCGACATCGAGCCCGTCCTCCTCGCCTAAGGCGTGGCGCTCGATCCCGGCCCAGGCGATCATCGCCGCGTTGTCGGTGCAGAGCGCGAGCGGCGGCGCGACGAAACCGTTGTGATGCGCGCGGGCGAGCTCGGCCAGAACCTCGCGCAGCCGCGTGTTGGCGGCGACGCCGCCGGCGACGACCAGCGCATGGCCGGGCCCGTGCTCGTCGATGAAGCGGCGAAGCGCATTGCGCGTGCGGTCGGCGAGCGAAGCCGCGACCGCTTCCTGGAAGCTCGCGGCGAGATCGGCCTGCTCTTGCGCAGTCGGTTCGCGGCCGAGCGCCTCGACGGCCTGCGCCACCGCGGTCTTCAAGCCGGAGAAAGAGAAGTCGCAGCCCGGCCGCCCGAGCATCGGCTTCGGCAGCGGGAAGCGGGCGGCATTGCCCGACTTCGCCGCACGCTCGATCGCCGGCCCTCCGGGAAATCCGAGACCGAGTTTCTTCGCCGCCTTGTCGAAGGCCTCGCCCGCGGCGTCGTCGACGGTGGTGCCGTAGCGCCGGTAGCGGCCGACGCCCTCGACGGCGAGCAGCTGGCAATGCCCGCCGGAAACCAGCAGCAGCAGATAGGGAAACGAGATGCCGTTCGAGAGGCGCGGGCTCAGCGCATGGCCTTCGAGGTGATTGATCGCGAGAAAGGGAAGGCGGCGCGCGAGCGAAAGCGCCTTGCCGAAGGTCGAGCCGACGATGACGCCGCCGATCAGCCCCGGCCCCGTCGTCGCGGCGACGAGATCGAGATCGGCGAAACCGACCTTCGCTTCGTCGAGCGCCTGTCGCACCAGCCCCTGCAGCAGCTCCAGATGCGCGCGCGCCGCCACTTCCGGCACGATGCCGCCATAGAGGCGATGGCGATCGAGCTGTGAGGCGACGACGCTCGCGAGGATGCGCCGATCGCCGTCGACGACGGCGGCCGCGGTCTCATCGCAGCTGGTCTCGATGCCAAGGGCGAGCATGGGAGCGATGACGCTTCTCGCAGTATTGGGGCCGCCTCCCCTTTCGACTTACGGCGAAGCTCGCTTCGCCGCTCGCTCAGGATGAGGCTATTGAGAGGTTACAGTAGACCCTCATGCTGAGCGAGCGGCGAAGCGAGCTTCGCCGTAAGTCGAAGCGTGAGGGGCGTCGATGTGCGCCTACTTCAGAAACTGCTCGATCACGTTGCGGGTGATCTTTGAAACCTCCGCGTCGACCGCATGAGATATGGGGCCTCGACCTATGCGGGCCGGTTTCGGAAATTTTCGGCTTTTTCCCTTGCTTGCGACTGCCAATCGCGTTGATCAATGGAGGCACAGAGGGTCACCGCACGTTCGAATTGCTTCAATGCCTCGTCCGGTTCCGTCGCCATCGCCAGCTCGGCCATTGAGAAATACGTGTTGGCCTCGCCCAGTCGGTCCTGCTCGGCGCGAAAGAGCGGCAGCGCCGCATCGTAGTGCCGCCGCGCCTGGTCGGTCTGGCCAAGGGAGCGGGCTATGACACCAAGACGGTGATGCGCGGTAGCTTCGCCGTTTCGATCGCCCTGTCGCCCAGCAATATAGAGTGCCTCGTTGAACTTCGCATAGGCTTGGTCTTTGAAGCCCTGGAGCCGGAGCTTGTCTCCTTCGACGATGAGTACGACGACGATGGAGTGCCTTTGTCCGCCAGGATGCGGAACGGCATCGGTTGCTCCGTTCTTGCCAGGATTGCCATTCCTTTGGGTGTGCCGAATGACAATCAGGACAACAGCGAGTGAAAATGCAGCGAACGCTCCGATCAGAGCCCATTCGCCGAGGCGGCCAGAGATGGAGATCAGCGCGATCGCGAGCAGCAGCAGCGCGAGCGCCGCCAGACCGAGTGGCGTCTCGACGACCTTGATGATCTTGGGAAAAGCCGCGAGCGCTTTCGCCCAAGCCTTCGCCAGCGCCTCCATCCCCCCTCCGAATACGACCCTGCAGCCTCGCCCACAATTCGCGCGAAGGTAGTGTGCTTGCTTCCGCCCGAGTTGTCACGCCGGTGTAGTGAGCCGTGGATGGGAAGCCCTTAATTCAGGAACCGCTCGATCACGTTGCGGGTGATCTTCGAGACCTTGTCGTCGATGAAGATCGAGGCGTTCCACGCGATCGAGCCTGCGGAGAAGACGCGGCCGCCGGAGGCGGTCTCGTAATAGACCATGTCGGCGCCGCCCTTGTCGGGGTTCTCGCCCTTGGCGAGGTGCACCGTGCCCTTCGGCGTCCAAGGGGTGATCTTGTCGGTCTCGTGGCCGGAGGCGCCGCCGGGGCAGCGCATATGCAGGCTCTTCTCGCCGAAGAGATCGCCGTTCTTGAGACCCGTGCCGGCATAGACCCAGTGGCTCGCATCCCTGACGCGGTAAGGCGCACCGGTCATCGCGCCGTCATAGTCGAAGACGACGCCGAGCAGGTTCGAGGGACATTCGACGCGGTCGCGGAAGCGCGGCGTGTACTTGCCCGGCGCGCGCAGGCGCCGCGCATCGCCGTTGTGGCAGACGACCGCATCGCCATGGAAGGTGACCTCGCAGTCGATGCCGTTGCCGCCGAGATAGAGCAGGCGGCCTCCCTTCTCCTGCACCCAGGCCTTCACCTTGAAGTACATCTCGCGCGACCAGTACTCGGGGTGGGTCGAGAGGATCAGGATCTTGTAGGCATCGAGCGGCAGCGTGCCTTCGTGCAGCTGGCTCTCGGCCCAGAAATCGTAGCCGAAGCCTTCGCGCTCCATCCAGGCGAGGAAGCGCCACTCGGCCGGAGCGATGTGGCAGGCCGAGCGGCCCTCGATGATGTTCGCGGGCTCCTCGTTCTCGGGCACGAAGTTGATCGGCTCTGGACGGTCGAAGGAGAGAGGCGCGTATTCCTCGGACTGATAGGTGAGGAAATTCTTGGTGGTGTAGCGCAGCAGGTCCTGGCGCGAATTCACCGTCGGCGTCGCCGGCAGCTTGTCGGTGTTGATGTAGTTCGAGCGCCCGCCGAAGGCGTTATAGACGTTCCAGGTGATGTTGGAGGCGAGGACGGCGATCTTCTCGGTCGGCTTCCGCGGCGCCACGATCCAGGGGAAGGAGAGGAAGAGCCCCGACTTGGTCGAGGCATGGAAATAGTAGAGGCCGCTCTTCTCCGGCGCCTTCGCCTTCGGCCGGAAGCCGGGGCTCGCATAGCCCGTCTTGCTCCACTGCACGCCGGTCTGGGTGAAGTCGCCGTCGGGGGTGATCTGCACCATGGCGCGCGGCCCGTGCTCGTCCCACCAGCCGAGCCCGGCGACGCGCTCCTTCTCGAGGCCATAGCGCCAGAGCTCCATATGGAAGGCCTCGGGCGAGTGCACGCGGAACTCGGCCTCCTCGCCGGACTGGACGTATTTCGGCCAGGGGTATCCGAGGAGCTGGTCGGCGAGCAGGCGGAACTGATAGGGCCGGTCGCGCACCACCTCCATCGTCACGCGCTTGGCGCCGAAGCCGGCCTTGGCCAGCACGACCTCGTATTCGCCGGGCGCGATATCGGCATGGACGGCGCCTGAGGCGCGCGAGGTCACGGCGACCGAGACGCCGCCCTTGATGAACTCGAGCGCGACTCCTTCGATGGCGACATAGCGTTCGTCGCTGACATAGCCGATCAGCATGATGGTCCCCTCTCTTGGCTCTCGATATCTCCGACCGCGCCTGCGCGCGGCCCCCACCCTAGCCCTCCCCCGCGTACGACGCGGGAGAGGGGACTCGAAGCGTGCTCCTTCTCCCGGCTGCGCAGCAGACGGGGGAGCGCAGGGTGGGGGCTTCGCAAGGTGAAAGTCATTTGCCCGGCGCCTTGCGGTAGAGCACCAGCACGAGCGAGACGACGACGAGAAGCAGCGAACCGATCTCGCGCCAGCCGACCGGCTCGTTCAAGAGGAGAGCGCCGGAGAGGACGCCGAGCACCGGCGTCGCCAGGGTGGCGATCGAGGCGATGGTCACCGGCATGACCTCGACCAGGCGGAACCACGCCCAATAGCCGAAGGCGACCGGGATGGTCGCGGCATAGATCGCGCCGACGACCACCGGCCAGGTCAGGGTCGTCCAGTCCGGCGGCGTCTCGAACAACCCGCCGATGAGCTGCACGGGAAAGGCGAAGACGAAGAACCAGGCGGTCGCCACGCTCGTCGGCATCGGCAGCTTGATGTATTTGAGCTGGACCGTGCCCGCACCCCAGGAGAGCGCGGCCAGCAGCATGAAACCGATGCCGAGGAGCTGGCGGTCGCTGCCGCCGAAGATGTCGTCGGGGAGCAGGAGCGCCATGCCGGCGGTGCCGAGCAGCAAGGCGGCGGTGACGCGGACGCTCAGGCGCTCGCCCAGGATGAACACCGACATGATCGCCGTCATCAGCGGCATGGTGTAGGCGACGATCGCGCCGCGGCCGGAGTCGATGTATTGCAGGCTGGACGCCGAGAACACCTGCCAGCCGGCGACATTCAGGATGCCGGAGAGCGCGAGCTTGCCCCAGAGCCCCGGCGGCGGCCTCACGGAAAGCCCGCTCATGCGCGCCATCGCTAACAGCGCGAAGATCCCGAACAGCGCGCAGGCGGCGCGGAACTGCCAGGGCGGGAAGCCCTCGACGGCGAGCTTCATCGCCGGCCAGTTGAGACCCCAGATGATTGTCAGGAACACCAGCACCGCCAGCGCGTGCCGCGTGGAGGCGCCTTGCGGCGCGAGGGAGGCGGAAATCATCGAACCAGGCGAGAGGGAGGAGCAGGGCTAAGACGCGCCGAGTTGATGGCGGCGTCAAATGAATTGTGCTGGGGACGACCTCCGCATCGCTCCAACCCCCACCCTGCCCTCCGCCGCGCTGTCGCACGGGAGAGGGTTCAGACTCGCGCTTCGACTCCCTCCCTCGGCTGCGAAGCAGCCGGGGGAGGGTTGGGGTGGGGGCCGAGCGTCAGCGAGGTCGTCGCGAATTCCATAGCTCTTACGTCTATGATTGCCGCGCCATGACCCAGGCACCGCTTCCCCGCCGCGTGCTTCTGCCGGAGGCGCCGGCAATGGTGCTGCGCGCGGCGGGCGTGGTGTGGCTGAACCCGGAAGGCGATGTCGAGACCATCGCCAAAGGCGAGGCGGTCCGGCGCATCGAGGCGGGCGCGCGGCCCTTCCTCGCTCACGCCAAGGCGGTCGGGCGGCGCCTCAACCAGGCGGTCGCTGGCCACGATGTGGTCGAGCTCTTCGCCTTCGTGCGTCCGGCGAGATTCGTGCCGCCGACGCCGCGCGGCCTCGCCGAGGCGGTCGGGCTCGATGCGCCTGAATCGGCCGAGGCGGAAGCGGCCGTGCTCTATGCGGTGGCGCGAGCGCTGCTGACCGAGCTCACCCAGGACCGCGAGATCGAGACCGAGGCGATCGCCAAGGTGATGGCGGCGGCCGGCTGGTCCTGGAGACCGGCGGTGCTGGCCGCGCTCGGCATCGACGAGAAAGACCGCGCGCACACCGCCGCGCTCGAAGTCTGGCGGCGCCTGCCGGAGTGGCAGGAGCATGCGCCGCCGGCGCCGCCCGGAAGCCATCCGGTCGATCCCTCGGAGGCGCGCGCGCGGCTCGCCCGTCTTCTCGGCGAGCGCTCAGAGCCGAGGCCGAGCCAGGCCGACTTCGCCTCCGCCGTCTCCGCCGCCTTCAGCCCGCGCGAGCGCGAGGACGAGCCGCGCCTGGTCCTGGCCGAGGCCGGCACCGGCGTCGGCAAGACGCTGGGCTATGTCGCCCCGGCCAGCGTCTGGGCCGAGAAGAACGAGGGCTCGGTCTGGTTCTCGACATACACGCGGAACCTCCAGCACCAGATCGACGGCGAGCTCGACCGCCTCTATCCGGTCCCGTCCGACAAGGCGCTCAACGTCGTCATCCGCAAGGGCCGAGAGAACTATCTCTGCCTGCTGAATTTCGAGGAGGCCGTGCGCAACGTCCGCGGCAATCCGGAGAACGCGATCCCCTTGGGCCTGCTGGCGCGCTGGGCCGGGGCGACGCGCGACGGCGACATGGTCGGCGGCGACTTTCCGGGGTGGCTTGCCGATCTGGTCGGCCGCGGGCGCGCGCTGGGGCTCACCGACCGGCGCGGCGAGTGCGTGTACTCGGCGTGCACGCATTACACCAAGTGCTTCATCGAGCGCGCCATGCGGCGTTCGCGGCGCGCGCGCCTGGTCGTCGCCAACCATGCGCTGGTGATGAGCATCGCCGCCTCCGGCGGCATGGCCGAAGGCTCGCTCTCGCATCGCCTCGTCTTCGACGAAGGCCATCACGTCTTCGATGCGGCGGATTCCGCCTTCTCGCTGGCGCTCTCCGGGCTCGAAGCGGTCGAGCTCAAGCGCTGGATCCGTGGGCCCGAAGGCAGCCGGCGCGCGCGGGGCCGAGGGCTGCAGCGCCGCGTCGAGGATCTTGTCGTCGATGACGAGGAGGGAAGGAAAGCGCTTGACGAAGCGCTGGAGGCGGCGCGCGTGCTGCCCTCGGAAGGCTGGCTGACGCGCCTCGCCGAAGGCAAGCCCAACGGCGTCACCGAGAGCTTCCTCGCGCTTTGCCGCCAGCAGGTCTTCGCGCGGGCGACCGAGACCGAGAACGCCTACGGCATCGAGGCCGATGCGCAGCCCCCGATCGAGGGGATGGTTGCCGCAGCGGCGCGGCTGCGCGCGGCCCAGCAGGAGATCCGCCGTCCGCTGGCGCGGCTGCGCGATCGCCTGAAGGCGCGGCTCGACGACGAGGCGGAGGAGCTCGACACCGCGATGCGCCTTCGCCTGGAAGCGATGGCGCGCACGATCAACCGCCGGATCGAGGGCGTGCTCGACGGCTGGATCTCGATGCTGGAATCGCTTGCCGCGCCGACGCCGCCGGAGTTCGTCGACTGGCTGCAGGTCGACCGGATCGAGGCGCGCGATCTCGATGTCGGCCTGCATCGACACTGGGTCGATCCGACCGTGCCCTTCGCCGAGACGGTGCTGAAGCCGGCGCATGGCGTCGTCGTCACCTCGGCGACGCTGCGCGATGCGACCGGCCTGGTCGAGCTCGACTGGGCGGCGGCGGAATCATCGTCTGGCGCGCGCCACTTGGCCTCGCCGGCAATGCGCGCCGCGGTCGCCTCGCCCTTCGACTATCCGACGCAGACGCGGATCTTCGTCGTCACCGACGTCGACAAGCGCGACTTCGCGCAGGTGGCAGCCGCCTATCGCGAGCTGTTCCTTGCTTCCGGCGGCGGCGGCCTCGGGCTCTTCACCGCGATCCGGCGGCTCCGCGAGGTTCATGCGCGCATCGCCGAGCCGCTCGAGCAGGCAGGCATCCAACTCTACGCGCAGCACGTCGACGGGCTCGACACCGCGACTCTCATCGACATCTTCCGCGCCGAGCGGGAGAGCTGCCTGCTCGGCACGGACGCCGTTCGCGACGGCGTCGACGTGCCCGGCCGCTCGCTCCGCCTCATCGTCTTCGACCGCGTGCCCTGGCCGCGCCCCGACATCCTCCATCGCGCGCGCCGCAAGGCCTTCGGCGACAAGGCCTATGACGAGCGGGTCACGCGCTTTCGGCTCAAGCAGGCCTTCGGCCGCCTGATCCGCCGCGCCGACGACATCGGCGTCTTCGTCATGCTCGACAAGGCGCTGCCCTCGCGTCTTGCCGCCGCCTTCGCCGAAGGGGTCGAGGTGCAGCGCGTGGGCCTGGCCGAAGCGATCGCGGGCACGAGAGAGTTCCTAGCATTATCAAAGAATGGGGCTGTCCCAGATAACTCGGTTATGGAGTTATCATGGGACGGATACGACGGAGCCGATTGAGGGTCTCGAAGCAGGATCGCCTGATCGAACATTTCGTAGCTGGAACGACGGCGCGTACCGCATCGAGTCTCTGCGGAGTGAACCGCAAGACAGGGGCGTTTTTCTTT
>VGEN01000154.1 GCA_016869285.1 Alphaproteobacteria bacterium
GCGCTCATGGCTCAGCCCGATGCCCTGCTCGCGTAACCAGCCGCTGATCTGCTCGGGCGACCAGCGCATCTGGCGCAACTTCGCTTCGACCTTGCGCCGCACGGACGCCGTCAGCTTGCGGGGCTTATGTCGTATCGCCTGCCGCGCCTGAGCTTTTGTTTCTGCCTGCTTGAACCGATAGCCGCGTTGACCCCGATTGCGGCGCAGCTCTCGGCTGACCGTGCTTTGGCTTAAACCCAAAACCCTGGCAATAGCTTCTTGGCAGGCACCGTCCTGGCTCAGCGCATAAATCTGGCAGCGGTCCTCATAGGTAACTCGCCGGTATCGGCTCATCAGTAACCTCTCGTGAGTGCAAGAGGTTACCCCTTCGCCCTTCCATAAAATTATGCACTGGCTACTTGAATCCGCGTATCTGACCGTCGGCGATGAAGTGAATCGCTTCTACCGACGCAACCTCTCCGGCCAGCAGGTCGACGTCGTCATGTCGACGGAGCTCGCCGAGACCTTCAAGGGGCGGTCTCGCCGCGTGGCTCGGAACCGACAGGCGCTTCATCTGGTCGGAAAAGTCTATCGCCTGGTCGGGTACGACGCTTTCGGCGAGCGGATCTACCTGCCGCTGGCGCCGTCTTTCAATGACGACGGGGGTGTCCTTGGCGTCACGGATGCGCGCGAGCACATCATCCATGAACAGATCCTGCAAGCGACCGCCGGCAACATCGCGGCTATCCGCGATGGCGCCTATCAGGTCTACGACGCGGCGCCTCGGTCCGGCGCGTGAACGGCCGCTCCGGATGCCTGTCCTTCCCCTCGGCCGGCAGGAGCTGGAAGACGAGACCGCCCTTGACCGGATCGGCATCGGCGAGCCGGACATGCACGGGCTGGCCGAGCTGGTAGGCTACCCTGGTCTTGCGGCCGACCAGGCGATGATGGCGCTCGTCGTGCTCGAAGAAGTCGGCGCCGAGGGTCGAGATCGGGATGAGGCCGTCGGCGCCGGTCTCGTCGAGCGCAATGAACAGGCCGAAGCGCGAGACGCCGCTGATGCGCCCGGCGAAGTCGCCGCCGACCTGGCTTGAGAGGTAGAGCGCCGAGTAGCGGTCGAGCGCGTCGCGCTCGGCGACCTGGGCACGACGCTCCGTCATCGAGATGTGCTCGCCGAGCTGGCGCATCTTGGCCGCCTCGGCGTCAGCAAGTCCGTCGTCACCGAGGTCGAGCGCCTTGATCAGGCCGCGATGCACGAGAACGTCGGCGTATCGGCGTATCGGCGAGGTGAAATGCGCATAGCGCCGAAGCGCCAGGCCGAAATGTCCGAGGTTGTCTGGGCTGTACTGAGCCTGCGCCTGCGAGCGCAACACCAGATCGTTGACCATCTGCTTGTGGGGCGTGTCCTCGGCGCGCGCGAGAAGCCGCGTAAAGCTCTTCGGCTGCAGCACCTGGCCCTTCGGCAACGAAAGGCCGATCGAGTCGAGGAATTCCCGGAGGCCTTCGAGCTTCTCGTAGGAGGGGCGATCGTGCACCCGGTACATGCAGGGCACGCCCTTGGCTTCCAGCGTCTCGGCTGCCGCGACATTGGCGGCGATCATGAACTCCTCGATCAGCCGGTGGCTGTCGAAGCGGGCGCGCTTGTGGATTGCCAGCACATCGCCGTCGGGGCCGAGGTAAACGCGGCGCTCGGGAATGTCGAGGTCGAGCGTGCCGCGCTTCTCGCGTGCCTTGATGAGCGCGCGATAGGCGCCGTAGAGCGGTTCGACGACACGATCCATCAAGGGGCCGGTCATATCGTCCGGGCAGCCGTCGCGCGCGTTCTGCACCTGCTCATAGGTCAGGCGGGCAGCCGAGCGCATCAGGGCGCGGGCGAAACGGTGGCCCTGCAGCCGGCCTTCCTTGTCGATGCGCATGAAGCAGGCCATCACCGGCCGCGGGACTTTCGGCTTCAGCGAGCAAAGCTCGTTCGACAGTGCCTCCGGCAGCATCGGCACGACGCGGTCGGGGAGGTAGACGGAATTGCCGCGCTTGAAGGCGTCGCGGTCGAGCGGGCTTGCGGGCGTCACGTAGTGCGCAACGTCGGCGATGGCGACGACCAGCTTCCAGCCCCCGCCGTCCGGCTCGGCGAAGACCGCGTCGTCGAAGTCGCGGGCATCGTCGCCGTCGATGGTGACGAGCGGCACGTCTCGCAGATCCTCGCGCGTTCCGGGCTGCGTCACCGGCTCCGCCGCTTCCGCCTGCGCAAGCGCATCATGAGCGAAGGCAACCGGGATGTCGTGCGCGGCGACCGCGATCGCGACTATCGCACGCGGATCGTCGGCGGTGCCTAGGCGCTCGACGATGCGCGCTTCGGGAATGCCGTGTCGCGCGGTCGTCAACACCTCGGCTGAGACCAGCTCACCGTCCCGCGCGCCGCCTGAATCGACGCGGGAGACGCGGAACTCGGTCCGGCTGCGCTTGTCGGCGGGGATCAGCCGGCCACCCTCGGCGCCGAGGCGGTAGGTGCCGACGACGCGATCGCTTGTCGTCGGAATGCGGCGCAGCACGCGCGCCTCGTAGAGTCGCGACGACCTCTTGTTGAGACGGACAAGAATGCGCGTGCCGGTCAGCAGCGCCGGGGCGCCGGGCCGCTCGACCAGGACGATGCGCGGCGGCTCCTTCTCGTCCTCCCACACCAGAGGCCTGAGCAGCGTCTCGCCGTCCTCGTCGAGGCCGGCAACGACGACCGGCATCACCTCGGCGAGGCGACCCGCCGGCGGCGCCGACTTGCGGATCTTTCCGACCGTGCCTTCCGCCGAGAGCTCGCGCAGCATCGCCTTCAAGGCGACGCGGTCCTCGCCTTTCACCTGGAAGGCGCGTGCGATCTCGCGCTTGCCGACGGGCGTCAGGCTCTCTGCGATGAAGTCGCGGAGCTGATCCTTGGTTGGAAGCGGCGCTTTCTTGCGTGCCATTACCGATGGTTCCGGATCTCTCGGCGCATCGAACTCAAGGCGAAACGCGCCGTCGCGAGTCGATCAGTCGGCAGCCGGCTTCTTGCTGGCGCTCGCCCTCTTAGCGGGCTTCTTTTCCGCCGTCGGCTTCTTCTCGGTCGGAGCCCTGGCCGGCTTGGCAGCGCGGCCCTTCTTCGGCGCCGGTCCCTTGGCGACCTTTTCCGCGATCAGCGCTACGGCATCGTCCAGCGTGATCGAGGAGGGCTCGGTGCCGCGCTTGAGCGTCGAACGCACGCTGCCGTGCTGCACATAAGGCCCGAAGCGCCCTTTCTTCAGCGTGATCGGCTTGCCATCGGCGGGATGCTTGCCGACCTCGACCGCCGGCGTTCCGGCACCTTCCTGCGACAGAAGGTCGACAGCGCGGTTGATGCCGACGGTCAGAACATCCTCGTCGCGCGGCAGCGACTTGAAACGCGCGCCGACTTTCAGATAGGGGCCGAAGCGGCCGATGCCGGCGGTGATCATCTCGCCCGACTCGGGGTGCTTGCCGAGCTCGCGCGGCAGCGCGAGCATGGCGAGACCGCGCTCTAGCGTGACGTCGGCCGCCGAGAGCCCGCGCGGCAATGAGACGCGCTTCGGCTTGACCTTGCCCTCGGCCTCGCCGAGCTGGACGTACTGTCCGTAAGGACCGCGCTTGAGCGTGACCGCCTTGCCCGTCGCCGGGTCCTTGCCCAGCTCGCGCTCGCCGCCTTCAGCCGCGGTGTCGCCGTCCTGGCCGCCCTCGACCACGAGGCGGCGCGTGTATTTGCACTCAGGATAGTTCGAGCAGCCGATGAAGGCGCCGAACTTGCCGAGTTTAAGGCCGAGCCGGCCGCCGGAACAGGAGGGGCAGATGCGCGAATCGGGGCCGCCTTCGGTCTCGGGAAAGAAGTGCTGACCGAGATCCTGATCCAGGGTCTCGATCACTTCCTTGATGCCGAGGTCGCTGGTGTCGCCGATCGCCGCTGAGAAGTCGCGCCAAAAATCGCGCAGCACCTGCTTCCAGTCGAGATCGCCCTCGGCAACCTCGTCGAGCTTGCCTTCGAGATCGGCGGTGAAGCCGTACTCGACATAACGCTGGAAGAAATTCGACAGGAACGCGGTGACGATGCGGCCCCGATCCTCCGGAACGAAGCGCCGGCGTTCGAGGCGGACATAGTCGCGATCCTGGAGGACCTGCAGGATCGAGGCGTAGGTCGAAGGCCGCCCGATGCCGAGCTCTTCGAGGCGCTTGACCAGACTCGCCTCGCTGTAGCGGGGCGGCGGTTGGGTGAAGTGCTGCTCGGGCTTGATCTCGCCCTGGGTCAGCGGCTGTCCGGTCGAGAGCTGCGGCAGTCGCCGGTTCGCCTCGTCATCGGCGTCGTCATCCTTGCCCTCCTGGTAGAGCTTGAGGAAGCCGTCGAACAGCATGACCGAGCCGGTGGCGCGAAGGATCGTCCTGCCCGAGGCATCGGCGATGTCGACGCCGGTCTGGTCGAGCTGGGCCGCCTCCATCTGGCACGCGACCGCCCGCTTCCAGATCAGCTCGTAGAGCCGCCGCTGATCGTCTTCGAGATAGGGCGCGACGTCCGCGGGCAGGCGGCCAAGGTCGGTCGGACGGATCGCTTCGTGCGCCTCCTGGGCGTTCTTCGCCTGGTTCTTGAAGCTGCGCGGCTCCTTCGGCAGGTAGCGATCGCCGAATTCGCGCTGGATCACCTTGCGCGCGCCGGCAAGCGCCTCCTGGCTCAGATTCACGCTGTCGGTCCTCATGTAGCTGATGAGACCGACCGTATCGCCGCCCAGGGAGACGCCTTCATAGAGCTGCTGCGCCAGCCGCATGGTCCGCGACGCGCCGAGGCCGAGCTTGCGCGATGCTTCCTGCTGCAGGGTCGAGGTCGTGAACGGGGCAGGGGGAAAGCGCCGGACCGTCTTCCGCTCGACTTCCGCGACCTCGAAGGTGCCGGCGCGGATCGCCGCGACCGCGCGCTCGGCCGAAGCCTGGTCCTTGAGCCCCATCTTGCCGAGCTTCTCGCCACCGAGATGGGTGAGATCGGCGGAAAACTTGGCACCCTCGGCCGTGGTGAAGTCGGTCGTGACCGACCAATACTCTTCCGGCTTGAAGGCCTCGATCTCGGCCTCGCGTTCGCAGATCAGACGGAGCGCGACCGATTGCACTCGGCCGGCGGACTTGGCGCCGGGCAGCTTGCGCCAGAGCACCGGCGAAAGGGTGAAGCCAACGAGATAGTCGAGGGCGCGGCGCGCGAGATAGGCATCGACCAGCTCGCGGTTGATGTCGCGCGGCTTGGCGATCGCATCCAGGACGGCGGATTTGGTGATCTCGCGGAAGACGACGCGCCGGACCTCGATCCCTTCGAGCTTCTTGCGCTCCTTGAGGATCTCGGCCAGGTGCCAGGAGATCGCTTCGCCTTCGCGATCGGGGTCGGTGGCGAGGAATAGGCGCTTCGCCTTCTTGAGCTCTCCGGCGATGGCTGAGACCGCCTTCTCGGCGCGGTCCTCGACCTCCCAGGTCATGGCGAAGTCGGAGTCCGGGTCGACGGCGCCATTCTTCGGCACCAGGTCGCGGACATGGCCGTAGCTGGCGACGACCTTGTAGCCGTCGCCAAGGTACTTGTTGATGGTCTTCGCCTTGGCTGGCGATTCGACGACGACGACGTCCATTCTGTTCGCGTCCTAACTCAACCCGGCCTTACAACCCGCTGGGATAGCGTAACGAAACCTGATTGCCTGGATGCCTGTCTAGGCGGCCAGCCAGCTCTGCCTCCAATAGAACGGCGAGCACGGCAGGCGCTGACATTTGGCATTGGCGGATCAGTTCGTCAACCGCAAGGGGACTCGGGCCGAGCAGACCAAGTTCCGTCTGGCGGGCGCGATCGACCTCGGCCTCACCGGCCGGAGCCTCCGCTACAGTCGACCTCCTGCGGCCCTCGGCAAGGGTTTCCGGCAAGCGGCCGAGGCCTTCGAGGATGTGCTCGGCGGTCTCGACCAAGGCCGCCCCGTCGCGAATGAGCGCGTTGCAGCCACGCGCGCGTGGATCGAGCGGCGACCCCGGCACGGCGAAGACCTCGCGGCCCTGGTCGAGGGCGAAGCGGGCGGTGATCAGCGAGCCCGAACGTTCGGCGGCCTCGACCACGACGATGCCGAGCGAGAGGCCGGAGATGATCCGGTTGCGCCGCGGGAAGTGCCGCGCCTGCGGGATCGTCCCCGGCGCCATCTCGGCGACGATCAGGCCCTCCGCGCCGATCCGCTCCTGCAGCCGCCGGTTCTCCTCGGGATAGGCGACGTCTACGCCGCCGGCGACGACCGCGATTGTGCTCGGCAGAGCGCCCTCATGCGCCAGCGCATCGATGCCGCGCGCCAGACCCGAGACGACGACGAGGCCGGCAGCGGCGAGATCGCGCGCAAGGTCGCGGGCGAGCTTCCGCCCGTTGGCTGAGGCGTTACGGGCACCGACGATGCCGACCGCGCGCTTCGCGAACAGCTCGATCCGGCCGGCGGCGCTGACAAGCGGCGGAGGATCGGCGATCTCACACAGCAGGGCCGGGTAGTCCGGCTCGACCGCGGCGATCCAGCGACCGCCAACCTTGCTCAACGCCTCGACCTGGGACTGAGCCTCTGCCGCCGAAGGAACCTTCGGCGGGCCAGAGCGACCGCCACGGCGGGCAAGAGACGGGAGTGCCGCAAGCGCCTCGCGGGCGCTGCCGAAACGGTCGAGAAGCTGAAAGAAGGTGATCGGCCCGACATGCTCGGTCCCGGCGAGCCTGAGCCAGTCGACGCGTTCTGCGTCGGTAAGAGGGCGGTGACCGCTCATGGCTGCAAGGTGCGGAGGAGAGACGCCGGCGTCAACAGCCGGAAGGCGAGGCCGTCAGGTTGGGGCGCGTCGCCGGTCCGGCATTGCCGGCTGGAACTCGGACCCCTTCAGCTCTTCTTTCCTCGGCGATCATCGTCATCGAGCGGCGGTCCGCCGTTGTGTCCCGGGATACGATCTTCGGGGGCCGGCTCCGTGTCGGTCGCCGCCTTGCCGCGAAGATCGATCTTCGACTCTTCGCCTTTCGCCAGCCGTATGATGTTTTCGTGGTGCCTGAGCCAGACCAGGACCGCGATCAAAATGGCAAGCAGAGCGCGCTGCAGATCGGCGACGAACCAGGCATAGACAGGTGCGAGCGTGATCGCGGTGAGGCTCGCGGCCGAGGAGTATCGGAAGAGGAAGGCGACCGTGAGCCAAGTCAGGCAGGCGAGCAGCCCGACCGGCCAGGCGATCGCGAGCAGGATGCCAAGCGCCGTCGCGACGCCCTTGCCGCCCTTGAGGCGGAGCCAGACAGGGAAGCAGTGACCGAGCATGGCACCGCCGCCGGCGAGCACGGCCGCGTTCAGGCCGGCGACGGCGCCGAAGACCAGGACGGCGACCGCGCCCTTGGCCCCATCGAGAAGCAGGGTGGCGGCGGCAAGACTCTTCCGGCCCGTCCTCAGGACGTTGGTCGCGCCGATGCTGCGTGAGCCGATCTGTCGGATGTCGCCGAGGCCGGCAAGCCGGGTCAGGACCAAGCCGAAGGGGATCGAGCCAAGAAGGTAGCCGCCAATCGCGGCAGTCCATAGGGACAAATCTCCGAGAGAGCTCAGCATGGCGTCAGCCGGTGCGGGCGTCGTAGACGACGCGTCCGCCGGTCACCGTCATAAGCACCTTGCCCTCGACGGGACGGCCATCGAAGGGGGAGTTCTTCGACTTGCTGCGAAATCCATCGACATCGATCCGATGGGGGTGATCCGGGTCGAAGAGAAGGAGGTCGGCCCGTCGACCTCTCTCAAGACGACCTGCTTCGAGGCCTAGTAGTGCAGCCGGGCCGCTCGTGATCTTCTGCAACACCGTTTGCAGTTTCAAATGATTATTATGAAATAACTCTAAAGAGAGCGGTAATAATGTTTCTAATCCGAGAATGCCGGCCGCGGCCTGAGCGAAAGGCAGCCGTTTAGAATCCTGGTCATGGGGCGCGTGATCGGAAGCGATGGCGTCGATAGTGCCGTCGGTAAGCCCCTCGACGATGGCCCGGCGATCGTCTTCCGAACGCAGCGGCGGCGACAGCTTGGCAAAGGTCCGGTAGTCGCCGACGGCGGTCTCGTTGAGCGCGAAGTAGGCCGGCGCAGTGTCACAAGTTACTTCCAGGCCTCGCCTTTTCGCCGCGCGTATGACCTCGACGGCAAGCCTTGTGGATATATGGGCGGCATGGTAGCGCCCGCCCGTGAGCTCGACCAGCCGCATGTCACGATCGAGCAGAATGGCCTCGGCCGCGGCCGGGATACCGGGAAGGCCAAGCCGTGTGGCGATCTCGCCCTCGTTCATCCCGGCCTCTGACGCAAGGGCTGGCTCCTCGGGATGCTGGAGGATGAATTGGCCGAATGTCTTGGCGTAGGAGAGCGCCCGGCGCATGACCAGGGCCGAGGCGACGGCGTGGGTCGCGTCAGTGAAGCCGACCGCTCCGGCCGCCGCCATGAGGCCGATCTCGGTCAGCTCCTTGCCGGCGAGCGCCTTGGTGAGAGCGCCATAGGTCCGGATGTCGACCAGCCCGACCGCCTTGGCCCGGCGCTCGACAAACTCGACCAAGGACGGCTCGTCGACCGGCGGGCGGGTATTGGGCAGCGCCACCATGGTGCCGACGCCGCCGGCCACCGCTGCATGGCTTGCGCTTTCGAAGTTCTCCTTGTGCTCTTCGCCGGGCTCGCGGAGCTGGACGCGCATGTCGACCAACGCGGGAGCCAGAACAACGTCTTTCCCGTCAATGGCTTGGGCGTCCTCGGGAGGCCGCTCGAAGAGCCGCGGACCGAGATCCGCGACGATGCCGTCGATCGCCATAAGCTGGCCCGGCTCGTCGCGGCCGCTGGCCGGATCGACGAGCCGAACATTATAGAAAGCGAGGCGGCTCACGGCGTGTTCCGGCCGGCGTCGGGAAGCGATTTCGAGAGTATGTCAAGACAGGCCATGCGGACTGCGACACCCATCTCAACCTGTTGACGAATAAGGGATCTATCGATGTCGTCGGCGACTTCTGAGTCGATCTCGACACCCCGGTTCATCGGCCCTGGATGCATGATGAAGGCGTCGGGTTTGGCTAGAGCCAGCTTGGCGCGGTCGAGGCCGAAGAAGTGGAAATACTCGCGGATCGAGGGAACGAAGCTGCCCTGCATCCGTTCGGTCTGGAGGCGCAGCATCATGACGATGTCGCAGCCGACCAGGCCTTTCCTCATATCCGTGAAGATCTCGACACCGAGCCGATCGGCCGCGGAGGGGAGCAGGGTGGGCGGCGCGATCAGGCGAACACGGGCGCCTAAAGCATTGAGAAGGTGGATATTCGAGCGTGCAACCCGGGAATGCAGGATGTCGCCGCAGATTGCGACCAGGAGGCCGCCGATCCTGCCCTTGGTGCGCCGGATGGTCAGCGCGTCGAGGAGCGCCTGAGTGGGGTGCTCATGGGTTCCGTCCCCGGCATTGATGACCGAGCAATTGACCTTTTCCGACAGGAGCTTGACGGCACCGGAGTCATGGTGCCGGACGATCAGCACGTCCGGATGCATGGCATTCAGCGTCATCGCCGTGTCGATCAGCGTCTCCCCCTTCTTGGTCGAGCTCGAGGCAACCGACATATTGAGCACATCGGCGCCGAGCCGCTTGCCTGCGAGCTCGAAGGACATCTGCGTTCTTGTCGAGGGTTCGAAGAAGAGGTTGATCTGGGTCCGGCCGCGTAGGACGGACGCTTTCTTGTCGACCCCGCGGTTCATCTCAACATAGCTCTCGGACAGGTCGAGGAGCCCGAGGATCTCGTCGGGTCCCATGCCTTCAATGCCGAGCAGATGTTTTCGCGGAAGGGCGGAGGGCGACGCCATTAAAGGCCGATGATTACACCAGCTGACGCATCGTGAACAGCGTGGCGCAGCTCGCTACGGATGCCGTGGGCGCGCGAGAGAACTATGCGCACCGGCTAGGTGGGTACGAAAAGGCAGTGGTGCTGATGCCCTCTGCCGCCACCATTCACGATGAGTTCAGCGCCGATCGAGCGTCTAGCTCCAGTCCGATATACTGGATTTTGTGGTTATATTGGCTCGATATAATGAACAAGGGGCTGTCCCAGATAACTACCTGAGATGACGCTTAACCCATTGTTTGATCTGGGTTAGTTGCTTGGATGGGTCACTGGTGTTGAAGCGCCACTCGCACTCTTTCAAGAATAGCCCGAAATGGGCCTTCGGGACACCGTTGAACTTGCGCATGTGGCGCTTGGCCTGGTTCCAGAAGTTCTCGATGCCGTTGATGTGATTCTGCCGATCAGCGAAGAGCTCGGAGTGATTGATCCGGAAGTGCTTGAAGTCGGATACGTCGAGCACGTTGTAGCCCTGATAACGTACAGAATCTTTCGCACTTTCGGGAATGGTGGCTTCTTCTAGAGTGAAGGAGCAAACGATGAGCAGTGAGACTGCGATGGGCCAGGTGATCCAGATCGACGAGGCACGGATCAGGGATCATCTGGGAGAGATGGTGCGCGGCACGGTCGAGGAGACGCTGAATGCACTCCTTGCGTCTGAGGCCGACCGTCTGTGCGGTGCGGGTCGCTATGAGCGCAGCGAAGCGCGGCAGGACAGGCGAGCCGGCAGCTACGATCGGACGCTGCAGACCAAGGCGGGAGACGTCAATCTCAAGATACCG
>VGEN01000155.1 GCA_016869285.1 Alphaproteobacteria bacterium
TGGGCCGAACATAAGGCTCTTGCATCCGAAGCCGCCACGGAGTTCAAATTGGCAGCGTAACCGGCGCAGCGAACTGTCTCATAACCGTGCCCCGGTACACCTGTCGCAGACCGGCCGCTGAAGGCGGCACTCAGGCGCTCGGGTGGAAGCCTTCCGCTATAACGGCGGAGCGGAAGGCGGTCTCGACCTCGAGCTGCTTCATCTCGGCGCCGATGAAGTCACGGGCGGAGACAACGCCGAGCAGCTTCTCGCCCTTGACGATCGGCATGTGGCGGAAGCCGCCGTCGCGCATGCGGCGGAGCGCCACTACCGCCGGGTCGTCCGGGGTCATCGTCTCGGGCATCCTGGTCATGACCTCGGCGAGCGTCGTCTTCTCGACGTCAAGGCCCGGTGCCGCGACCCGCTTCACCAGATCGCGTTCGGTGAAGATCCCGGCCAGCTTGCCGTCGCCGCCGGTGATGAGAACGGCGCCGACGGCACGCTCGGCCATCAGCTTGCAGGCTTGGCGAACGGTTGCAGTCGGGACCAGCTTCGCCAGCTTCTGGCGCTTGATGATATCGGCGATCTTTCGGCTCATGGTCGTCTCCGCGTCTCGGGCCGCATCCAGCACCTGCTCGACCAACGCGCGGGTGGCGTCGACCGACTGGCTGCCGGGGCGGGCTGTCAGTGTCTTGGCGGCAAGCCCCATGGCGAGCGCGGCGATGACATCCGTCGTGTCGGCCGCCGCCGTCGCCTTGAGTAGCTTGTCGAGCACGACCTTCACATCCTCGCGGCTGCGTCCGCGCGGCAGCGGCAGCAGCACGTCGACGGCAGCGCCGTCGGCACGTTTCGCTCGGAGGCGGAGGCCTTTGTCCACAGTGAAATACTCGCGGCTCGCGGGGGGAGGCCGCAAGCCGGTCATCTCGCAATGCGATTTCGCAGCGCCGTAAGGGGCCTGCTTGCATGCCCGGTCTATACCGTTTAACCAAACCGCATGACGACAATCGGTCTCATAGGCGCGGGTGTGATGGGCCGGGCCTTGGCTCAGAACCTTGCCGACCGCAAGATTACGGTCATCGTCTTCGACCGCGATGCTGCAGCGCGGTCACGCACGGCCGAGGACCCGCGACTCGTCGTCGCCGAGAGTGTCGACGCCATGTTTGCGAAACTGGCGCCGCCGCGCACCGTCCTCTTGATGGTCAACGCCGGGGCACCCGTCGAGTCGGCGACCGGCGAGCTCCGCATGCTGCTGTCGCCCGGCGACATGATCGTCGATGGCGGCAATTCCTTCTGGCGCGACACGCAGCGGCGCAGCGCCGATCTCGCCAGGGCCGGTCTCGACTTCGTCGGCCTTGGCGTCTCCGGCGGCGAGGAGGGCGCGCGCCGCGGCCCGGCATTGATGTGCGGCGGAACCGAGGCCGCCTACGGGCGCATCCGTGCGTGGCTGGAAGCGATCGCGGCGCGCGTCGACGGCCATGCCTGCGCCGACTGGTTCGGCCCCGATGCCGGCGGCCACTTCGTCAAGATGGCGCACAACGCCATCGAGTACGGTGTCATGCAGGCGATCGCCGAGGCGACGCAGATCCTGAAGCTCGGGCTCGGCCTCTCCTTCCCCGAGATGCAGAAGGAAGCGGCGGCCTGGGGCGCGGCCGAACGCGCCTCCTACCTGCTCGAGCTGACCCAGGACATCCTCGGCCGTGCCGACCGCGAGACCGGCAGGCCGCTGATCGAGGTGATCTCCGACCGCGCCGGCCAGAAGGGCACCGGCGGGTGGGCGATCGAGGCGGCGCTGTCGCTCGGCGTCGCGGCTCCAACCCTCTCGGAAGCGGTGTTCGCGCGCACGCTCTCAGGATCGCCTGAGCGCAAGGATGCCGTCGCCCGGCTTGGGGCGCCGGCGCGCAGGGGCGTCCTCGAGCGCGGCGATCTCGGCGATGCGCTCTTCGCTGCGACCCTCGTCTGCTATGCGCAGGGCTTCCAGCTCATTCGTGCCGGCGCCGTCCAGCACGGCTGGGTCGGCGACCTCGCGCGGGCGGCCAGGGTCTGGCGGGCAGGCTGCATCCTGCGCGCGCGGCTGCTGACGGATGTTGCCTCGGCCTATGAGCTAGCGCCTGATCTTACAACCATGCTGGCGGCGCCAGGGATCGCGTCCATGCTTAAGGCTTGCGAGCCCGGCTGGCGCCAGACCGTCGCCTTTGCCGCATCGAACGGCATCGCGGCGCCGGTGCTTTCATCCTCGCTCGCCTATCTCGACGCGATGAGGACACCGCGCGGCGCCACCGCGATGATCCAGGCGATGCGCGATGGTTTCGGCGCGCATGGCTTCGAGCGTATCGATAAACCCGGCATGCACCACGCGGATTGGTCGTGACGCCCAAGGTCGTCGTCATCATGGGCGTCTCCGGCTCCGGCAAGACGACGATCGGCAAGGGGTTTGCCAAGGCAGTCGGCTGGGCCTTCGAGGAGGGCGACCGCTGGCACCCGCCGGCCAATGTCGAGAAGATGCGCGCCGGCACTCCGCTCAACGATGAAGATCGCCGGCCCTGGCTCGATGCGCTGGCTCAGGCGATCGACGGGTGGATCGCCGCCGACCGCCGGACGGTGCTCGCCTGCTCGGCCTTGAAGCAAGCCTATCGCGACCGGCTCTCCGGCGGTCGCCCCGAAATCGTATTCGCCTATCTTCGTGGCACGCGCGAACTGGTCGCGGACAGGGCCTCGCGCCGCCGCCACGAA
The DNA here is from genome assembly GCA_016869285.1 of Alphaproteobacteria bacterium. Taxonomy (GTDB): domain Bacteria; phylum Pseudomonadota; class Alphaproteobacteria; order SHVZ01; family SHVZ01; genus SHVZ01. The sequence continues at coordinate 2,710 of VGEN01000155.1, forward strand.
TACATGCCGCCGACCCTGCTGCCGAGCCAGTTCGCGGCATTGGAAGAGCCGACGGACGCAATTCCGCTCGACATCGCAAGGTCGCCACCGCGCCTGATCGATCAGCTTCGCCGCACGCTCGGCGTTTGACGCCTGCCGCCCAAGCGGGCACCATCTCGCGCCGTTCCAAACAGGCCATCTGTCGAGGGAGAAAGCCATGTCCGTTGCGTTGAAGCTTGCGCCCGAAGGCGGCGGCAGAAACGAGGTGCGCGGCCAGTATTCCGAGGCGATCGACCGGCTCTTCGCCGCCTGGGACAAGCAGGCGACGCCGGGCGGAATCGTCGCCGTGATCAAGGACGGCCAGGTCGTCCATCAGCGCGCCTATGGCGAGGCGGTGATCGAGCACGGCATCAAGGCGACGCCCACCACCACCTACCGGCTCGCCTCGGTCACCAAGCACTTCCTCTGCACCGCCGCGCTGATGCTGCAGGACGAGGGCAAGCTCAAGCTCGACGACAAGATCGCCAAGTACATCCCGGAGCTGAAGGCGTGGGCCAAGCAGGTCACCATCCGCCAGATGCTGACCATGACCAGCGGCGTGCGCGATCTCGGCGAGGCGATGACGGTCTCCGGCAGCATGACCACGACGCAGGTCCGCGCCGAGCAGCTCATGGAGCTGTCCTGCCGGCTCGAGACGCTCAATTTCCCGCCGGCACGTCAGGTCTCCTACTGCAACACCAACTACCGCCTGGTGCAGGTGGCGATCGAGCGTAAGGAGAAGGCCTCTCTCGGCGAAGTCTTGCAGCGGCGCATCTTCGGCCCACTCGGCATGACGCGCACGCGTCTCGCCGAGGACCAGACCGAGCTCGATATGGAGTTTGCGACCGGGTACTGGTTCGACGCCGAGGGGAAGCCGCACCGCGGCGTCTACGGCATGAACTATTCAGGCTCCGGCGGCATCGTCTCCTGCCTCGCCGACATGCTGAAGTGGCACCAGGCTTTCCGCGACGGCGGGCCCTTCCGCAAGGGGCTGCTCGACGACCTGCTGCAGCCGGGCAAGCTCACCAACGGCCGCGTGCTCGATTACAATCTCGGGCTGACTACCGTCCCCTATCGCGGTTTCAAGACCTTCGGCCATGGCGGCAGCCTGCCGGGCTTCAAGATCCACTTCATGCGCTTCCCCGAAATCGACCTCGGCCTGATCGTCCTTTCCAATCGCGAGGATACCGGGGCGTATCAGCTCTGCCGTGAGATCGGCGGCATCGTACTCGGCGGCCGCGCCCGGCCGGCGCCGGCGACCCCGCCGGGCCTGGACCGCCTCGTCGGCACCTATGTCGACAAGGCGACCGGCTACTCGCTCGATCTCAAGATGAAGGACGGTCTCCTCTTCGGTGCCACGCTCGGCGGCGAGGAGCGGCTTGAGGCGACCGGCGACGGCCGCTTGGCGACGACCGGAGGTCACTTCCTGATCGAGTTCGGGATTCCCGAAGGCGCCGGCCAGCCGAAGAAGCTGGAAGGCATGCTGGACGGCGGCTTGCCGATGGTCTGGGAGCCAGCGCCGATGAAGAAGCCGGGGGCTGCGAAGCTCAAGGAATATATTGGCCGCTACCAGAACGCCGAGACCGGCGCCACGCACGAGGTTTCGGTCAAGGGCAAGGACATCGGGATCCGGCTCGCTGTCGGTCATGCGAACCCCGAGATTTGGACGCCGATGCAGGCGGTGATGGCGGATACCTTCCGCTATGAGATCCCGCACATGCAGTGGACCTCGAAGCCGACCGCGCGTTTCGAGCGTAACCGCTCAGGGAAGGTCGCCCGGCTCGTTCTGTCCAGCAACCGTTGCCGCAACTTCGTCTTCACGCGCGTCAAGTAACCTGGGGAGGGAAAGATGAACCGTGCCTTGAACCCGTCGACCGTCGCGGCGCCGATCGGCGCCTATAGCCACTCGGTCGAGATTCCGCCGCACTCGCGCATCCTCTACATCTCGGGCCAGGTCGGGATCGGTCCCGATGGCGTCTTGAAGGAGGGCGTCGAGGCGCAGACCGAGCAAGTCTGCCGGAATATCGTGGCGATCCTCGAGGCCAACGGCATGACCACCGCCGATCTCGTGAAGGTGAACTCCTACATCATCAACCCGAGCGATCTCGGCGCCTTCCGCGCCGCACGTTCGCGCGTCCTCGGCAATGTCAAGCCGGCCTCGACGCTTGCCGTGATCCAGGCGCTCGCCGGCCCGCAGTATCTCGTCGAGATCGAGGCGATTGCCGCGCAATCGGTGGCGATGCCGCGCGCCGCCGCGGCTTCGGCTGCGCGCAAAGCCGCGCCCGCCAAGAAGGCTGCTCCGAAGAAGAAGGCGGCACCGAAGACGAAGGCCGTAAAGAAAGCGTCGAAGAAGAAGGCTCGCCGCCGCTAGAGTTTCGGCAATATGCGGTCGAGGCGGCGGGCGTTCTTCGGATCGAAGGGATTGAGGAACGTCACGCCGCCCAGGCCGCGACCGTCCTGGAAATCCTCGGTCGGGATCGTCGTGCAGCCGGCTCGGCGCGCGGTCGCCCAGAGCAGCGCATCGAATATCGGAATGCTGTGCTCGGCCATGGCTTCCAACGCATCGCCGAAAGCACGCTCATCTGCAGCCTTGACGCGGAAGACCCGACGCCAGGCGTCGATATAGCGGCGTACGTCCGCGTGAGTCATTCCGACCTTGCCGGTCATCACTCGCACGAATTCGGCCAAGCTTTGGAGAGTCAGAACGCTATCGGCGGCTCCTGCGCGATAATCGACTTCCATTGCTATCGTGTGTCGCGCCAAGTCCTTGGTATTGGCCGTGTACACGAGGACGTTGGTATCCAGACCAATCGTCACCGGTCGTAGAGATCATCTCTGTTGAAGCGGTAGCCCTCACCAAGGTCGACGCCTTTGTCCAGCAGCTTCATAAGATCGGCGAGAGCTGCCTTTCGATCTTTCTCGTACTTCTTGCCGCGATAGGCCACAAGCTGCGCCACCGGACGGCCGCGCTTGGTGATCACCACGTCCTTGCCACTCTCGGCTTCGGCGAGGAGTTTCGAGAACTGCTGGTTGGCGTCACGCGCGCTGACGGTGCGCATGGCTGATCTCAATATAGTAACATCACTACGTTTAGGCTGGCGGCGTTGCCTGTTCAAGAGCCTACCGCCCGATGGCGTAGCCCTGCATGCCGCGCGGGTTGGCTGCGGCCTTGAGCACCTCGCCATCCTTTGCAGCGGCCGAGAGGCGGCCCTCGCTCCAGTCCATCCCGACATCGATGTCGTGGCCGCGCTTCTTCAGCGCCTCGACGGTCTCCTTCGGGAAGCGGCCTTCCATGACGAGCTTTCCAGGCTTGGCGCCTCGTGGATAGAAGGAGCTTGGGAAGTGTTCGGTGTGGAAGTTCGGGCAGTCGATCGCCTGCTGCAGGTTCATCCCGTGATGGACATGGTGCAGGAAGAAAGTGAGCTGCCACTGATCCTGTTGGTCGCCGCCCGGCGTGCCGAAGGGCATGTAGGCCTCGCCGTCGCGATGCGCGAAGGAAGGGGTGAGCGTCGTGCGCGGGCGCTTGCCGGGCTCGAGCCGGTTCGGTGCCGTGTCGTCGAGCCAGAACATCTGGCCGCGCGTCGAGAGCGGGAAGCCGAATCCTGGGATCACTGGCGAGCTCGAGAGCCAGCCGCCGGACGGCGTTGCCGAGACCATGTTGCCGTGCCTGTCGACGACGTCGATGTGGCAGGTGTCGCCGGCGGCGGCACCGCGCATGTGAACAGGCTCCTTCTGCTTCTCCTTCGCCATGGTCGGCTCGCCGATGCCGAGGATGCGGTCGAAATCCTTGGGCCGGATCTGCGAGGCGGCGAGCGCATAGTCGACGCGGCCGTCGAAGCCGGGAACCTTGCCGGGGCGCAGCTCCAGCGAGGCGCGGTCGCCGACGAGCCTGGCGCGCTCGGCGTTGTAGGCGTCGCTCAGCAGGTGCTCCATCGGCACCTTGACGAAGTTCGGATCGCCGTAGAAGGCTTCGCGATCCGCGAAGGCGAGCTTTGCCGCCTCGACCACCTTGTGCACGAAGTCGGGGCCGACCGGGTCGGTGCCATCGATGCCGAGGGACTTCAGGATGGCGAGCTGCTGCAGGAAGACCGGGCCCTGGCTCCACGGCCCGCACTTCATGACGGTGTAGCGGCCGTACTGGTAGGTGAGCGGGCTCTCATATGTCGCCTGCCAGCGACTCATGTCGTCGGCGTTCAAAACGCCGGCGTTGCGGCGGCCCGAGGTGTCCATGACCTCGGTGCGCACGAACTTGTCGATCGCCTCGGCGACGAAGCCCTTGTACCAGGCGGCGCGCGCCGCCTCGATCTGGCGCACGCGATCACCACCGGCAGCCTCGGCCTCTTTGATGATGCGCACATAGGTCGCAGCCATGTCGCGGTTCTTGAACAGCGTACCGGGCTTCGGCACCGAACCGCCGGGGAGATAGACCGCGGCCGAGCTTTTCCACTCCTTGGTGAAGAGCTCGACCACGCCCTCGATCGCCTGCGGGATGCGCGGGACCAGCGGATAGCCCCTCTCGGCCATGGCGATCACCGGAGAGAGCACGTCGCGCACGGTCTTGGTGCCGTAGTCGCGCAGCATCACCATCCAGGCATCGAAGGAGCCGGGCACGGTCGCGGCAAGGAAGCCGGTGCCGGGCACGATCTCGAGACCGAGGCTGCGGTAATGCGCGATCGTCGCCTTGGCCGGCGCCGTGCCCTGGCCGCAGAGCACGCGTGTCGCCTTGGAGCCGGCGTGGTGCAGAATGATCGGCACCTCGCCGCCGGGACCGTTCAGGTGCGGTTCAACCAGCTGAAGGACGAAGGCGGTGGCGCAGGCGGCATCGAAGGCGTTGCCGTCCTTCTCCAGGATCGCCATGCCGGTCGCGGTTGCGAGCCAATGCGTCGAGGCGACGACGCCGAAGGTGCCGAGAATCTCGGGGCGGGTGGTGAACATGGCGGCTCCGGCGAGGAGGGCGGAATAGGGGGTAGGCTTACGGCCTGAAAGGTTACCCCAGGCCGGAATGCGCGGCAAACCGCCTAGAAAGACGACATCGGCTCCTTGAGGAAAGCGACCTCGGCTTCGGTGCTCTCGCGACCCAGCGCCTCGTTGCGGTGAGGGAAGCGGCCGAAGCGCTGGACGATCTCCTGGTGGCGGAGCGCATAGGAAACGCCGTCGGCGCGCGCCGGGTCTTCCTCGGCCAAGCGCTTGAAAAGCATCACCGAGCGTTCCTGGTCGTCGAGGCTCTCGCTGTGCTCGAAAGGCAGATAGAAAAAGAACCTCTCGCAGGAAGGAAAGCTCCGATCGTAGCCGCGGCCGATCGCTGCGTCGGCTACGGCGCGCGCCTTGGGATCGGCGGCGAAGGCTTTCGGCGATCCGCGATAGAGGTTGCGCGGAAACTGGTCGAGCAGAATGACGAGCGCCAGCGCGCTCTCGCGATCGGACTGCCAGCGGTCGAGCTCGCCGCGCGCCGCGGCTTCGGTGGTGGAGAGAAAGTGGCGGCGAATCTCGCCATCGAAGGTGGGGTCCTTGCGGAACCATTCGCTGCGGAAGGTGCCGCGCAGCGCGGAGCCGGGCGGGCCGAACCAGAACGCGAGGATATCGGCGACCAAGCGCATGCGGCCACGATCATGCCGGTGCTGGCGGCGGCTTGTCCATGCGCCTATGGGGGGCAGCGCCAGCGCCCCCGGACGCGCCAATCCTGTGTCTCGTACAACGTCCGCGGTGCGCCTACCGCGGCGCTTCCTGCTCTATGCAGATGGCCTGACTGTCCGACTCCGAAAGGTGCTCATCGAGGAGCGCGCAATGATGCGGCATGCCCCGGCCGGCACCTCCGCCTCGTCGGAAATGGCGGCAAGTGCAGCATGCCCCGAACGCCCGCCCGGCGTTGCGCGTGATCATCGCGTGCAGCGCGTGGCGCAGCGCCGCAACGACGATCTCGAGCTTGTCAGCGGCCAACTCTCCGAGGTCTGCCGCGATCGCCAGGATCGGATCGCCCCTCAGGGCATTTTCGCCTGTCCGCGTCAGCCCGAGTACGACCGATCGCCGGTCACGCGGGCTCTGCTCGCGGGTGAGATGCCCCTTCTGCTCCAATGAAATCAGGGTCTGCGAAACCGTACCGCGCGTCGAGCCAAGGTACTCCGCCAGCGCGTTCGGCGTGCGTGAGAACCTGTTGGCTCGCGCAACGAACCGCAGTGCCTCCCACTGCGCTGCCCGCTTTCGACGTCGTCCGCGCGACGGCGACGACGGACGGTCGCCTCGCCACCTTCATCATGGAGGTCACCGGCACGGCGGGCTCTCAGAAGCCGAAGAAGATCGGGGACCTGAAAGGCTCAAGTGTCGACGCTTATGTCTGGCCGACCAAGATCGATCCGGCGGCGGTCGGTTTCGCCAAAGGCTCGGGCACTCTCGCGCTCGCCATAACGGCTCATCCCGACTTCGATGACACACCGCTCTTCGACGAGAATGGCGACGGCGACCCGAACAACGACGGCGCCGACTGGCACTCGCACTGGGTCGTGCTCGTCGAGGACAAGGCCTGCACGGGAGGGCTCAAGGTGCGTGACGTCTCTCCCGGCCAGGACGTCCTGCCGAAGACTGCTCCGGGTCTGCCGATCGCGCTCGACAGCCCCGGCATGAGCCCTGTCATCAAAGGTGCGACCGTCACCATTACCGTGCCGGTCGAAGGCGTGGAACACGTTAACTTCGATGCCGTCGCCGCCAAGCTGCAGGTGCATGAGCAGGGCAAGGCGCCGCTGCTGTGCGTCACCGGCACTTACAAGGTAACATCCGGCAACCTCTCGCTGCCGGGCGTGATCGTACGGAAGGAAAAGTAGCCGCAATTCACTAGTTCATCCGAGCTTCGGCACCCGCCAACCGAAGAAAGACCGCCGTGAAGTTGAAAGCCTCTACTGCCCCGTCGGCTGCTGCGCCTGTGCCGCCGTCGGGTAGCGGCACGCCATCGAGCTCAACATCTCAGCCAAGAGCTGAAGGTCATGCGCCTCGGCAGCGACAAAGCGCCGGTCGGCGGAGCGGAGGCGGCAGGCGCAGATCTCTACCCGGTCTGGCGATCGATGGTCCGCCCTACCTCATCGAGGTCGGTGGGGGCTTTCAGCGTTCAGATGGCGTTCCGAGCCGGCGTAGGGCGCTGGCTTCGGCCCCGCACATGGTGGCAGCGCACTTCCGTGCAGCCGTCGCCGCCAACATCGGTCGGAGGCGTTGATGGAAAACCGCCCGTTGGCACCGGAGCTGGCCGTCGTCCGCTGGTTCAACGCCAGGGAGCCATTGACGCTCGCAGGGCTACGCGGCCGCCCAGTGCTCATTCACGCCTTCCAGATGCTCTGCCCCGGCTGCGTGGCTCACGGCACGCCGCAGGCCGAGAAGGCGCATCGCTTGTTCCGCGATACGGATTTGCAGGTGATCGGGTTGCACACGGTGTTCGAGCAGCACGACGCCATGAGGCCGGTCTCGCTCGAGGCCTTCATTCACGAGTACCGGCTAACGATACCGATCGGGGTCGACGAGCCGGGTTCAGGTGATCCGATCCCCGTCACCATGAGCCGGTTCCGGATGCGCGGTACGCCGACCGCCATTCTGATCGGCCGTGACGGCACGATCCTTCACCACGCGCGGATTCAACTCGCCAGTGCATAGAGATTTAGGAGCCAGCGAGGGAGTCGAAAACCTCTTGCGGTGAACGGAAGCCGAGAGATTTCCGAGGTCTTGTGTTGAGCAAACGTTCGACCATGGCTACCTCGGCATTGGAGATCGTAGAGAAGTCTGTACCCTTTGGGAAGAAGTCGCGAATGAGGCCGTTGGTATTTTCATTCACGCCGCGCTCCCACGCATGGTACGGCGTTGCGAAGAAGA
>VGEN01000156.1 GCA_016869285.1 Alphaproteobacteria bacterium
GTCTATTCCGATTGCTGGAAGGGCTACAACGTGCTCGACGTATCCGACTTCAAGCACTTCCGGATCAATCACTCCGAGCTCTTCGCTGATCGGCAGAATCACATCAACGGCATCGAGAACTTCTGGAACCAGGCCAAGCGCCACATGCGCAAGTTCAACGGTGTCCCGAAGGCCCATTTCGGGCTATTCTTGAAAGAGTGCGAGTGGCGCTTCAACACCAGTGACCCATCCAAGCAACTAACCCAGATCAAACAATGGGTTAAGCGTCATCTCAGGTAGTTATCTGGGACAGCCCCGGTTATTTTATTAGCTGCTGACTATACGAGAATTTATGAAAAAGTCGGCATCGAGACTGGTCCGGAACCGTGGATGGTATGACGGAGCAGGCAGGGAAGGGTGGATCGGGGGCTGAGCTCAGCGGGCTCGGCCGCGTGCTGAAGCGTGCCCGTGTCTCGCAGGGTTACGAGATCCCGGACGTGGCCCGGACGCTCCGCATTCGCCCGGAATATTTGGAAGCGCTGGAAGAGGGCGATCACACACGTCTGCCCGGCCGCGTCTACGCTATCGGCTTCGTGCGCAGCTACGCGACCTTCTTGGGTCTCGATTCGGCGGTGGCGATCGAGCGCTTCAAATCGGAGGCGACGCTCGCTCATGCGCAGCTGCAGCCGCCGACCCCGCCGCCGGAAGGGCGGGTTCCCGGCGGTGCGCTGATCTTCGTCTCGCTGGTGAGCGCCGTCGTGCTTTACGGCGGTTGGTGGGTGATGTCGGCGGAGGAGCGCCGCCTGCCCGAGATTGTCGCCGAAGTGCCCGAGCGCCTGCAGCGCCTGGTCGATGTCGTTGCCCAGGCGCGCGAGACCATCGCGATCCGCCTGCCGCGCGGCGAGGCGATCGGCTCGGTCGGCGCCGGCAGCGCTTCGGTTGCGCTTCCGCTCACGCCGAGCGTCCCGATCGCAGCGCCGCCGCAGCCACTGGCACAACCGGCCTCCCCACAGGCCGTTGCCGCGTTGCCGCAGGCGCAGTCGACGGAGGACACGGAAAGCGACGAGGCGAACGAGGACGACGAAGGCTCGAGGCCGGCGCCCGAATACGTGGCCGCGTCGCCGCCGACGAGTAACGCTGCGCCGCCGCAGGCCGCGGCGACGCGCGTCGCGGCCGCCCCGCCGCCCGCGATGGACTCAGGCGCCGGACGCATCCTGCTTAGGGCGCGCGAAGAAAACTGGGTGCAGGTTCGCGACGGCAATAATGCGCCGGTCATGACTCGCGTGCTCAAGCCCGGCGACGTCCTCAAGGTGCCCGACCGCAACGGCCTCACGCTGATGACGGGCAATGCTGGCGGCCTCGACATCGTAGTCGATGGCGAGATCGTGCCTCCGCTCGGAGCGCCGGGCCAGGTGCGCCGGAACGTCGCGCTCGATGCCGAGAAGCTGAAGGCCGGGACCGCGATCGGACGGCCCTGACGCGCTGTCGGCGCACGCCGCGCGTCGATTTTTCCGCCCCGCCGTCGATCTGATATAAGCCCTCTTCTGGAGGCTTGATTGAGCGTTCGCCCATACCGGGATGTGCACCGGCGGAAGAGTCGCCGGGTGATGGTCGGGTCCGTGCCGGTCGGCGACGGTGCGCCGATCACCGTGCAGACCATGACCAACACACCGACCGCCGATGCCAAGGCGACGATCGACCAGATCCGCCGTATCGAGGCGGCCGGCTGCGACATCGTGCGCGTGAGCTGTCCCGACGAGGAGTCGACGGCGGCGCTCAAGGCGATCGTCAAGGCAGCGACCATCCCCGTCGTCGCCGATATCCACTTCCACTACAAGCGCGCGATCGAGGCGGCCGAGGCCGGCGCGGCCTGCCTTCGCATCAACCCCGGCAACATCGGCTCGGCCGATCGCGTGCGCGAGGTGGTGAAGGCGGCGAAGGATCATGGCTGCTCGATGCGGATCGGGGTCAATGCCGGTTCACTCGAGAAGGACCTGCTCGAAAAGTATGGAGAGCCCTGCCCCGAGGCGATGGTCGAGAGCGCGCTCAACCATGTGCGCATCCTCGAGGATCACGACTTCCGAGACGTCAAGATCAGCGTCAAGGCTTCCGACGTGTTCCTTGCCGTCGCCGCCTATCAGGGGCTGGCCGAGGCTAGCCACTATCCGCTGCACATCGGCATCACCGAGGCGGGCGGGCTGCGCATGGGCACGGTCAAGTCCTCGATCGGGCTCGGCACTTTGCTGTGGAGCGGCATCGGCGACACGCTGCGCGTCTCGCTTTCCGCCGATCCGGTCGAGGAGGTGAAGGTCGGCTTCGATCTCTTGAAATCGCTCGGCCTGCGCCGGCGCGGCGTCACCGTGATCGCCTGCCCGTCCTGCGCGCGCCAGCAATTCGACGTGATCAAGACGGTCGAGGTGCTGGAGGAGCGTCTTGCTCACATCACGGCGCCGATGACGGTTTCGGTGATCGGCTGCGTCGTCAACGGGCCGGGCGAAGCGCGCGAGACCGATATCGGCTTCACCGGCGGCGGCAACGGCACGCACCAAGTCTATATCGCCGGTCAGCCGCATCATCGCCTCAAGGATAGGGCGATCGTCGATCACCTCGTCGAGCTGGTTGAAGCCAAGGCGGCGGAGATCGCCCGCGACAAGGATGCCGCGACCCGCACCGCCGCCGAGTAGCGGCCATCGATGGACACCTCTCGGCTTGTCGTTGCCGGCCTCGATCATCGGACCGCACCCGCCGATCTTCGCGATCGTCTGCAGCTGGAGGATGCGGCGTTGCCCGCCGCGCTCGCGGCGCTGCGCACAGCCGGTTTCGTCGAAGCAATGGTGCTTTCCACTTGCGACCGCGTCGTCGCCATCGGCATCGCCGAAGGCGAGGCGCTGGCTCTGCCGACGCTCGCCGCAGCGAGCGGGCTGCCGGTCTCGGACCTTCCTGCCGGCCTGCGGCTCGTCGGCGAGTCGGCAGAGGACTATGTCTTTGCGGTTGCAGCGGCTCTAGACAGCCAAATCGTCGGCGAACCGCAGGTCTTGGGTCAGCTCAAGGCCGCGCATCGGACTGCGCAGGAGCTCGGCCATGCCGGCCTCGGCCTGGGCCGGGTTCTCGATGCCGCCTACGGCGCGGCCAAACGCGTCCGCAGCGAGACGCGGATCGCCGAAGGACCGGTCTCGATGGCCGCGGCCTTGGCACAGCTTTGCCGCGACCTTCATGGCGATCTCTCGCGCACGACGGCGCTGGCGATCGGCCCAGGCGACCTGGCGGCCCTCCTTCTGGAGCAGCTCCGCGCCGCCGGCGTCTCCGATGTGGTCTGCATCGCACGCTTGAAGCGGCGGGCCGAGGCGATGGCCTATCGTCACGGCGGCCATGTCGGCGAGCTTGCCGACCTGCCACGTCTCCTTGTCCAGGCCGACATCGTGGTTGCAGGGCAGGGCGATGGGCGCTACGTCGTCACCCGCGAGGCGGCCGAGCAGGCGTTGAGGCAGCGGCGGCGCAAGCCGATCTTCTTTGCCGATGCCGGCGTTCCGCACGACGTCGAGCCGCAGGTCGAGGCCGTCGATGGCGCTTTCGTCTACGACCTCGACGATCTTGAGCGGGTCGCTGCGAGGGGGCGGGCCGGGCGCCAGGCCGAGGTAGAGCGGGCACGCGCAATCCTCGTCGAGGAGATCGCGCGCTTCCGCACCGGCAGGGCGGAGCGGCGGGGCGTCTCGGCGGTGACGCGGCTTCGCCGACGCTTCGAGTCAGCGCGTGACCGCGCGCTGGCGGAAACCGGCGACGCGGCGCGGGCAACCGAGCTGGTGGTCAACCGCCTGCTGCACGCGCCGTCGGAGCGGCTCCGGCGGATCGCGGCTGAAGAGGGCGAAGATGGAGCCGAGGCCGCGCTCGAGCGTCTCTTCGGCAAGGAAGAGGAGGAAGGATGAGCCTCAAGGACAAGCTCGAGTCGGTGGTGAAGCGACACAGGGAGCTGCGCGAAGCCCTCGCCTCCGGCGTTGTCGGCGAGTCCTTCGCCAAGCAGTCGAAGGAGTACTCCGACCTTGCCCCGATTGTCGCCGGCATCGAGGAATGGCGGAAGGCGAGGGCGGAAGCCGCCGACCTCGACGCGCTGATCGCCGATCCCGGAACGGACAAGGAGATGCAAGCGCTTGCCGAGTCCGAGCGGGCTGTTCTCACCGAGAGGCTGCCGAAGCTCGAGCGCACCGTGCAGGTGATGCTGCTGCCGAAGGACGAAGCGGACGAGAAGAACGCTATCCTCGAGGTGCGCGCCGGCACCGGCGGCGACGAAGCCGCGCTGTTCGCGACCGAGCTCTTCCGCATGTACCAGCGCTATGCTCAGGCCAAGGGCTGGAAGTTCGAGACCATGGAGATCTCAGAGACCCCGCTCGGTGGCTTCCGCGAGGCGACGGCATCGATCGTCGGCCGCAACGTCTTCGCGCGGCTTAAATTCGAGTCCGGCGTGCATCGCGTCCAACGCGTGCCGGCAACCGAGGCGCAGGGCCGCATCCATACCTCGACGGCGACCGTCGCTGTGCTGCCGGAAGCGGAGGACGTCGACGTCCACGTCGAGGAGAAGGATCTTCGCATCGACGTCTTCCGTTCCAGCGGCCCGGGCGGCCAGTCGGTCAACACCACGGACTCGGCCGTGCGCATAACGCACCTTCCGACCGGCATCGTCGTCAGCCAGCAGGACGAGAAGTCACAGCACCGCAACAAGGCGAAAGCGCTGAAGATCCTGCGCGCGCGCCTCTACCAGGCCGAACGCGACCGCATCGACGCCGAGCGTTCAGCCGCGCGCAAGAGCCAGGTAGGATCGGGCGACCGCTCCGAGCGCATCCGCACCTATAATTTCCCGCAAGGGCGCGTCAGCGACCACCGGATCAACCTGACGCTCTACAAGATCGAGAAGGTCATGACTGGCGAAGCACTCGACGAATTCATCGATACGCTGACGACGGAAGACGAAGCCGCGCGGCTCGCGTCCCTCGAATGACCATCGGCGAGGCGCTGGCGCTGGCCACAAGGCGGCTTGCCGCGGCGGGCATCGAGGCTGCGCGTCTCGATGCGCGACTTTTGCTCGCCTCGGTCGCCGGGATGTCGGCCTCGGCCGTGTTGCTGGAGCCCGAGCGCGCGCTCGCGCCGGAGACCGAAGCGGCCTTCAACGGGTTCGTCGACCGGCGCTGCCGGTGCGAGCCGGTCAGCCGCATCGTCGGCAGGCGCGAGTTCTGGAGCCTCGACTTCGCCATCACGCTGGCGACGCTCGATCCGAGACCCGACAGCGAAGCCCTGGTCGAAGCCGCGTTGGCGCAGTTCGCGCCGGAGCCGCCACGACGCGTCCTCGATCTCGGCAGCGGCACCGGCTGTCTTCTGCTGGCCGTGCTGAGCGAGCGCCCGAGCTGGACCGGGATCGGCATCGACATCGCAGAAGACGCCGTCGCGGTCGGCCGCGCCAACGCGCGCACGCTCGATCTTGCCGGCCGCGCTCATTTTCAGAATGGAGACTGGGGTCAGGGTCTCAGCGGTCCGTTCGATCTGATCCTGAGCAACCCGCCCTACATTCCGTCGCGCGAAATCCCCGGCTTGGCACCGGAAGTCTCGGCCTACGATCCGCGACGTGCGCTGGACGGCGGCGAGGATGGGCTGGATGCATATCGTGCGCTCGCACCCGCGATCGCGCGCCTGCTTGCGCCGAAGGGCTTCGCGGTAATCGAGCTCGGTAAGGGCCTGGCTGAGGAGATCGCCAGGCTGATGTGCGCGACCGGACTCACGGAGATCGATCGGCGTCGGGACCTAGCCGGCGTGGAGAGATGTCTCGTGCTCGGCAAATCCGACGGGTGAAAATTTCGTTTGGAAATTGTGGCAATCCCCACTAGGGTGACCATGTCGTCGAGCCCAGGGCTCGCGCGCCCAAGGGGGGCGCCCGACAACCGAACCAATGCCGCGCAAAGACAAGCCCGCTGAAGCGGATCTGCGGCCGGTGTGCGCGACCAGCTCGGCTAGACACGCAATAGGGTGAACGCAAGACGCCATGAGACAAGGACCACACCCGAAGAGGTCGCGCGGACGCGGCGGCAACGGCGGCATGCCCGGCCAGCGCAAGCATCATCTGCCGCTGAGGCTGCAGACCTTCGACTCGAACGGGCCGGACGTCCGCATTCGCGGCAACGCCTATCAGGTGCACGAGAAGTATCTGCAGCTCGCGCGCGATGCCCAGTCCTCCGGCGACCGTGTGGCCGCCGAGAACTATTTCCAGCACGCCGAGCACTACTATCGGATCATCGCCGCCGACCTCGCCAACACCCAGGCGCAGGGCGGGCAGCCGGGCCAGCAGCCGGGCGGTGCCTTCCCGAACGGCGGTCCGCAGCCGCCCTTGCAGACCAACAGCCTGCCGAGCCATGGCTCGCGCGATCCGATGTCGGGGACTGACTACGACGAGAACACGGACACGAACGGCCAGCCTCTCGTCGCTCCGCCGCCGCACGAGCCGGTAGGCTGACGCTTAGATGATCCGGATGCCGACGGCGTCCGGTTTCATGTCGGGGTGATGTGAAGGTGATCGCCGACGGCGATTTGCCCTCCTTCGATTACCTGCGCATAGACACCCATGTCGGCGTGATGAAAGGCGCGCTGCAGCGCGAGCGGCAGGTTCATGTCGCGCTCCGCCGTCGTGGGGTCGACATTGGTCGCGGCGCAGCGGCCGATGCGATCGACGATTTTCAGCCTTGCCGTACCGAGGGTCACATCACGCCCGATCCAGCCGAGCTCTTCCCAGGGCTTGGTGCCGCCGAGGTAGATGTTGGCGCGGAAGCGCAGCCGCTCGACCGGCTTGCCGACGACGCGCGCGAGATCGGCGATGCTGGCTTCGCCGATGATCGAGACCAGCGCCTCGCCGCAATCGGCGAGCCCGATCGACGGACCTTCGACCAGCTTCGGACGGCCTTGACCTGCGTCAAGGAACGCCGCGAGGAACTCGCCGATGATGGCGCGTCCTTGGGGTTCAGTCGCCTTGCCATGCGCCACCGGCCTGCCGCCACGAGACAGCGTCAGCATCCCGCTCTCGGAGTCGAAGCGGCTCTCGAGCAGCGCCAGGCGCTCATGGCGCGCAAGCTGGAAGAAGGATGCCTTCGGCAGCCAGGCTGGCTCGGTCTGATCATAGGCAGTGGTGCCGAGCGCGATCGCGAAGCGGCGATCCTCGGGAAAGCCGCTGCCGGAAACGGGCCGGACCGCGTCCAGCGCTTCTCCAGTCAGGCCCTTCACCGGGAAACGATAGAGCGCGGCGACGCGGCGAGAGCGGGCATCAGTCATGTTGCAGCGCAGCATGGAGCTTTACCGTACGCCTCGCAAGCCCCTCCTCTTGCGTGGGTTTTGAGCGCTGCCCATATCTTTAGAAGGCCGGTGCACCCCAGGGTGGCCGGAGGCAGCCGGGCTGAATATCGGACGGCTTAAGGAGGGCTCGTATGGATTTCGAAAAGCTAAGCGACCGCGTCAAAGGCTTCGTCCAGGCGGGCCAGTCGATGGCGCTCGCCCGCGATCATCAGCGCTTCGCGCCTGAGCATTTGCTCAAGGTCATCATCGACGACAAGGAAGGCATGGCCGCCGGCCTTGCCAAGGCGGCGGGCGCCGATGTCGACCGCATCAAGCAGGGCGTCGAGGCCGAGCTCGCAAAGATCCCGCAGGTCAAAGGGACCGGCGCGGGCCAGCTCTACCTAGCGCCCGAGACGGCGCGACTCTTCGAGCAGGCGACCCAGATCGCCGAGAAGAGCGGCGACAGCTTCGTCACGGTCGAGCGTCTGCTGCTGGCGCTCCTGATGGCGGAGGGCACACCCTCGCAGCGCATCCTCAAGGAGGCGGGGCTCACGGCGCAGAAGCTCAACAGCGCCATCAACGACATCCGCAAGGGCCGGAAGGCCGACACGGCCGGCGCCGAGTCCGGCTACGATGCGCTCAAGAAATACGCACGCGACCTGACGCAGGTGGCGCGCGACGGCAAGCTGGATCCGGTCATCGGCCGCGACGAGGAGATCCGTCGCACCATCCAGGTGCTGTCGCGCCGGACCAAGAACAACCCGGTGCTGATCGGCGAGCCCGGCGTCGGCAAGACCGCCATCGTCGAGGGCCTTGCGCTCCGCATCGTCAATGGCGATGTGCCGGAGAGCCTCAAGAACAAGAGCCTCCTTTCGCTCGATCTCGGCGCGCTGATCGCCGGCGCCAAGTATCGCGGCGAGTTCGAGGAGCGTCTGAAGGCGGTGCTGCAGGAGATTTCCTCGGCCGCCGGCGAGATCATCCTCTTCATCGACGAGCTGCACACGCTGGTCGGCGCCGGCAAGGCGGACGGCGCAATGGACGCCTCCAACATGCTAAAGCCGGCTCTTGCACGCGGCGAGCTGCATTGCGTCGGTGCGACCACGTTGGATGAATACCGCAAGCACATCGAGAAGGACGCGGCTCTGGCCAGGCGCTTCCAGCCGGTCTTCGTCGCCGAGCCGACGGTCGAGGACACGATCTCGATCCTGCGCGGCTTGAAGGAGAAGTACGAGCTGCACCACGGCGTGCGCATCACCGACTCGGCGATCGTCGCCGCGGCGACGCTCTCGCATCGCTACATCGCCGACCGCTTCCTGCCCGACAAGGCGATCGACCTCGTCGATGAGGCGGGAAGCCGGCTGCGCATGGAAGTCGATTCCAAGCCCGAGGATCTGGACGAGCTCGACCGCCGCATCATCCAGCTCAAGATCGAACGCGAGGCGCTCAAGCGCGAAAGCGACAAAGCCTCGCGCGACCGTCTCGAGAAGCTCGAGGATGAGCTCGCCGATCTTGAAGGTAAGAGCGAGGACCTCACCACCGAATGGAAGGCGGAGAAGGACCGGCTCGCCGGTACGCAGAAGGTCAAGGAGCAGCTCGACCAGGCGCGCAGCGAGCTTGAGATCGCGCAGCGCAAGGGCGACCTCGCGCGTGCGGGCGAGCTTAAATACGGTGTCATCCCCGGCCTCGAGAAGAAGCTGGAAGGACCCGGCGACGGCAGGCGCCACCTCGTCAACGAGGCGGTGACCGACAATCATGTGGCCCAGGTCGTCTCGCGCTGGACCGGCATCCCGGTCGACAAGATGCTGACCGGCGAGCGCGAGAAGCTGCTGAAGATGGAAGAGCGGATTCGCTCGCGCGTCATCGGCCAGGATGAGGCGGTGATTGCGGTATCGAACGCAGTGCGCCGCGCCCGTGCCGGACTGCAGGACCCGAACCGCCCGATGGGCTCGTTCCTGTTCTTAGGGCCCACCGGCGTCGGCAAGACCGAGCTCACCAAGGCGCTCGCCGAATTCCTGTTCGACGACGAGCACGCCATGGTCCGCATCGACATGTCCGAATACATGGAGAAGCACGCCGTCAGCCGTCTGATCGGTGCGCCTCCGGGCTATGTCGGCTATGACGAGGGCGGCGCGCTGACCGAGGCGGTTCGGCGGCGGCCTTATCAGGTCGTGCTGTTCGACGAGGTCGAGAAGGCGCATCCGGACGTTTTCAACGTGCTGCTGCAGGTTCTCGACGACGGGCGCCTGACCGACGGCCAGGGGCGCACGGTCGACTTCCGCAATACGCTGATCGTGCTGACATCCAATCTCGGCAGCGAGATCCTGGCCAGCCTCGGCGACGAGGAACCGTCGGAGGCGGCGCGCGACGGCGTCATGGAAATCGTGCGGCGCTCGTTCAGGCCCGAGTTCCTGAACCGGCTCGACGAGATCCTGCTGTTCCGGCGGCTCACGCGCGCCGATATGGGCTCGATCGTCGAGATCCAGCTCAAGCGGCTCGACAAGCTGCTGGCCGATCGCAAGGTCGCGCTCAAGGTCGATGCCTCGGCCAAGGCGTGGCTCGGCGATGCCGGCTACGACCCGGTCTACGGCGCGCGTCCGTTGAAGCGCGTGATCCAGCGCCAGCTTCAGAATCCGCTGGCGCAGATGATCCTCGCCGGCGAGGTCAGCGACGGCGACACGGTCCCGGTCTCGGCCGGGAAGGAAGGCCTCACCATCGCCGGCAAGGTGGCGGAAGCGGCCGATTGAAGACGGCCGGATCGAATCGCGGCGCTGCGGCAGTCGATGCCTTGGCGTCGCGGTTCGAAGCCCCCACATGCTGTGGCTTCGGCGTGGTTGGAACCGCTACAGGTTCTTTTTCCACAGGGCCGAAAATCGGTTTGACGTCCCCCAGAGGCGAGCGTATAAGCCGCGCCTCTCCCGGCGCTTTAGGTGAAAGCCTTCGGCGCCGGCTCGTTCTTTGACAAGTAGATAGTTAAGGAAGGGATGCGTGGGCGGCGGGCCTTTAGGGCCAAGTCCGGTCTTGCGTGTCTCTGACGCGTTTTAAAGACAGGAAATGGCTCCTTGAGGGACGTTCCGAGGCTTCGGCTTAGGGATGTTTCGATCAACCTGAGAGTTTGATCCTGGCTCAGAACGAACGCTGGCGGCATGCCTAACACATGCAAGTCGAACGCCCCGCAAGGGGAGTGGCGAACGGGTGAGTAACGCGTGGGAACCTACCCAGCA
>VGEN01000157.1 GCA_016869285.1 Alphaproteobacteria bacterium
AATGCGGTCGAGCGTTCGATGAGACCGATCGCGCTCAGCAGGAAGAACGCTCTCTTCGCCGGTCACGACGAAGGCGCAGCCAACTGGGCCTCCATCGCCTCGCTGGTCGAGACCGCCAAGCTCAACGGCGTCGATCCCCAGGCCTACTTCGCCGACGTCCTGACCAAGCTCGTCAATCTCTGGCCCGCCTCGCGCCTGGATGAACTCATGCCCTGGAACTGGGCCGCCGGCACCGCCTCGCATCGCAGCGCTGCGGCGCACTGAACACGTCAAGCCGTTATGATCGTGGGGTCAGCCCACCGCTTACGAACCACCTGCACCCGCCCTTCAACAACGTGAAGGCCAGGCTCGCGCTCGCCCACATGAGCAACCAAGTCGACTACATGACCGCCGCCTATGGCGACAGGAAGTGGTGGATCGAGTGCTACGCCTTCTGGGTCTGCGGCACGCCGAACGGCACCGAGGCGGGTTCGGACAATTTCCGCAAGCCCAACATCGAGCTCGCCCGCCAGCTGGTCAAGGAATCCGGCTATGACGGGCGCAAGCTCATCATCATCGGCGGCGCCGACATCCCCGCCTACAACGCGATGAGCCTGCTGACCGCCGAAAAGATGAAGTCCATCGGCTTCAATGTCGAGCTGCAGATGACTGACTGGGGCAGCGTCGCCGGCCGCCGGGCCAAGAAGGACGCGCCCGAGCAGGGCGGCTGGAACATCTTCCACACCACGGCCAACGGCGCGCATCTGGCGAGCCCGATCACCAGCCCATCGACGATCATGACCTGCGACGGCAAGAACTTCGTCGGCTGGCCCTGCGACGAAGTGGTCGAGAGGATGCGCGACCAGTACATGAAGGAAGGCGACCCGGCTAAGCAGAAGGCGCTGGTCGAGCAGATGCACAAGCGGCTCTGGGAAGTGATCCCTTATGTGCCGCTCGGCCAGTTCAAGCAGCCCTTCCTATGGCGCAAGAACGTGACCGGCGTGGTCCGTGCCGGCACGCTGGTCTTCTGGAACATCGACAAGAGCTGAACCGACAATGAACGACTTCCAGACTCTCCGCGCCTCCAACGGCGAGGCGCGGATAAGGGCTCTCGCGCTCGGCGCCGGCCCGCTGGTGATCATGATGCCCGGCCTCGGCCGCGGGCCCGACGACGTGGTGCCGCTCGCCCGCTCGGTCGCCAAGGCCGGGTTTCGTGTCGTGCTGCCGGAGACCCGCGGCATCGGCGAGAGCAAGGGGAAGATGGAAGGCATCACGCTCCGCGATCTCGCCGCCGATGTCGTCACGGTGATCGAAGCGGCTGGCGGCGACAAGGCGCTCCTGGTCGGCCACGCCTTCGGCAACCGCGTCGCGCGCGCCGTTGCAGCTTTCTATCCCGAGCGCGCGGCGGCCGTCGTCTGCCTCGGCGCCAGCGGCAAGGTCGCGCCCTCGCCCGAGATCCAGGCGGCGATCGACCGCGGCAAGGACAAGACCGCGACGCGCGAGCAGAAGGCCGAGGCGCTCCGCATCGCTCCTTCGGACCGGGCCGCGACGTCACGCTTTGGCTCGATGGCTGGAACGAGGAAGTCATGAAGACCTGCCTCGCCGCCGCCTCGGCGACGCCGATCGCCGAATGGTGGACGGCGGGCAAGGCGCCGGTGCTGATCATCCAGGGCCTCGCCGACGTCGCAGCCGTGCCGGCGAATGGCCGCATGCTGGCCGAGGAGCTGGGTGCGCGCGGCCGGCTGGTCGAGCTCGAGGGCGTCGGCCATTCGATTCCGGTCGAGGCGCCCGAGGAGACCGCGGCGGCGCTGATCCCCTACCTCAAGGAACAGGCGCAGCGGAAGGCGGCGTAGCCGCCTACTCGTTCTTGGCGAGGTGGCGGTCGAGGAAGCGCCTGATCCCGTCATAGGCGGCGCGGCGGTTGTGCGCGCGCAGATAGCCGTGCCCTTCGTATTTTAGTTCCTGGTACTCGACTGTGCCGCCGCGCCCCTTGAGGAAGGCGACGATCTGGTCCGACTCGCTCTTCGGCACGCGCGGGTCGCGATCGCCATGGGTGACGAAGAGCGGCACCTTGATGCGGCCGGCGCGGCTGATCGGGGAAAGCCAGCGCATCAGGTCCGGGTCTTCCAGCGGGTCTCCATACTCGGCGGCACGGTGGTCGCGGCGCCAGGGACCGGTGTTGCGCAGCAGCGTTTCGAAGTTCACGACGCCGAAGACATCGACGCCGGCCTGCCAGAGATCCGGCTGCTCAGCCAAGGCCGAGAGCACCATGAAACCGCCATAGCTTTCGCCGAGGATCGCCATGCGCTGCGGATCGAGGCCCGGCTGGCGCCTGAGCCAGCGCCCGCAAACCTCAAGGTCGCGCACGCTGTCCATGCGCCGCTCGCGGTCGTCAAGGCTTGCGTAACGCCGTCCATAGCCGGTCGAGCCCCGCACATTCGGAGTGAACACGGCGTAGCCAGCCTCGACCAGATTCTGCACGTCGTAGCGGAGGAAGGCCTTCATCTGCCACTCCGGCCCGCCATGCACCATCATCGCCACGGGCCAACCCCGCGCCGGCGGCGCCCCGCGCGGGCGATAGAAGAAGCCCGAGAGCCGCACGCCATCGAAGCTTGCAAACCTCACCAGCTCCGGCTCGACCAGGTCGCCGGCGAGCCGGCCGGCGGGTTCGTCGGCCATGACGCTTCTCACCGTGCCTGCCGCTACGTCGAGGAGCCGGATGCGGCTTCCGGCGGTCGGCGTCGAGAAGGCATAGGCGAGCGTCCCGCCGTTCGGCGACCAGGCGATCTCGCTGATGACGCCGCCCGGCTCGATCGCGGTCGGCATCGGCCTGCCGTCGGCCGACAGGAGCTCGAGCCGGCTGAATCCGTCACGGTTGACGACTGCAGCGATACGACCATCCGGCGCCAACGCCAGGGACTCGACATCGGCTTCCGGCGCGTACAGCCAATCGATCCGGCTATGGGCAACGAGGTAGCGGCCGATTCCCAGAAAATCGCGCTCGCCATCGGCCGAGAAGTAGAGCGCGCTGCCGTCCTTGCTCCAGCGGAAGGCCATGGACTTCGCCGTTCGTTCGGCGATCCTGATCGGCTTGCGCTCGCCCGAGCGCAGATCGAGCAGGCTGATGTCGGTATTGAAGTGCGACAGATCCTCGATCACCGGCAGCAGGTTCCCGTTCGGCTGCACACCGCCGGTGCTCAGCGTCTGGCCATCCTTGAGCAGGGTCTCGACCTTGCCGCTGGCGAGATCCATGCGATGCAGGTCGAAGCGGGACGGGTCGCGGGCATTGGCGGCGTAGAGGATCGCCTTCCCGTCCGGTGTCCAGGTGCCGAAGGTATGGATGACGGAAGGTGCGTCGGTGAGCTGCCGCGCCTCACCGCCGGCGGCTGGAACGAGCCAAAGCTGCGCATGCTCGTCGCCGCCGGCATCGACGGACAGGATCGCCTGCGATCCATCCGGCGACAGCCGCGCCTGCATCACGCGCTCGTTTCTGACGAAGGAGAGACGGCGCGGCAAGCCGCCGTCGAGCGGCACGCGCCAGGCCTGCATGAGGCCGTCGCCAGGGCCGACGCAGAGAAGCGCCGATCCGTCCGGTGTGAAGGCCGGCTGGGAGAAGCCGTCGAGGCCGATCAGCTCGTCGATCGCGACCGCCATGGCTCAGGCGCTCGGTCGGCCGAAGCGGAGTGCGCGGTCGCCCTTCTTCGCGCGGTGGTTCGGCATGATCAGGTAGCAGTCGTCATGCGGCGTGGTGACGGTCTCGCCGCCGTCGGTGGCGATCGGCGAGCCCGCCTTAGTGAAGTGCTCGAGGCCGATGAACTCCTTCACGAACCTGAACTCCGAGGTCTTCGCCGTGTAGCCGCCGGAGACATCGACCATCTTCTGCGGCTCCGGCGCCTTCTCGTGGACGTGCTTCATCACGGTCTCGTCGTCGATCGCACCCGTGACGCCGAGGAAACGAAGCGCGGTGTCGAGCGCGACGCGAGCCGCGTTCGCCTCCCAATGCTGGCCGCACTCGACCAGAATGGCGGTCTTCGCGTTCGAGCGGTCGTTGAAGGGCGTGTACTCGATCAGGCGCTTGCCCTGTATGTGCCCCTGGCCGGCAACGATCCAGGGCGGCACGCCGACCTTGAGCGCGAGCTTCCGCTCCTTCTCAAGGCCATGGACGATGGTGAGCGCCGTCGATCGCGTGCCCATGGAGTGGATATCGAGGAGGAAGTCGACCTGGTCGAAGACCGGCCTCAGCTCGCGGGCGCGCTTGAGCTCGGCGGTCTGCTCCGATCCGTCAAGCCGGCTCTCGACCCAGACGCGGTTGAAATCCTCGTCGACGAAGCGCGAGGCGTGCGGTTTCGCCGGATCGAAACGCCGATAGGCACCGACATTGACGAAGGCGAGCGTCATCCTGCCCTGCTTCGGCCGAAGCCCCAGCGAGAAGATCTTGTCGAGCGCGATCGCCCCGCAGATCTCGTTGCCATGGGTCAGCGCGTTCACCATCACATGCGGCCCGGGCTTGCCGGAGTCGAAGCTGTGGGCGTAAGGGATGCCGTGCGTCCCCCGGGCGAAGCGGGAGATGTCGGGGGCGGTAAGCTCGATGGCGTCCTGGGGCATGGCGGCTCTCAATGGTCTGAACCAAGGCGCCCCGACTCTACAGGCTCCCCGCCTCAATCGAACAGGCGTTCGGGGTCCTCCGTGTACCGGGCGAGCTTCTTGCGGTCGATCTCGACGCCAAGGCCGGGGCGGTCGGGGATCTCAAGCCATCCCTCCTTGTCGAGGGTGAAGGGCTCAACGGTGATGCCATCGACATACGGGCTGCCGCCGATGAACTCGACCAAGTCGGTCTCGGGGAAGGCCGTCGCCATCTGCAGGTCGGCGGCGACGCCGAGCGCGGTGTTCCAGCCGTGGCCGATGTACTTGACGCCGAAGTCATAGGCGATCCAGGCGATCCGCCGCTGCTCGGAAATGCCGCCGACTTTGGTCACGTCGGGCTGGACGATATCGAGAGCGCCGCGTGTAAGCCAGGGGATGAAAGCCTGGCGGCGGGTCAGCACCTCGCCGCCGGCGATCGGCACGGGGCTCCGCCGCCGGAGCTCGCAAAAATCGTCGATCGCATCGGGGCGGAGCGCCTCCTCGAACCAGCCGACCTCGAAATCTTTCAGCATCTCGGCGGTACGCAACGCCCATTTCAGCCCGTGCGGCCAATAGGCGTCACTGGCCCCCGCATCGACGAAGAGCTTCGACTTGGGTCCCGCCGCCTCTCGCGCCGCCTTGACGATCGCCTCGTCCAGCTTGCGGTCGAGCGCACGCCCGAACGGTCCCCAACCGATCTTGAAGGCGGTGAAGCCTTTGCCGCGGTACTTGGCGACGACATCGCGCATCTTCTTCGGCTCCTCCATGAGGAGCGAGCAATAGGGCTGCACGCGCTCGCGATGCCGGCCGCCGATGAGCCGGCTGACGGAAAGGCCGGTTACCTTGCCAAGGATGTCCCAGAGCGCGATGTCGATACCGCTGATCGTGTGCGTGAGAGACCCGCCGCGGCCCATCCAGAAAGTGTTCTGGTGCAGCTTATCGGAAACGCGCTCCGGCTGCAGCGCATCCTCGCCGGCATAAAGCGGCTCCAGCACCTTGAGCGCCGCAGCGACAAGGCGGGCATCGGTGAAGACGCTGCCGAAGCCCGTGACGCCGGCATCGGTGTGGACCGCGATCAGCGCGTGGATCGAGTCCTCAGGCTTGATCTCGGCAGACCAACCGCCCTTCGGGCTCTCGCCGAACAACGGCACCGAGCGAATGCACCTGATCCTGACGCGCGGAGCGCGGCGGCGGGTGGGAGAACGAGACTTGGCTGCAGCCATCGGCCTTTCCTTCTCTGCCGGCATGCGAAGGCTCATCGGCGCAGAGGCTCGACGCAAGTCAAACGAAAGGAGCGAGGAACGTCTCCGCTTCGAGGGATCAGGATGTGGCCCTGGCCGAAGAGATGATCGAGCGGACCGCCGCGCCGATCTCGTCGGGCAGGACCGGCTTGCTGATCACGGTGTCTATTCCGGCCTTGCGAAGCGAGACATCCTCCTCCGCCGAGATGAAGCCGCTCAGCATCAGGATCGGCAGCTTCGGCTGCAGCTTCTTCATCTCCTTCGCCAGAGCCTCACCCGGCACCCGCGGCATGGCGCGGTCGGTGATGACGAGGTCCCAATCACCCGGCTTCTCGCGGAAGGCTGCGAGCGCAAGCAGCGGCTCGGCAAACGCGTCAACCGAGTATCCCAGCCGGATCAGGATGTCCTTGGTCACGGCGAGGAGCGCGCGGTCGTCGTCGACGAGCAGGATCTTTTCCTTGCCGGCTATCGGCAGCGTGCTCGGCTTCTCTTCCCTGGCGGGAAGCGCCGCGACGTCGATCAGCGGGAGGTAGACCGAAAAGGAGGTCCCCGCACCCAGCACGCTCTCAATCGCGATGACGCCTTCGTGGTTGCGGACGATGCCCTGCACGGCAGCTAGCCCGAGGCCGGTTCCCTGACCCACCTCCTTGGTCGTGAAGAACGGCTCGAAGATGCGCGGCATGGTCTCTTCGTCGATGCCGACACCGGTGTCGCGAACCGCGATGCGAGCATAACGTCCGTCGGCAAGCGTGCCCGACTGGCCGCGAACCGGGTTCCGTGCCGAGCTCGACTTGGGGAAAGCCGAGTCCTGCCCTTCGCCGGCCCGCGCCTGCACAGACTGAACCGACACTGTGATCTGGCCCTCCTTGCTGCCGATCGCCTGCGCGGCGTTGAGGCAGAGATTCAGCAGAACCTGGTGGATCTGAGTTGCATCGCCCGCGACCAGGCACTCGTCCATGCGCTCGAACTTCAGCGAGACGTTGGAAGGCATCAGCGGATTGACGATCGTCAGGCTGTCCTTGACCACGGCGCCAAGCTCGAGCGGCTTGCGCTCCGACTCGGCGTTTCGGCTGTAGGTGAGGATCTGACGCACGAGGTCCCGTGCGCGTGTGCCCGACTCGATGATCTGGCGCAGCCGCTCGTAGCCAGGGTCCTCCTTCGGCGTGTCGATCATCAGGAGCGAGGTATTGCCGAGGATGCTGCCGATGATGTTGTTGAAGTCATGCGCGATGCCGCCGGCGAGCGTACCGAGCGCCTGGGTCTTCTGCACAGCGTGGTACTTCTCGCTCAGCTGCGCGCGCTCGGCCTCCGAGCGCACGCGCTCGGTAATGTCCTCGTAGGTCTTGACGAAGCCGCCGGTCGGAAGCGCGGTGACGACGGTCTCGACCACGCGGCCGTCGGGAAGGCGGCGTTGCTGACGGAAGCTTCCCTTCTTGTCGCGGAGGAGCTGCGAGATGGCACCGGCCTGCGACGCCACGAGCGCATCCGGCTCGCCCGGACCGAAATCGCCGCGCAGCGCGGCGAAGCGGGCAATGTCGTGGTACTTGCGCCGGGGATAAACGAAGCCGTCAGGGAACTTGTTGACCTCGATGTAGCGATCATTGAATAGCAGCAGCGAGAAGGAGCCGTCGAACACGACGATGCCCTGCTTCATATGATCGAGCGTGGTCTGTAGCAGCGCCAATTTCTGATTGATGAGTTGCTCGCGCTCCTTGAGCTCGGTGATGTCGGTATGCACGCCGACGATGCGGCCGTCGCTCAGACGGCGTTCGCTGATCTTCAGCCACTTTCCGCCGGCGAGTTCGCTCTCGAAGGTCGAGTCCGCCTCGCGTCGCTGACGCAGGCAGGCCTCGATCCAGGACTCGACCTGATCGGTCGGAATCGGCAGACCGTTCCGGACCGAGGCGAGCAGGAGGTCGCGGAAGTGGACGCCGATGGCGAAGACCTCGGCCTGCGACGGGTGCAGCTCGACATAGCGCTTGTTGAACAGCGCGACCGTATCGTCCGGATTGTAGATGATGAAGCCTTCGGAGATGCTGTTGATCGCGAGCTCGAGCTCGTTCCGGGCCGCAATTGCCGCCTCGGCCGACGTGGCCGCAGCGACCACGGCCTGGTGCGTGCGCACGGTCTGGATGAACAGCATGACGAAGACGGCGAGACCTCCGGCGAGCGTCAGAACAAACAGGCTGAGGAGCTGCAGGTAGAGCTCGCTGTGGCGCTGTCGGGCGCCGCTGACCTCGTTCGACTCGTAGAGGAGCGCGTGCCGCATCAGATCCTGCAGCGGCGCCCTGAGGCCATCGAGCCGGTCGTCGAGGCTTTCGAGCACCTCCTTCGACAGCGCCTGCAGTCGGCCGACATCGGCCTCGACTTCCTCGAGCGTGCGGACCATGGCGCGGACCGCTGGCACGACGCCCTCCAGCTCGCGCAAGCCCGCCGTCTGAGAGCCGCTCAGCATCGGCGGCAGGCGGCTCCAGAAGATCTCGAATCGCTCCTGGGTGTCGTCGGCGCTGTCTTTGGTCGGCTGGAGAGCGAAGGCCTTCAGCGACTCCATCAGGCGATGGAACTCGATGTTCGCCTGGGCGACAAACCAGATGCTGATGCGGCTTTCCTTCTCGACCAATGCCCGCTGCTGGATCAAGCCCTGGAAGATGAAGAAGACTCCGATGAGAAATGCGCAGAAGGAGACGACGAGCACGCCGTACCTGATCAAGGGCCAGCGTACCTCCTCCATTCCGCCGGAAACGGACGTCGTCAACACGTCAGTCTCACGAGCGGCACGAGCGGCGCTACTTCACCCGCAGCTCCTTGACCTGCCAGACCCACTTCGACTGCGTCTCCTTGTTCTTGAGCACGGGGAAGTCGTCCTGCGGGTAGATGATCCAGAGCGGCCCCTTCTCGCGGACTTTCAGGAGCTCGCCGTTCATGCGATAGGCGAGGATCACCGGATAGCGCTGGAAATCGGCGATCGGGATCTCGACCTTGTAGTCGTTTAGCGCGACGGCGATGACGGCGTCGCCGGACGCGCCAAGGCGTTCAAGCAGCGTCTTCAGCATGATGCCTTCGAACTGCGGCGTGCCCTCGGTCCAGGCGGTCGACGTCTTCGTCTTCACGACGCCGATCGACTCCAACAGAGCCAGATCGAAGGTCGCCTTTTCGCCGTCATTGGTGACTTTGATCTTGCCGGTCACCTCGAGCAGCGGTCGGTCCTTGGGCTTGGCGAGCGGCTGAGCCAGCGCCGGAGCGGCGGCGAAAGCGGCAAGCGCCACTGCCCCGAGAATGGCGCCAAGGGTCGATCGCAGAACTGACATGGGTCCTCTCCGTTGCTCAGGGATGATGTCGCTGGCTTCAGCGGAATGAGCACGATTTGCCGTCACTTGTCGCTCGCCGACGCCGTCTGCCGGCGGGAGAGCGGCTCCGGCACCCGATGATAGATGATCGCCGCAACCAGCGTCAAAACTCCCAACAGCAGGAAGAATGACGCGTAACCCGCAGCAACGCTTCCGCTCAGGGTTTGGACCAGACCAATCACCTCTCCTGAACCGATCTGCAGGGCCGCGGTGCCGCCCATCAGCACGGCGTTCAGCGTCGTCGACCCGCGGCCGGAGAGCTCCGGGGGAACCAAAGCGACGCCGTGCGCCATCAGGATCACGCTGTAGGCACCGATGAAGCAGATGGCGACCAGGAGAATGATGGTGGTCCAGAGCGAGGCCGTCGCTACCGTCGCGAGCAGAAGCATGAGCGCCGCCGAGGCGACTCCGCCGAGAACGACCACCGGGCGGAAGGCTCCGACGTAGCGCTGGATCGGGCCGTAAGCGAGCGTCCCGAGCACGAGCGCGATCGCCATGATCGACAGAAGGTTGCCGCGCGTTACGCCGTCGAGACCGTAGACATCGTGCAGATAGGGGCCGCCCCAGAGGCCGACAATAGTCACGATCGAGGCATAGCCGATGCCGATCATCGGCATGACATAGAGGAGACCCGGAACGCGGATGACGTCACGCATGCCGCGGATCGAGTCACCCAGCGTCTGCGGACGAGAAGAGTGCCCGGCACTCTCATTCGGCGAGTCACGCACGATGAGCAGGAACAGGATCGCAACGACACCGGTCGCGATGCCGAGAACGATGAAGGTGGTCCGCCAGCCGATCCAGTCGTTCGCCGCCGCGAGCGGCAGCGTCGCGAGGAGACTGCCGACATTGGCCATCGCAAACAGCAGCGTCATTGCCTGAGTGAAGCCCGACGGCGAGTGCCAGCGCGAGAGCACGACGAGCGAGCCGACCATGCCGCCGGCGAAGCCGAGGCCGATCAGGAAGCGGCCGGCGACCAGGGAGCCGATCGAGTGCGAGGCGGCGAATATCAGCGAACCCGCGACGGCGAAGATCAACATGCTCGACAGCACGTGGGGTGGGGCACGGTTTCCTGAGACAGCGCACTGCGCTACCGATCGTAAAGACGGAGGTAGAGCATGGACGGAAATAATGGGCTGGAACCGGGTGTGACGGAGGCCACGGCGGCGCCAGCGCGCGC
>VGEN01000158.1 GCA_016869285.1 Alphaproteobacteria bacterium
CGGTATCTTGAGATTGACGTCTCCCGCCTTGGTCTGCAGCGTCCGATCGTAGCTGCCGGCTCGCCTGTCCTGCCGCGCTTCGCTGCGCTCATAGCGACCCGCACCGCACAGACGGTCGGCCTCAGACGCAAGGAGTGCATTCAGCGTCTCCTCGACCGTGCCGCGCACCATCTCTCCCAGATGATCCCTGATCCGTGCCTCGTCGATCTGGATCACCTGGCCCATCGCAGTCTCACTGCTCATCGTTTGCTCCTTCACTCTAGAAGAAGCCACCATTCCCGAAAGTGCGAAAGATTCTGTACGTTATCCCGGCGATGCGGATTTCGAAACGAGTTGATGGCCTAGTACGCTCGAGATCGGCGAGGCCGACACTTTCGGCCACATGGGGCCCTTGTCTCGGCCTGCTTAGTTTTCTGCCGCCCCATGTCCAAACTCTTGCGCTTTTGTCTGAAATGATGGGCGGATATCCGTCGCCTCCATCGAACCACTGACGTAGAGGGTTGACTGTTTTTTGCGCTTGTTGAGTCTCATCAGAGATGAACCCGCTCGACGATAAGGGTATTAGGGAAGCCGCTCGCTGGCTAATCGAGGAGTATGGCGAGGCGGCCGAGAAGATCGCTCGCGAGCGCTTAAGGGAATTCATCGGACCAGGAGCCCTCGGACAGGGTGAAGCCACCTGCCGTCGCATTCTGGAGGCTGTGTTGGCGCAACGGCTCTCCGCGTGTCCGCCCAAGCGTGAGCCACGCAAGCCAGCCAGGTTCTAGGACCGACCGGCCATCTGACCCCACACCACGGTTGCAGAAGGATGACTCGGCGGAACGCAAAAAGGCCCGCCCGACCTTGGAGGGCCGAGCGGGTCAGGTTGCTCTTTCGAGCCAAACAGGTTCACGCACCATGTTAAGTCCGGAAGGCTCCGTCAGTTCCCACCGCGCGATCAACCCGCAGCCGACGGCTGGCCCCGGGAAATTTGCAGGTGACTCGTGTCAGGAGCATCCTTGGCTACGGTGCCGGCCCGGTCTCCTTACATCGTAGGAAGCCGGCTGCGTGCGAGTCCGAAGAAGTCGCGAGGACCGTCAGCTACGGACGTCTTCGGCCGAAGAGCGTGCGACAGTGGCGCAGGTTCAAGTGCAGACCCTTCGCCACGGGCATAGCGGCTGCGTGTCCTTGCCTTGATGACGGCGAATGCACTGACGGCCTAAGGACCCTGTTGTCGACGCTCGCTGCCATCTCGATCCGGGAGACGCTCGACCCTCCGCCAGGCCGACGGCAGCGCTAGCCGCGGTCGCAGCGATAAGCGCGCTCACGGGACTGTCCGACCGGAGCAGCGCGTTGTGGATCCGAGTTTTTTTGAACCCAGGGCAGGGTATAGTCTCGCCTCCTCTCTAGTAAGGCATTGGGATCGGCCGCCTCGGCCGACCCAGGAAGAGAAATGACGAGCTTTCGCTACGAAGCGATCGGCCCTGACGGCTCTCTGCTCAAGGGCGAGGTCGAGGCGCGCGACGTTAGGGAGGCGAGCCGCGAGCTCAAGCGCCGGGGCTTAGTCCCGATCCTCCTCGACGCGGCCAAGGTCAAGGCGCGCAAGGGCCGGGTCAAGGCACTCGGAGTGCGCGAGCGCATGCTCGCCATTGGCGAGCTTGCCATGCTGGTCGAGGCCGGAATGCCGCTGGCAGAGGCGCTGCCAACGCTGGCCGAGCGCGGCGACGACGGCCCCTTGACCCGTGCCTTCACTGAGATGGACCGACATCTCAAGCGGGGCCGTTCGGTCCTGGACGCTCTCAAGGCCGGGTTCCCGGAGCTGCCGCCTTATGTCTTCCAGCTGATCGAAGCGGGGTCAGAGACTGGCACGCTCGGGGCCGCGCTCAAGGACGCGGCCGCCCAGATGGAGGCGGAGGACCGTGTAGACCAGGAGCTGAGGAACGCGCTAACCTATCCTATCGTGTTGGTCTGTGCCGGCATCAGTGCGGTTCTCTTCGTCTTCACGGCGGTGGTGCCGCGCTTCGTCTCGATGTTCTCAGGGAGGATGAGCGAGCTGCCGACGTTGTCGCGCTGGGTGCTTGGCCTCGGTGTTTTCGTCAACGAGAACCTGTTCATGAGCCTGTTCATAGCTGGCGGGTTCATCGGCATGATCGTGTTTGCCTTGAGGCGCCCAGAGGCGCGCCGGCAGCTGTTCGAGCTAGGCTTGAGACTGCCGGTGATCGGCCCTTGGCTCGGCGAGCAGGAGATCGCCCGCTGGGCCGGAATGATGGCGAAGCTGCTCGCCAACCGGGTAGCGCTGATGCGCGCACTCGAACTCGCCCGCGGCGCCTTGCGGAGTGCGCCGCTTGTTCGGCAGATGGGGCACGTCGAGCGCGTGGTGCGGGGCGGCCAAGCGTTGTCGCGGGCGCTCGCCGACCACACCAGCTTCGATGCTGCCAGCCTCAATCTGATCCGGGTCGGCGAGCGCGCTGGCCAGCTGCCGAAGATGCTGACCTCGCTTGCAAACCTGCACGAGCGTACCAGCCGAGATCGTCTGAAGCGGGTGTTGTTGCTGATCGAACCGGCTGCGATCCTGATGATTGGCGGCGTCATTGGTGTTTTTATCACCGCTATCATCCTTGCCATCACCAGCGTGAACCAGATCACTCTATGACTGCTCTCGTTCCCCTCGTCCACCCTCTCCGATCCGCCGTCTCCCCGGTGAAGCTGACTGTCTCGGCTCGTCTCGCGCGCGGTTTTACGCTGCTCGAGATCCTGGTGGTGCTGGTTATCATCGGGCTCTTGGCAGGTCTGGTCGGGCCTAGGCTCTTTTCCCAGCTCGACCGCGCCAAGGTGACAACGGCCGAGACCCAGATCCGCATGCTCAAGGGTGCGCTCGAGACAATGCGGCTCGATCTCGGACGCTTTCCTTCGGCCGAGGAGGGGCTACAGATTTTAGTGAGCCCGCCGACCGATGGGCTCGCGCGCCAGCGCTGGCGCGGGCCCTACCTTGACGGCCAGGTGCCGGTCGATCCCTGGGGTAATCCCTATCAGTACGATCCGCGCGGTCGAGCCCCTGACCCGTTCGCGCTGTTCAGCTTCGGGCCTGGCGGCCGCACCTCTGGCGCCAATGGCTATATCGGCTACCCGCCGGTCTCGGGATGAGCGGCGTGCAGAGGAGGGAGGCTGACGGCTTCAGCTTGCTCGAGCTCTTGCTGGCCCTAGTGCTCCTTGGACTTCTCGTCTCGCTGGTCCTGCCGCGCTTGGATCGACTTTATCTCAGCTTCCTGTTCTGGCTTGACCAGGACCGAATAGAGCGTGAGATCGCCTCCTTGAGCGGGCGGGCCTATCTCGAAGGCAAAGCCCTGCGCCTTTCGACTTGGCCGCCGCCAACTCTGGGATCTGCGCAATCCACGCACGTATCGCCACCAGTTTCGGAACCGACAGGCGCATCGGACGAAGCGGTCCGGCCCACCCTGCCGGAGGGTTGGCGAGTGATGGTCGAGCCGTCGATCCTGTTCCGCCCCGACGGCGTTTGCAGCGGCGGTGAGGCGGTGATCCAGGCCGGTGACATCATCCGACGCCTCAGGCTGGAGCCCCCGAGATGCCGGCTCAAGTGACCGAGGTCCGGAGCAGCGCTGGCTTCACGCTGCTGGAGGCGATCGTCGCGATTACACTCCTCGCAGCGACGATCATGCCGCTCTCCGTCTTCTTCAGCCGCTCGCTCGACGGTCTCCACCGCGCGGCGGAGATCAATCGGGCGAGCGCGACCAATCTCTCGGCGATCGCCTTTCTTTCCGGCCTCAACCCAATGGAGCGGCCGTCTGGCGAGGATCCCTTCGGTCCTTACCTTATCCGCTGGCGGAGCCAGGAGCTGGTGCCGGCGACGGACGTCATGGCCTATCCGCGTGGGCTCGGTTCTTACCAGGCTGCCCTCTACGAGGTGACCGGAGAGATTCTCGAAGGATCCCAGGTCAGGAGCCAAGTGGCGATCCGGGTGGTGGGCTACAAGCGCCTGCGCGAGTTCCTGCCTCTCGGTCTGCCGCAGAGGTAGACATGCGGCGGGCTAGAACGGGCGAAGGTGGCTTCACCTTGATCGAAATGCTGGTGGTGCTGGTGCTGACCGCGCTGCTGGTGACGGTTGTTTTCGAGGGCCTGGCCCGGATCGCTGATCTCCGCGTTCGACTCGCGCGTCACCTTGACGGTGCACTCGACGAGATCATGGTCGGCTCCTGGTTCCGCAGCTCCGTCGCAGCGCTCCAGCCTGATCTTGCCGACGCGCCCGATGCCTTCCGCGGCAGCGCGAGCGAGATGAGCGGGCTCACCTTGAAGCCGATCGACCTGCCGGCAGGGGGCGCTACGCCGTTCGGCTGGCGGCTCTCTCCGGATGCAGCAAGCGGCGCCACGCGGCTCTTCTATCGCGGCGGCGACGGTACCTGGCGGGAGATCGCGTCCTGGGCTGCCGCCAGTGCGCGATTTCTCTATGCCGGGCCGGATGGCGAGTGGCGGAGCGAATGGCCGCCGCCGCGATTCGGTGTCGTGCCCTTGGGCCAGATGGGCTCGCACGATCAAGCGCAGCTACCGCGCTTCGTCCGCCTCGAGGGCGGTAGCGGTGCCGGGAGCCGGTCCGTCGCCGCCTCGGTTTTCGGCTCGCGGCTGCCGCGCCAGGGGATCAACAGCCTGTCGCAGGCGATCCGGTGACGGGGAGCAAACGCGAGGGAGGGTACGCGCTGGCGGCAACGCTGTGGCTGGTAGCCTTTCTGGCGTCGGCCGCGAGCCTGCTGACGCTTTGGGTCGGACGCTCGACCGAGGAGGCGCGGCTTTTGCGCCAGCGTGTCCAGGAGGAGATTGCGCTCGCTGACGCCAAGGCCGGCCTTTTCTACGCTTTTCTGGTCCAACCCTTGAGCGGACGGGGTCTCGAGGTCGCGACGTCCCTTTCAGGCCTTCGTCAGATCGGTCAGCTGGCGATGTCGCAGCCTTTTGGCTCGAGCGCCCTCGGCGAAGCCTTCATCGCGCTCGACGATCGGCCCTATCGGCTCGGACGTAGTGTGGAGCTTCGCATTCAGGACGCCCGCGGCCTGGTCAACCTCAACCGGGCGACCCGAGACGAGCTGATGCGACTCTTGAGTCGACTCGGCATCGACCAGGAGAGGCTCGATCCCCTGGTCGCTAAGCTCCAAGACTATGTCGATTTCGATGACCTGACTCGTCCGAATGGCGCTGAGCGCGAGGACTATCGGCGCGAGAGACTGCCTCCGCCGGCGAACGCGCCAATGCGCACGGTATGGGAGGCGCGACGGGTCTTAGGATGGGGCGCCGAGGCGGTCTTGTGGAACAGGAGCGCGCTGGCCGAGGTGGCCATCGCATCCTCGGTTGTCGGGTACAACCTCAACACTGCGCCGGCGCTGGTGCTGGAGGTCGCCGCCGGCATGACCCCTGAAGTGGCGCTGCAGACGGTCGCGCTCCGTCGCAAGACGCCGCTGATCACGCCGGAGACCCTGGTCAGGTCCGGAACGCTCCCTGAATTCACCGATCCGCTACGCTTTGTTCCTTTTCCCTCCGACGTCTTCCGAGCGACCTTCATCCTCCGTCCGGGAGGGCGGCGGGTGCAGCTCTTGTTCCAGCTGACGCCGACCTCGAATGAGGCGCCCTGGCGTATTGACTACCAACTGGAGCTGACGTCTGTTGCCGAGGATGGCGTTGCCCCGAGCGACCCGACTCCTGAATTTCCGGACCCAGCGACGCTACTGGCATCGCGGTGACGGCGTCACGCCGCCCGAACCTGGATCCGGCAAACGGGTATGGGTGCTGAGCCGCGCCCTCTGCCTCTATGCCCGCTTCTCGGTGCCGAAGGAGCTCTCTCTGGCCAGGCGCGAGGCCGCCCTTCGACTCAAGGTCCTGGAATGGTCACCGTATGCCGTGTTCGGCATGCTGATCGACTGGGCCGAGGCCGAGGCGGGGGTATGGATCTGGGATCAGGCCAAGGTCGAGGAAGCGATGCGAGGTCAGGGCCTCGATCCGAGCCGAGTCTCCGTACTGCCAGAAACCGCGCTGGCCGAGCCTCTGGCGGAAGGCACGCGCGTCGTCGCCGGCATCGAGGGCTTCGAGGGGCAGGCTTGGCAGGAGGGACAGCTTGTCGCCAGCCGCTGGTGGCAAACGGCGCCGCCTCCGGAGGAATGGCGCTTTTTCCAGCGCGCTGCTTCGCTGCCCGCGGCAAGGCAGTCGGCGACCATGCCCGAGCCCGAGCCAGTTTCCTTCCGCGGTTTTCCCTGGCCTCGGACCCGGCGGCGCTGGCTTGCCGTCGTCAACGAAGCCGGGCGGGCCCGCCTCATGGCGGCGGCGCTCGTTGTGCTGGCGCTGCCTCTTGTCTACGAGGGGGCTGCGCTCGCCCAAATCAAGCTCAAGACGGTTCAGGCCGAGGCGACGCTCGCCGACCTCCGCCAAAGGGCCGGTCCGGTGATGCGGGCGCGGCTGAGCGCGCAGACGGCGATGGAATGCGTACGGGCGCTGCTTCTGCTCGATCCCTACCCCGACCAGCTCTCGCTTCTCGCCACAGTCGGCGGCCAGCTGCTGCCGAACGGCACCGCGCTCGGCGACTGGTCTTTCCAGAACGGCGAGCTGCGCTTCACCGTGACTCATCAGAACCCGCTCGACTCCTCGCAGTACGTGCGTCTGTTTGAGGCTCTGAAAATTTTCGAGCAGGTGCGGGCCGAGCCGCAGGGGGACGGCAAGATCTTGATGATCCGGGCGAAGCTGAGGCCGCAATGGTCATGACCGCGAGCGGATTAAGGCATTCGGGCGGCCTCCGGCGCCTGACGGCTGCGATCGGGGCCATGCGGCGCGAGACCAAGGCCAATCCTCGGGTGCAAATCGGGCTCGCCGCGATCCTCCTCCTCATCTGGGGCTATGGGCTGATTAGCCTCTTTGAGTCGGTCGATGCGGCCGGCCAGAGGCTGGCCGATGCCGAACTCGAGATCCGGCGCGTGAGCGGGCTTGCCGGCGAGCCCGAATGGGACGCGCGCCTCATTGAGGCCGAGGCATTGAAGGCGCGCCTGCTCAAGCGCCTGTGGACGGCAGAGACCGAGGGGCAGGCCCAGGCCGACTTACAAGAGGCGCTGTCCAGAGTCGCGCGCGAGAGCGGGTTCGGCCGGCCGCAGATCCGGGTAGACCGCGATCCGGCTCCGGTCCTGGGCATGCGCGGGCTCGGCGTCACCATAAGCGGCGACTTCGCACTTCAACCGCTCTCAGCCTTCCTCGTCAAGCTCGCCGCGACCGATCGCATCCTCCAGGTAAGGAGTCTCCGCATCGTCCGCCAGCCCCTTGCCCGTGTCGACATGACGATGGTCACCTATCACGGGCCGCCGACCGAGGGCGCCTGCGTCGACGGCGCAGCGCAGCGCTCGGGGCAGATGCAGGGGCAGTCTTGAGATGAGCAGCGACGATCTTCGCCTGGGCGCGCTGGGACTCCTGGCGCTGGCGCTGGCCGCGATCTTGGGCTGGAGCCGGCCGCTGCCGGAGCCAGGCGTGGCAGTGGCGGCCCGGAAGCAGCTCTGGACGCCGCTCGACTGGGCCCCCTCAGACGGGTTGGCCGCGGCCCGGTTCTTGGCCCAGAGCAACACCTTCGGTCGGCCGGATATGCGGGCCGGCGTGGCGGCGGGCGTCCCCGAATCCTCCCGGTCAACAACAGTGCCAATGCCGGCCCAGATCGGCCCCTGGCGGATCGTCGGTACAGCCGACTGGGGCGAGGGTCTGTCCGCGATCGTCCAGATGCAGCCGCCGGGAACGCCGCGACCGAAATTCCTTTTCCTCCGTCCCGGGGAGAGCCTGCCCGACGGACGGATGGTGATCCGGGTCGAGCCTGCGCAGGTCGAAGCTGGCCGCCCTAACGGCGAGGGTGATGCGATCCAGATCTTCCTGTTTCGACCCGGACGCTAACGGGAGCCGCTCTTAGCGCAGCGCTGACGGGAAGCGCTGGCGGAACCCGTCGGTGATCGTCCGCGCCTGCTCGTCGGAATCGATGATGTAAGGCGTAATCAGGATGATTAGCTCGGTCTTGCGGTTGCCGGTGGTCTGCGAGCGGAACAAAGGCCCCAGTCCTGGCAGGTTCTTCAGAACAGGGATGCCGCTTTCGGAAAGATCGCGGTTCTCGGAGATGAGGCCGCCCAGGATCACGGTGGCCCCGTCCTTGAGCGTCAGCTGGGTCGCAACCTTACGATTTGTGATCTGAGGAGAATTAATCTGTGACGTTGTATTGGCGGTGGCCTCGCTGACCTCCTGGCTCACCTCGAGGTCGATGCGGTCGCCGGCGTGGATCACCGGCTTGACCGAGAGCAGCACCCCGGTCGAGCGATACTGAATCGACTGGATTATTGAGGGATTGCCGCCAACGGGCGTTTGGGCAGTCTGCTGGCTGGTGAGGATCGGCACCTCGGTGCCGACCTGGATGCGCGCTTCGCTGCCGCTCTTGGCCAGGAGTCTGGGGCTCGAGAGGATTGAGAAGTTCTCGTCCCTGGCGAAGAGGTTGAGCAGCGCGCGCGTCTGGGCGGCCTCGTTGAGGACAGCGAAGTTGAAGCCGGAAGACCCGATACCGAGCCCGCCAAGCGTGCCGAAGTTGAACTTGCTGCCGTCGATGCCGGCGTTGCGGATTGCCCATTCGATGCCGAAGTTGAGCTGGTCGGAAAGCCGCATCTCGGCGACGGTAACCTCGATCAGGGCCTCGCGCACCGGCTGGTCCAGGCTATCGAGCAGGGCCTTGATCTGGGAAAACTCTTCGGCCGATCCTTTGAAAATGATGGCGTTGCGGCCGGGATCCACGACGATCCGCTGGGTGGCGGAAGCTGCGCGAGCTGCTGCAATCCCGGCGCCCGGAGCGAGCGTTGCCGAGCCTGGGGGCGGTCCGCCGGGTTCTGCGGGAGCCATCGGCGCTGCGGCAGGGGGAGAAGGAGCGCCCGGCTTGCCCGGAGCCGCTACGCCCTGGTCGATGATGTTGAGGAGGGGCGCAATATTCTCGGCCTTGGTGTTGCGGACCGCGTAGTAGAAGATCGTGTTGGCGCCGGCCACCTGGGCCGGCTGATCGAGCTCGGTGGCCCAGTCGAGTACATGCCCTAGCGTCGCTTGATCGGCGGCGAGCACGATCAAGGTGTTCAGCGTTTCGACCGGGATCATTTGGATGAGGCCGGCCGCGTCGATGCGATTGCCGACATCATAGCCTTCGCTGCGCAGCACCTCGGTAAGCTTGGCCGCCAGCCGCTCGACCGTCCAATAGGCCGGGCGCACGCGAACCGAGGCGCGGTTGGCGAGCGCCGGCTGGTCGAACAGCTGAACAGTACCGAGCGCGACGCGGATGTCGTCGGGCAAGCCCATCAGCAAGACCGCGTTGCCCGTCGGGGCCGCAACCGTGCGCACCCGCCCGCCCAAGGCTTCGCCAAGAATGGTCGCTATCGTCGACGGGCGTACATGCAGGAGGTCGACATGCTGAAACACCGGCCGCAGCCCGACCGGCACGTCGGCCTGACTGCGCGACCGGATGACCGCCGGCACCTGCTGGGCCAATGTCGCGCTCGGGCCGACGAAAACCGCGCCGGCACGCTCGGTGATCGCGATGCCGTAGTTCGCCAGGACTTGCCGGACGAGCTCAAAAAACCGCTGCGGAGATTGCGGCTCGGCGCGCAGGGTGACAACATCCGCACGCTGTGCCAGAGCGGGATCGACTTGGTAGCCAAGCTTGAGGATGTCGCCGAGCGCGGCGTTGATGAACGCGTTCAGTGGCATCTGGTCGAAGCTGCCGCTGACCAGCCCCTCGCCGAGGCGCAGCCTGGATGGCTCGACCGGGAGGGCAGTCCTTGTCAGAGGAGGACGCCGCGGCGCCGGGGCGACCTCGAGCCGATCCTGCCTGAGCGCAACAACTGGCGCCTCCGGAACGACTGTCTTGGCCGGCAGGCTAGGACTGAGCACCGAGGAAGGAAACGTCAGGCGCTGATCGGCGCAGCCGGCGACAAGGAACAGGATCGCGGCGAGCCGTGGGGCTCGGCCTGACCGATGTCGACCAGGGGACGCCCTCCTCTGCGGGATACCGAACCTAGTCACGGGTTGCCTCCCCTGAGTTCGTGGAAGCAGACGCTGGCCGAAGCCGAACGCGGATTCAAGTAGCCAGTGCATAATTTTATGGAAGGGCGAAGGGGTAACCTCTTGCACTCACGAGAGGTTACTGATGAGCCGATACCGGCGAGTTACCTATGAGGACCG